>DRKU01000059.1 GCA_011051615.1 Gammaproteobacteria bacterium
GCACGAGATTGACCTGATTGTTTCCCATATTCCCCTGGGGCAAGGTCCGGAGGGGCGAGCCGACAATGGTGTGCTTGGCCTGTATCTGGATGTCAGCGATGAAGTGGCAGACAACCGCGCCGCCCTGACACGGCTGGTCTACGGTGCGCTGGCGATCATGCTGGCGGTCTACCTGCTGTTGTTCGGGCTGGTGCGGCGTGCGCAGTTGCTGATCACCGCACAACAACAGGAACTCATCGAGCAGGCAACGCGGGATCCGCTTACCGGGCTGCCCAACCGCGCTGCCTTTACGGAGAACCTGCAACACGCCATCAACCGGGCGCAACGGCTGGGTCAGCAGGTAGGCCTTATCCATCTCGATATCAATGACTTCAAGTCTGTCAACGAACTTCACGGTCAGCACACCGGCGATGCCCTGCTGCGCACCCTGGCCGCACGCATGCGCAGCGTAGTGCGCGACTACAATATGCTGGCGCGCGTCGGCGTGGATGAATTCACCCTTACCGTGGGTGGAATCGATGTGCCGGATGATCTCGAGTCGCTGGCACAGCGCCTGTGTGAACAGGTCCATGCACCGGTGGAGCTTGGCGATATCACCCTGCACACCTCGGCCAGCATCGGCATCGCCTTCTATCCCGGTGATGCCACCGATTGCGACACGCTGCTACGTGCAGCGGATACTGCCACGCAGCGCGCCAAGGCAGATCCGGGTTGCAGCCACCAGTTTTTCACCGCACAAATGGGCAAGCAGACACAGGATCGCGGTACGCGTATCCGCGAACTGGAGGCGGCACTGCAAAATGAAGAATTCGAACTCTTCTACCAGCCCAAGGTAGATGCCACCAGCGGATCGGTAGTGGGCGCCGAGGCCCTGCTGCGCTGGTTGCATCCACAGCGGGGGCGTGTTTCGCCGCTGGATTTCATTCCCCTCCTGGAAGAGACGGGCCTCATCCTGCCGGTGGGTGAATGGGTCATCCGCGAGGCCTGCCGCGCACAGCGGCACTGGCTGGCGGAGGGACTGGATGTGGTTCCCGTCGCGGTCAATGTTTCGGCCGCGCAGTTCCACCAGCAGGGTTTTGCCACACTGGTCGCCTCGCTGGTGGATGAAGCGGGCATCGATGCCAGCCTGCTGGAGATCGAGATGACCGAGAGCTGCCTGATGGAAGATGTGGAGACGAACATCAAGGTGTTGAACGCGCTCAAGGAAAAGGGTTTCCGCATCGCCATCGACGATTTCGGTACCGGTTATTCCTCCCTCAACTACCTGAAAAAGTTTCCCATCGATACGCTGAAGATCGATCGCTCTTTCATCACCAATGTGCACAACCGCTCCGAGAATGACAATGCCGCCATCGTCACTGCCATCATGGCCCTGTCGCACAGCCTGCACCTGGCAGTGGTCGCTGAAGGCGTGGAGAATGCCCATGAACTTGCCTACCTGCATGCCCTGGGTTGCAGGACCATCCAGGGTTTTCTCTTCAGCCAGCCGCTGGAAGCGCGCGAATATGAGAAGCTTCTGCGTGACTCCATGATCCTCAAGCGCACCATGGAGGCCATCCGTGAGGAACTGGCCGTGGGCAACGGGTAGAGCAATGGCAGGATCCGACGGCAGCTTTCACGCCAAATGCACCGCCGACATCAAGGTCATGCATGAGTCCATTGGTGCGGTGGTCATGAAGATGCAGGATCTGACCGACAGGGGGATTTATATCCTCTGTGAGGATGTTCCCATGCCGTCGGTGGGCAGCATTGTCCAGGTTCAGATCCAGGGTATGGCCGAAGAGGCCCCCATCGTGGACATGGAAGTGATCACCATCGAACCGGATCGTATCGGCCTGCGCTTCGTCAATCCCTGATTTACCCTGTGCTATGCTGGGCGCATGTGGCGTTGTGCGATCCCGGTTCTGTTAACGAGTCTCGTCGCCTGTACCCCGCCTGCGGTACGGGTGATCCCCATCCCCACGCCCGAGCGGGCGTTCGATCTCGACGGTCTGCGCATTCGCGCTCCCGGTGCCGAATGGTACGTGGTGGATCACCAGCCGCGGCGTATCGGTTTCGTGCGCTATGGTCGCAGCTGGGACGACTCCTGGGGTGCCGAGGTACAGCTGGTGGTCATCGATTTCGATTATCGCGACAGGGAAGATTTTTTCGCCCGCCTGCGTGCCCGGCGCGAAACCTTCCAGGGCGATCCGCGCTACGACCTGCTCGAGGTGGAGTCCCGGCGCCAGCGTCTCGGTGATATGGAATGTTCGCGTTCGCGCCTGTCGGTGCGTGACCGTGGTGCTCTCAACCGTGGACCTTCCCTGTATCTGCTGCTACAGGTCATCGGCCTCAGTTGCCTGCCGGCCGGCCACCCGCAGCGGATGATCGAATTGCGCTTTTCACATCGCGGCCGCCGGCATGTGGAATGGCACGAACTGGACGCGGCCGCCGAATCGTTTTTTCAGGGACTCGTCACGCAAGCGGGTCCCGAAACGTCTCCCAACGGTAATTGATCCACTCCGGCTAGCTCTAAAGCAGACTTGGTCAGGTTGCCACGCCGGGGTAGGCTGCGACAGGCGGCCCGTCCTGAGGTCAGGTAGTGGCAGGCTGAGTGGAGAAAAACATGGCACGTAACACCGAAGCGCCAACCCATACCACCGGGAAACAGAAGCTGGCACTTGCTCTGGTTTCCCTTTTTCTTGTGCTTCTGACACTTGAAATTGGTATCCGGACGGTAGACATGTTGAAGGGGCACGGCTTTTTTTCCGGTCATCGCAACCTGTTGAATGCAGAGGTGCGACCACCCATCCCGTTTCGTACCTTTGGTTTTCCCCTCTACGTGGAAAAGGACGGCCAGCGTTACATCTCCTCACGACACGGTGAACTGTTTGCCATCGAGAAACCGGCCAACACCCTGCGCATTGTTGTCTTTGGCGGGTCGACGACGGAAAACGGTTATGCCATGGGCAAGGCGCAGATCCACTATCCTCTGGTCTTACAACGGCAGCTTGCCGAGGCATTGAAAGGACGCAAGGTCGAAGTCATCAACGTGGCCAACTCGGCCTATGCCACCAATCATTCTCTTATCCTGCTGATGTTCGACGCCCTGTCGTGGGATCCCGATGTCGTGATCATGAGTCACAATGTCAACGATCTGCTGGCATCTTACTGGAAGGGTTTTACCTTCGACCTGTCTCATAAGTATTCCAATGCGTTCTACAATGCACCGGGTGCCGGGCAGCGTTATACCTTTGCCAATATGCTGTTTCAGCATTCGCAGTTGTACTGGTTCGTGAAAGGCAGGCTGGTGGATATGCAAATGGGTAAACCCATTCACCGGCAAAGTCAGGGTATGCAACCCCTGCCGGTTGCGGAGGCGGTCTTCCGGCGTAACCTGCGTTCCTTTGTCGCGCTGGCGAAACACAACGGTATCCGGATAGTGCTGGGTAGCCAGGCGCTACTGGATACGGAGGAGGCCTTTGTCAAACACATGGCGGCCAAGCCGTACAATGATGAGATTGTCTACCCACTGCACGCCGAATTCGTAGCACACCATCGGCGCTACAATCAGATCATTCGCGAGGTTGCGGCGGCGGAAGGCACCTTGTTCGTCGATAATAACATCAGGCTAGACAATCAGGGTGGCTACTTTATTGACTTTGTTCATTATACTCCCAAGGGTGTAGAGGTACTGGGTGAGAATTATGCTCAAACAATTCTGGCCGCCGGTATACTCACGCGGGAATAGACAAGAACAAGAATAACTATATTCGAAAATTCCGATTCCACTTTCAGTTTTTTTGCGGGAAAGCGTTTGCGGCAGTCCTGTTTCGGTTGTGGCAGTCGATGAAATGATCCCTGCAGGAGGGCACGGCACGTGGGTAAAGCAATTCTTGGCATCTCGGCCTATTACCATGACAGTGCGGCAGCACTGGTGGTCGATGGGGAGATCGTCAGTGCCGCGCAGGAAGAACGCTTCTCGCGCAAGAAACACGATGCCCGCTTTCCGGTCAATGCCATTCGCTACTGTCTCGAGGAACAGGGCATCGAGCTGGAAGATCTGGACAGCGTGGTGTTCTACGACAAGCCACTGGTCAAGTTTGAGCGCCTGCTGGAGACCTATCTGTCCTATGCACCAAAGGGTTTCCGTTCCTTCATGGCCGCCATGCCGGTGTGGCTGAAGGAAAAACTGCTGCTCAAGTCCACCATGCGCAAGGAGTTGTCGGCGCTGGCCGGTTGCCGCGCCGACGATCTGCCGCCGTTGCTGTTTACCGAGCACCACCAGTCCCATGCCGCGTCGGCTTTTTTCCCCAGCCCGTACGAGAAGGCGGCCGTCATGTGTCTCGACGGTGTCGGGGAATGGGCGACCAGTTCGGTGTGGCTGGGAGATGGCCATCGGTTGACACCCCAGTGGGAGATGGATTTCCCGCACTCGCTGGGACTGCTGTATTCCGCGTTTACTTATTACACCGGCTTCAAGGTCAACTCCGGCGAGTACAAGTTGATGGGACTTGCGCCCTATGGTGAACCGAAATACGTGGATTTGATCCTCGATAAGCTGCTCGACCTCAAGGATGACGGTACGTTCCGCCTGGATATGAGCTACTTCAATTATGCGACCGGGCTGACCATGACCAATGGCAAGTTCGATCGCCTCTTCGGTGCGCCAGCGCGCAAGCCGGAGACGGAGATCAGCCAGCGCGAGATGGATATTGCCCGCTCCATCCAGCAGGTTACCGAGGAAATCGTCCTGCGCCTGGCCAGAACGGTGCACCAGGAACTGGGTGTAGACTACCTGTGCCTGGCCGGTGGCGTGGCACTCAACTGCGTTGGCAATGGCCGCATACTGCGTGAAGGGCCCTTCAGGGATATCTGGATACAACCTGCCGCCGGGGATGCCGGTGGTGCGGTAGGCGCGGCGCTGGCGATATGGCACGAGTATCATGACCAGCCTCGCAGGGTGAATGGTGGCGACAGCATGCAGGGTGCCTATCTCGGGCCGCGTTACAGCAACGAGGAGATCATTCGTTACCTCGATTCCGTCGGTGCGGTCTACACGCAACTGGACGATGAGGAACTGATGCCGAAGCTGGCCGAAGTGCTGGACGGGGAAAATGTCGTCGGCTGGTTCCAGGGTCGCATGGAATTTGGTCCACGTTCACTGGGTGGGCGTTCCATCATCGGTGATCCACGCAGCAAACGCATGCAATCGGTGATGAACCTGAAGATCAAGTACCGCGAATCCTTCCGGCCGTTTGCACCGGTGGTGCTGGCGGAAAAGGTCTCTGACTACTTCGAGCTCGATCGCCGCAGTCCCTACATGCTCATCGTCGCGCCGGTGAAGGAAGAACGGCGGCGCCTCATGAGCGAGGAGGAGGAAAAACTTTTCGGCATCGAAAAACTCAATGTCGCACGTTCCGACCTGCCGGCGATCACCCACGTGGATTATTCCGCGCGCGTGCAGACCGTGCACAGGGAGACCAATCCGCGCTTTCATCGCCTGCTGGAAGCCTTTGAGCAACGCACTGGCTGCGCGGTACTGGTCAATACCTCGTTCAACGTGCGTGGCGAGCCCATCGTGTGTACCGCCGAGGATGCCTACCGTTGTTTCATGCGCACCGAAATGGACTACCTGGTGCTGGAAAATATTCTGTTGCATAAGCCGGATCAGCCGGCCTGGGAAAAGGATGACTCCTGGATGCAGGAATTCGAACTGGACTGACTGTCATGCACAAGATCCCTGAGCCCTCGAACAAGGACCTGCGCAGTTTCGGACTGCTGACGGGTATCATCGCGGCCGTTCTCTTTGGCCTGTTTTTCCCCTGGCTGCTGGAGAGTGAGACCTGGCCACGCTGGCCATGGATCGTGCTTGGTGTGCTCGGCGGCTTCGGGCTGTTGCTGCCCGTGGTGCTCAAGCCGGTCTATTACGTCTGGATGTACCTGGGTGCGGGTCTGGGCTGGGTCAACACACGTATCATCCTTGGCGTGATCTTCTACCTGCTGTTCACACCCATTGCCCTGGTGATGTGGTTGCTGCGCAAGGATCCCATGCGTCGCCGGCTGGACGCCGGCAGCAGTAGTTACCGCCTGCCCAGCCAAAAGAGTGAAGTCAAACGTATGGAGAATCCCTTCTGATGCTGGATTTGCTCAAGGACCTCTGGTCTTTCATGCGCGTGCGCAAGAAATTCTGGCTTGCCCCCATCATTCTGATGCTGCTGCTACTCGGGATGCTGGTGGTCATGACCCAGGGTTCGGCGGTCGCGCCCTTCATCTATACGCTGTTCTAGCGCGCGCCGGGTCCTGGCAGACGTACGGGCCGGTACCCCGGGCCCCGTTTCCGGCTGCCGTGGCCGGAAACGGGCATATGCGTATTGTGCGCGACGCGCCGGTGTCTCAGAATACGCCGGGTAAATTCCAAGCTTAATCTGATGTACAGCGCCGGGGAGGCACCGATGGTATTCAATTCGCTGTTAGGAAAACTGACTGTTCTACTGGTATTGTCCGGCGCGTTTCTGCTCTCCGGCTGTGCCACTACGCTCAACGGGCCGGTACACGCCTATCCGGGCAAGCCACGTTCGCTGAGCGAGCTGGCGGAAATTCGCATCCCGCCGGGGATCAATCTCATCGCCGTGGACAGCGTGGAGTACAAGCACGGTGAGGCCGGGCCCGAAGGCGTACCGCTCTACCTGACACCCGGGCGCCACCAGGTGGCGGTCAACTACAGCGAAGTCTATGGCGATCCCACCGCGGCGTCGCTCTACACCTCGGATACCTTCATCTTCACGCCCGATGTGCGCGCCGGCGAGACCTACCGCTTTGCCCATAACGGTCCCGAAGATCCCGCCAGCGCCGATGTGAGCACCGCTGACGTGGAGATCTGGCTGCTCAATACCCGGGGCGGTCAGCGTCTGCAGGCCGCGCGCCGCGTTCCTGCGGGGGGGATCCTGAGTCAGCTGGGCGTGACCCCGTCACCCACCGTTGTGGCCCCCGCGGCACCGGTCATTCCCGCACCGGCACCGGCGGCACCGATGCCTGCACCGGCCCGGCCCGCGGCCGGCGGTACCGTGCTCGACGAGCTGAGGAACTGGTGGCAGCAGGCCTCACCGGCAGAGCGTGCCGAGTTCCGCAAGTGGATCGTCGATCACCCCTGAACCGCCCTGTCGGCGGTCTTTCGGGCCCGTGGATCCCCTCAAGCTGACCCACATCAGCCTCGCGCTGGCCTCGTTGACGGGCTTCCTGGCCCGCGGTGTGCTGCGTCTGCGGGCCTCGCCACGGCTGCAGGCGCGCTGGCTGCGCATCTTGCCCCATGTCCTCGACAGCCTGTTGCTGGCCACCGGCATCGCCCTGGCGGTGCGTATCGGTCAGTATCCCTTTGTCAGCCCCTGGCTGACCGCCAAGCTCACCGCCCTGGTGCTCTATATCCTGCTGGGCATGGTCGTCATGCGGCACGCCCGCAGCCGCCTCGGACAGGGCGTGGCGCTGGGTGCGGCGGTGCTGGTGTTCGCCTACATGCTGGGCGTGGCGGCCACGCGCCAGGCAGGGCTGGGGATCCTGTAAGAGGCCGGGGCGGGGCCCGTACTTGAGACAGAAGGGGGGATATGCCGACCCTGAGCCGCACCGGGAGGGTGCGCCCAGGGAAAGGATGGGGAGATCAGGTCCGGTGTTGCTGTTCAGGAACCCTGGCGATAGATCAGGCCGGGGTGGATCATGATTTCATTGCTTTGCAGCTGATCCAGGGGACAGCCGTCCTCATTGCACTCGGCAACACGATCGAAGACGTAGCTGCCCTGCTCATTGGTGATGGCCGGTGCCACGGGACGTCCCATGTGGCTGGTGATGGCATGGCCGGATTTACTACTTTCCACTTTGGAGTCACCTCGCTGTTTTCAGGTTCGTGCGTATGAGACAACTTACGCGCCGGTATATTCCATATCGTCCGCTCCGCGCGGGGCTTTAATTGGTCCTCCCACCACTCCATGGTGTGAACCAGGTCACATTTTCGTACCTGATCCCGCGGGGACATGAAAGTGAAACGATCCTCCATCCAAAAGGTGGTTTTTCTGTGCTGATGATTTACGTAAACTGAAGGACCCGCAGGAAGGTCGCCGCTACCGTGGCCCGCCCGCTCGCGGGATACCGTATGCAGGCAGGTATGGAAAAAACACGAATCATCGGTTACCGGGCCCATCCGGAGTTCTCCTCGCTGGTCCAGACGGTCTACGAGTGCGGCCATGCCTACAGCACGCCGCTGGAGGAATTTCGCCTCGCCGGGCCACGGGAAAAGCGCTGTACCAAGTGCGTCACCGGCGCCCCGGCGGATATCCCGCACAGTGAGCTGAGCCGCATTTGCCATCAGACACCGGTGGATCATCCGCTCATCGGCCGTCTGGCCAGTGCCCTGTTCTACCACCTCAGCCTGAGCGAGAAGCGCCAGTACCTGGAGCAGGAAGCGCGCCCCGATCTGGACGAGGCCATCAGCGAGGCTCGTCGCCTGCTCGAGCAGGTGGGTTTTGGTGGCGATGGCTTCGACGTCCGCGCGCCGGGACCCACGATACCCGTAACGGGCGCGATGGAGATGCCGCAGGCGGGACACCCGGACGTGACGGATCGGGAAGACGCGGAAATTTCAGATCATGGGGAAACCCCCGATCCCGCCGCGTCGGGGATATACTATTTTGAACTGCCCGATCTCTCGTTGCTCTAAGATTCAGGCAGGGATTCAGGCAGGCGGGGGACAGGAGGAAGGCACCATGGTCATCAATGAACGGCGGCGCCATCGTCGCATCCATTTCGAACGGCCGGTCAGCGTGACGACCCGGCATGGCAACCGCTGGTCCTGTGCGGCGCACGATTTCTGCATGGAGGGCATCGGGCTGCATACCAGCTGGCAGGCACAGGTGGGTGAGGAGTTGCGCGTAGTCTTCAATACCGCCGCCCCCGGCAGCCGTCCCCGCGCGGTGACTGCTCGCGGGCGCGTATGCCACTGCATTGCCGATGGCGATGGTTATTCCCTCGGCGTACAGTTTCTCACCTGAGGGGCGGTTACGTTAATCTCATGGTCTGCACCCCGTCATGACACTGCGCAAGCTCCTCGGTTACCGACCCCACCCGGCATTCCAGACCCTGACACAGGAGATCTACGAATGCGGGCATGTGCGCAGTACCGCAGAAGGCGAGACACCCACGGCGATCGGTACCTACCGGCGCTGTATCAAGTGCGTCAAGGGCATGCCGGCGGAAGTGGCCCTGCCCGAGGCCGACCTGGTGCCGTTGGGCGACGAAGAAAAACCGCTTGTCGAGCGCATGTGCATGGCGCTGATGTTCCACCTGCGCGAATCGGAAAAGACACGCCGCCAGATGCGCGGTGATATGCCGGAACTGGATGAGGCCATTATCGAGGCCCACAAGGCACTGGAGGCTGCCGGTTTCCGCATCAAGCGTATTCAGGCCGGTAAGGTCTGAAGCCCGTCCTCACTCGTCCGCGGCGATCCAGTTGATCTCCTGCGCCGTTATCTCGCCAACGACACAGTATTCCAGCCCCGGTGGTATCCGCGAGCGCGCCAGCGAAACGGGGATGCGGCCGGCCATGATCTCGGCCAGCCGTTGCGGGTGCAGGGGGCGGCGCTCCGGTTCGGCATAGCCCTGCGGATAGACGACCCTCCCATTGGCATCGTACTTGTCGCTTGCGCCGAGGGTATGCAGGATCTCGTGAGTGATGACCACCTGGTTACGCGGGGCCATGCTGTGACTGGCGAAGACATTGGCGATCCCCAGCAGGCCCTTCTGCAGACCAACGGAATGGTCCAGTCGCTGCCCGCTCACCGGGGTGTGGTAGACCACGAAGATGCGGATATGGGGTGCCACGTCGGTGAGGGTGTCCACGCGCCACGCCCAGTAACGAAAGCGCAGGCTCCACCACATGTTTTCCACCGCGTTACCGTTGACCGGAGGCGTGGGCGGCTGCTCGTCCACGGGTGGCGCGAGAACGATGTGTACCGGTTGACGCAGGTTCACTTCCCAACCGGCAGCCTCCTCGCGAAAAAACGTTTCGATGGGAGCGAAGTTTCGCGCATTCAGCCGTGCCATGTAGCGGTCGATCATTTCCGTACCCTCGCCATTGATCGGATAGAGCGCCACCCACAGGGTGTCGTCCCAGTCGGTGGTACGCAGGTGACTCAGCCAGGTGTTGGCGGCAACGATGATCAGGATAGTGAGTAGAATGGTGATGCGGAGGAGGCGAAACAGTTTGCGCATGAGGGCGACCTGAAATGGCGTTGCACGCCAAGTTAGCAGATCCCGCCGGCCAGATCCTGCGCGTGATCCCGGCCGGCGCCCCGGGCCCTGTTTCCATGTAAATTACCCTGAAATTTACTCTCTGGCTGGTCGGATCCCGCCATCCATGGCCCGGGCCACCTCACGGCGAGGGCGTAAACTGGCCCCGGATCAAGCAATTAGCAGGCCCGGTTGCAAGGGGGCGGGGGAGGGTCTAAGGTTTGATCCATCCATCGGTACCCGTTTTCCCCCGGCCCACCCGCATCCGTGTGCCGGACGTTCTCTTTCACCGCGCCACCAGGCCCGGTACAGAAAAAATTTCGCCAGGTTTCTGCCCTCCGGTTGAGCATTGAACTTCTTTCTGGAGGGTTTTTTTCTGCCCGGCGATCCACCTCGCTCATCGTCCCTCATGTACTGATTTGGTTTCGTCCGTCACGATGGGGTAAGGTGGGGACGCCCCTGGCTGGACGAGAAACAAGGATCGGGTGTGGATGACCGTCATGACCTGGAACTGCTGATCCAATCGCATGTTCCCCTAATCAGTATCGAAACCCGCGAAGAACGGCGTGTCCTCGGGTTACTCGGCGAGATCCAGAAATCGGCCCGCCTGCCACTCTATACCTGGAGTATCACCGAGGGCATGCAACGGCTCATGGGTCAGTTCAGTTTTGAAAACGGCCTCGAAGACCCGACACAGTTTCTCGAACACATCAAGCGCGATAGCGAAGGCGGCCTGTTTGCGCTGCTGGATTTTCACCCCTACCTGGAAGACCCACGCAACGTACGCCTGCTCAAGGACATCGCCCTGCAACAGCAGCCGGTACGTCGCGTGGTGGTGCTTATCAGCCATGCCGTGGAAGTCCCCGATGAGTTGCATGCCTTCCATGCGGACTTTCATCTGGCCTTGCCGTCACACAAGGAGCGCGAAAAGATCATCCGCGAGGAAGCCCGCCAGTGGAAGCAACACAATGCGGGGCGCAAGGTGAAGGCAGACAGCGCTGCACTGGAGCGCCTTATCGACAATCTCGGTGGCCTGACCACCGCCGAGGTGCGCCGCCTGGCGCGCAAGGCCATCTGTGACGACGGTGCCATCCTCGACAATGACATTGCGCGCATCGTCGAGGCCAAGTACCGGCTGCTCAACCGCGACAGCCTGCTGCGTTACGAATTCGCCACCGAACGTTTTGCCGATGTGGCCGGGTTCTCGCACCTGAAAGACTGGCTGGCGCAGCGTGCCGAGGTGTTCCGCGGCGGTGACGATATCCTCGACGTACCACGTGGGGTATTGCTGCTCGGTGTGCAGGGCTGCGGGAAGAGCCTCGCCGCGCGCGCCGTGGCCGGCACCTGGCAAGTACCCCTGTTGCACCTGGATTTCGGCGCCCTGTTCAACAAGTATCATGGTGAGACCGAGCGCAATCTGCGCGAGGTCCTCAGGACCGCCGAGGCCATGGCCCCCTGCGTGCTGTGGATCGACGAGATCGAAAAGGGCATTGCCGGTACCGATCGGGATGGTGGTACCGCGCGGCGTCTGCAGGCAACTTTGCTAACCTGGATGGCGGAGCGCAAGCAGGCGGTGTTCATGGTGGCCACCGCCAATGACATCACCATGTTGCCGCCGGAGCTGGTGCGCAAGGGCCGCTTCGACGAGATCTTCTTCGTCGATCTACCCGATGCTCCAACCCGTCGCGCAATATTCGAGATCCACCTGCGCCGCCGTGAACAGCCGCCGGCCCTCTTCGATCTCGACGCACTGGCGGCGGCAACGGCGGATTTTTCCGGCTCGGAAATCGAGCAACTGGTCGTGGCGGCGCTGTACTCGGCGCGTGGGCGCGGTACGCGTCTCAGTCAGTCCCTGTTGCTCGAAGAGGCCGCCGCCACACGTCCGCTGGCGGTGACCATGGCCGAGCCTGTCGCACGTCTGCGCCAGTGGGCCGAGGGTCGCACGGTGCCGGCGGACTGATTCGGGGCCTTACTTCAGCCCTTTCACCAGCGGCAGCTTGCGCTGGCGTTCATATTCCAGCATCGAACCGTCGTAAACGTGTACCTTGTGGAAGCCCAGCGAACGGAGGGTGAAGTAGGCCTGTGCGGCGCGGTGTCCACTGCGGCAGTACAAGGTCACCGGGGTATTGGCATCCTCGATCCCCAGCGCTGCCAGCGCGCTGCGCAGCTCCGTGACCGGTCGGCGACGGAAGCCGTTTTCAAAATCCACGCTGTTGCTCCACTCCCACCACTTCGCGCCGGGGATGTGACCACTGCGTGGATAGCGCGGGCTGCCGACGAATTCCTCGCGGCTGCGTACATCGAGCAGGATCTCGTCGCTGCCCTTGAGCCACTGGCGTATATCGTCGAGCGTGGCAAGGCCGCCATGCGGGCCCTTGCCCGGTTTGCCGTAGCTGACGGCCCTGAAACTGGCGGGCTTGTTGGTCACCTTGCGGCCTTCCAGCACCCAGCTCACCAAGCCGCCGTCGAGCACCGAGACTTGCGGGTGGCCGATGCGATCCAGCTCCCATAACAGGCGTCCCGCGTTGAGCCCGCCCATGTCGTCATAGATGACGATGTGGTCATCACGCCTGACGCCGAGCTGACCGAGCAACTTGACGACATTTGTGGGGCCGATGGACAGGGACACGCCGGCGCGCGTGCGCCGGCTGAGCAGGTAGACGGGCAGTGGCCGCGCGCCGGGAATGTGGAAGCGCTGGTATTGCGGTTCATCGGTTACGTCGATGACGACAACGCCCGCTTTCCCCAGGTTTTTCGCCAGCCAGGCCGGCTCGACCAGCAACTCCGCGGCGGTGGCGGTAAGCGCGAAGAACAGCAATAACAGGCTGAGAATGGTACGGCGCAATTGCGGCATGGCGATCTCCCGGTGGCATGGACTCAGATGTGGTGTTCTGTGTGCTTCTGGCTTGCAAGCCCCGGGGAGTGCCGATAGGCTTGGGTTCCTGCAAGCGAACCAGCGGCGATTATGGCGCAGATCAAGTGCAAATACCACGCGGAGACTCCCGCAGCCTGGCATTGCGAAAGTTGTGATATCAATTATTGCAGCAGTTGTGTGCCGGCCGAGGAGCGCGCCGTGGCGCCTGCCTGCCCGGTATGCAAGAACACGCTGGATTATCTTGGCGCAGGTAATCTGATCACACCGTTCTGGCAGAATATCGCCAGTTTCTACCGCTATCCCCTGACGCGCGATGCACTGATCCTCATGGTTGGCATCGCCGTGGCCAGCAGTCTCATCGGCCTGATTATTCCCCCTCTGGAGATCATCGCACCGATCCTGTTGTTTATCGTGTTTATCCGTTATGCCACGCTGGCGCTGGAGGAGACGGCACGCGGCAACATGGCACCACCGCCACTGGACAAGGAGTCCCTGCTGTCGGACATGGAACTGCCGGTCATGGAGGTCTTCCTGATCTTCTTCGTCGTAACCATCAACATGATCGTGCAGTCTCTGTTCAGTTTTTTTGCACTCGCGCCGTTGATGTTACTCACCATACTGGCCCTGCCGGCGGCCATCATGGCGCTGGCCATCGAGCGCAGCTTCGTACAGATCCTCAACCCGGCTTACCTGTGGCAATTCATCCAGCGCATCGGTGTTCACTACCTGCTACTGTGTGCCTTCCTGCTGCTGCTTATCATCGCGCTCAGTACTACCGTCGGTCTACTGGGTGCGTTTACGCCGGATTACCTCATCACTTTCCTTGTCAGCACCATCACCATGTACTTCGTGCTCGTGATGTTTCACATGATGGGCTACGTGATTTACCAGTATCACGAAGACCTGCAATTCGAGGTCGCCGACGTACATGCTGAGAATGAAGTGGCCGCCGCGCATGCGCCTCGGCCGA
>DRKU01000060.1 GCA_011051615.1 Gammaproteobacteria bacterium
AGGAATGTGGTCTGTCTATATCGCCGGGTTATCGGGAGAAAAATCGAGAAGGCGCCACTGGAGGTGTAGTGGAAACCTGCTCTCGCGCCAGGTCTCGATTTCCAGTTCCTGGTAGCGCGCCGTGCCACCGCCTGGGCCGGATGCATGCGGCGTATACCGGTACAGCGCGGGGCGGCCGATGAGTTGCAGGGTGCACGCGTCGGAGTAATATGCGTCCATGGACAAGCTGCGAGCCATGGCGGGATCCGTACAGATCGCCGAGCGGGGGAGCCTGACGGCGGGCGCCAAGGCCACGGGCCGCTCCTACCAGGTGGCGCCGTTCTTGCGCACGGGCGAGGTGACGACGGTGTTGACGGACTTTGAACCGGCCACCGTGCCAGTGAGTCTGGTTTTCCCACATACGCACCTGCTTTCCTCGCGGGTGCGTTCCAGGGTCGACTGGCTGGCAGAAAAATTACGCCGCTCATTACCTGGTGCCGCGGATGCTCATGGCGACATTGTTGTGCCGGAGAGATAGCCAGCCCGGTCAGCCTGTTCTTGATGCAGATCAACAAATATGCACTGTATGGCATATGGGATCCGGATTGGTGTGTTACCGGGTTATTGTCAGGTAGAATCTGCGCAAGCTATACTGTCAGACAGTTTCGCACCAGACTGATTGGAAACGTGTATAACGTAATGGTGCGGGACTGTGGCATACATAACAGGCCTGTCCTGACAGGGGTGGCGATTTAATCGTGTGGTAATGGATGGACCTGAAGGCCAGGGATGCCTTCGGGGAAACGAGAAAACGGCAGGGATGTCAATGGTTATATACAAAGGGAGAATCGGCTATGTTCAAGTTATATGGAAGTGTGTTTGCATTGTTGCTGCTGGTGTCTATGCCGGCAAGTGCGGGAAACTACTGGGGTGTGTCGTTTGGTCAGGCAGATGTCGATTCTGCCGGCTTTGATACCTCCGATGCCTTCAAGATTTTTGGCGGTACGCGTTTCGGTACCTTCGGCGTAGAAGGTGCCTACATCGACATGGGGGATTTTGATGTTATCGGTTCGACAGCAAGCGTGTCGGTTGATGGAATCGAGATTTCCGCCATGGCCTATCATGATGTCGGTGCTGTTACGTTGTTCGCCAAGGCAGGCCTGTTCCTGTGGAGTGCTACCGCCAATGTATCCGGTCTCGCACTCGCAACGGATGACGGCAGCGACCTGACCTACGGTTTCGGGGCGTTGTACAAGTTTGCATCACTGCCTTTCTCCCTGCGCGGGGAGTATCAATTCTTTCAGGATGTCAGTGGAGGCGATATCGATATGTGGACGATTGGTGCGCAGTTCAATTTTTGAATAACCTGGCAGGGCACGAATCCAATGAGGCCGGCGCGTTTTCGCGCCGGCTTTTTTTGTGAGCGGAAAAGTCATGGACAGGGTTGCGTGTGGCCACACCTTACGTACGGATAGTCTCGTGCCAGATATCCCCTTGCCGAGTGAAAAGAGATCGTTCATATTAGCGGCACCTCACAAATGTATAGTTATATAGTATGGATGTTGCTGCCCGGACCAGGCCACCATGACCACAGATATCAATGCTTCGAATCTCGATCCGCGTGATCTGCGCTGGATGCGCTATGCGCTCGACCTGGCACGTCGTGCCGAGGCGGAAGGCGAGGTGCCGGTGGGTGCGGTGCTGGTAGATCGTGAGGATCGCCTCATCGGCGAAGGCTGGAATCGGCCCATTGGCAGCCATGATCCGAGTGGACACGCGGAGATCCTCGCCATGCGTGATGCAGCAAGGCGAGTGGAGAATTACCGTCTCACGGATACCACCTTGTATGTCACATTAGAGCCCTGTGTCATGTGTGCCGGGGCCATGATCCATGCACGTATCCACCGGCTGGTATACGGTGCGCCGGACGCGAAAACCGGTGCCGCAGGCAGTGTCTTTTCCATTGTGCAGGCCGCTGAACACAATCATGCCATCGAGATCACCGGTGGCATACTGGCGGACGAATGCGGTACCCTGTTGCGCCAGTTTTTTCATCAACGACGAAAGAAATAGTAGGTGTCCATGCGAATCGTATTCCCGGCTCTCCCTGTTCTCGCCCTTCTGTTTGTTGCTGGCCTGACTGGCTGCGAGCGAACTGCGCCACCGGCGACACGGGCGACACCGGATCCCGACACGCTCACCGCGCAGATAGCGCGTATGGCGGACTACCCGGCGGTGGATGTGGAGATGACGCTACGCAATGTGTCGGCCCACACGTACTATGTACAGGGAGCCGCCGGGGTGGCGACCGATAATGCCGGTTTTATCTCCAATGCCGGCGCTGTTGTTACCGATGAGGGTGTAGTGATTTTCGATGCCCTCGGCACGCCTTCGCTGGCGGCACTGTTCGTACGCAAGCTGCGCGCGGTAACCGATCAGCCCATTCGCAAGGTCATTGTCAGTCACTACCATGCCGATCATATCTATGGCTTGCAGGTGTTCCGCGATATGGGCGCGGAGATCATCGCCCCGGCGGGGGCCATGGCCTATATCGATTCCGATATCGCGGCCGAACGCCTTGAAGAACGCCAGTTTTCGCTGGATCCCTGGGTCAATGAGAAGACGTATATCGTGAATCCCGATCGCTTCCTGCGCGAGCCTGAGACTTTCACCCTCGGTGGCGTGGAATTCGTCATCAGCCTGCTGGGTGCGGCTCACTCGGATGGTGATATGACGCTGTACGTCCCTGATGACGGCGTGCTGTTCTCGGGCGATATTATCTTCGAGGGACGCGTGCCCTACGTGGGGGATGCCAACACGCGTAACTGGCTGGTGGTACTCAAGCAGATGGAGACACGCAAGCTGGCGGCCCTGATCCCGGGCCACGGCCCGGCGGCAAAAGATCCCACCCAGGCCATCAGCCTGACGCGCCGCTACATCGAGAAACTGCGCACCGTCATGGGCAAGGCGGCATACGAGATGACCTCGTTCGATGAGGCCTATGCCGCGGCTGACTGGAGTGAGTTTGCGCATCTACCGGCTTTCGACCTTGCCAACCGACGCAATGCCTATCAGGTCTTTCTGGCCATGGAGATAGAAGAGGCCGAGGTGGGGGCAGAGTGAGGGCCAGCGCGCTACTCTGCTTGCTCCATGGGCCTGTCGATACGGGCCTGAGACACGCGGGTGAATCATGACGGGGAAGATAATCACCGCTTCAGTATGTTCGTTGTTGTTGCTCGGCAGTGCCCATGCGGTGGAACCGACAGCGACCGGAGCGGGAGAAGAAAGGGGCATCGAAGCCGGTCCACAGCAAGCCACGGAGTCGGCACTCGATCGCCGCATACGCATCGAAAGAAAAACACGTTACGAGTCTTTCGTCCTGACCCCGCACAAGCCGAACTATATTCTGCCGCTGAGCTATAACGACCTGCCGGTCAATGCGCCCCCCGAGTTCGGTGGTCCCGGTGGCCTGGATCGCAATGAAATCAAGTTTCAGTTCAGCATGAAGTTCTCGATTGTAGAGAATATCTTCAGCGAGGGAGATTCACTTCAGTTTGCCTACACGAATCTGTCTTTCTGGCAGGCCTACAACCAGGATGTCTCGAGTCCCTTTCGCGAGACCGTGCATGAGCCGGAGTTGTTCCTGATCTTCCCAAACGACTGGGAGTACGGTGGGTTCCACAACAGGATGATCCAGATCGGCCTGGTTCACCAGTCCAATGGCCGCTCAGGAGCGGAATCACGTAGCTGGAATCGAATTTACGTCAACTTCCTTTTTCAGCGCGATAATTTCTATCTCAGCCTGCGGCCCTGGTATCGGCTCGACGATCCTGGTGGTGATGATAATCCGGATATCGAGAAATTCCTTGGGCATGCGGAAGTCCGCGGTGTCTATGTGAATGGTAGCCATACGGTGAGCCTGATGGTGAGAAATAACCTTAAAGGTAACAACTATGGGGCCCTCGAACTCAACTGGAGTTTCCCCATGAGTCGGCGTGTACGCTGGTTTGTGCAATATTTCAATGGCTACGGCGAAAGCCTGATCGATTACAACGCGCGGGTGAACAGGTTTGGTATCGGTGTGGCCTTTACTGACTGGTTGTAGCCGACGAACAGCTCGAGTGAACTCTGAAAACTTCGACCTCCACTGCTGCTTCACAAGCGATTATTTCAAGATCAGTGATTGAAACGAAGGCCCATGCGCCCGGTGAACCAGTTGTCCCTCTCGATACCATCAAGAACCAGTGCATCCAGGTGATCTTATATAACCTCCGAGTACCACTGGTGCTCTTCACCAGGATACCGGTAACAGTTTTCCCGCTATAGACCAGCCTGGCGTAAAAGGCCTTCGATCCTCGCAATCGTGTCTTGATCGCCGGTGGGAAGCATGCCATCGAGCTGTTCCAGTGTGAAGTCGGCCCGAACATTCTTCAGCTGCTCCGCGGCCCATGCCGCTTCCTCGAGCCGGTTGAGGCGGCTTAGAGTTGCGATCAGGAAAACATGCGCTGTGAGGAGATTAGTGTTGCGATCAATGGCTTCTCGTAGAAATGGGATGGCCTGTCCTGCCTGATCATTGAAAAAGTAGGCCTGCCCCAGGATGGATGCATAGGCAGCCGGGTATTCCGGGTTAAGTTGCATAGCCCTGTGGACTAGCGAGAGGGCCAATTCAGGCCTTCCACTATGTATTCTACAGATTGCCAATATCAGGTAGCCATCAGCATAGTTGGGGTTCAAGGAAATGGAATGCCTGGCTGCGCTGGCAGCTTCCTCGTACCGTTGTTGAAAAAGATAGACGTAGCCAAGAACCCAGTAAGCTTGCGGAAGGGTCAGGCCTGAGTTATTTCAGCGACATGACGATATTGAGCGTTTGCTTTTAAAGCTGAGGATTGAGGCTAATACACTGGCAGATATTGCCTGCAATGGAGCTTATGCTAAGCTCAATAAGCAGTTCGAAATCCTGTTTCAGGCGTGCAGGAGTTGCCATAAAAGCTATCGAAAAAATCCATAGTCAGGATTTGAGCAGAGCAGAAAAATGAAAAACGTAATTCCAATGTTGCTTTCCATGCTGGTTATTTCACTGCCGGCGCAAGGTGAGGAGCCCCCGGCCATGTTTTCCACCCGCTCGCTGTCCCTGGAGAAGGCAAGCCGGTTGGCGTGGGGTGCGATTAATGATTGCCGTCAGCGCGGTTATTCAGTGGCCGTTGCGGTGGTGGACCGTGGGGGGAATCTTCAAGCGTTTTTACGTGACAGGTTTGCTGGACCACATACAATGGAAACAGCTTATCGCAAGGCGTGGACAGCTAACAGCTTTCGTGTTAACACCAGTGTACTTGCAGGATTGCTAAAAGAAGGAAAGATTCCGGATCAGGTTCAACATAATCCTGGTGCGTTGTTGGTAGGTGGTGGTGAGCTCATCGAAGCTGCCGGCGAACTGGTTGGTGCTATAGGTGTCTCGGGCGCGCCACCGGGAAAGTCAGAACGAGAGAGTATCGACGGGGCGTGTGCGAAAGCAGGGATTGACGGGGTTCGCGAAGAGCTGGAGTTTGGTGAGTAGTCTTAAATGGCTTCGCATTGTGGCTGCTGTCTGAGCTCCTTCCGGGGACCCTGTAAGCGGTTGTGCCGGAAACGTTTTCTTCAAGTTGGTGAGTTGGTGCATTGGCGCGCAGGTCTTACTCGTCATGGGGGAGGTTGCTTGCCCGTTCAGGCAGTACTTCCCGTATCTTCTTCTCCGTTACTGTTGACGGCTACCTGGTTACCCCCCAGATTTTTTGCGTTCTCGAGGCTCGCCGTTACATTCTCAAGGAGGTCTTCGATACTCTCGCCATCATCGGGGTAGATAGAAATGCCGATGCTGACAGTCAGGTGCATGGGTTTGCTGCCACGCAGGAGGGTGATTTCGTGGTCCTCGATACACTGTCGCAGGCGTTCGCCGGTGTTGAGGGCATCATCGACGCCAATTTCGGGCAGGATGATCACGAAGTCGTCATTGCCATAACGTACCACCGTGTCCACCGGGCGCACCTCACGGCTCAGGGTCACGGCGAGGATGCGCAGGGCCTCGTCGCCAGATACGTGCCCCCAGCTTTCATTGACCAGGGTAAAGTTGTCTATATCCACCATCATCAGGGCGAAGGGCTTGGAGTAACGACG
>DRKU01000061.1 GCA_011051615.1 Gammaproteobacteria bacterium
CACGTGATCCTCGCCGGTTTCACCCACGAGGCGGTGGTGGAATTGTCCGAGAAGCTGGTGGCGCTGACCCCGCCCGGCCTGTCGCGCTGCTTCTACGCCGACAACGGCTCCTCGGCCGTCGAGGTGGCGCTGAAGATGAGCTTCCACTACTGGTACAACACCGGCCAGCGGCAGAAGACCCGTTTCATCACGCTGGCCAACAGCTACCACGGCGAAACCCTCGGTGCCCTGTCGGTGGGCAACGTGGAGCTCTACAAGGAAACCTACGAGCCACTGTTGCTCGATGTCATCACCGTGCCTTCTCCCGACTGCTACCGGCGCGAGGCAGGCGAGTCCTGCCGCGACTACAGCACGCGCATGTTCGAGCACATGGAAGCGGCGCTGGAGAAACACGCCGAGGAGACCTGCGCGGTGATCGTCGAGCCGCTGGTGCAGTGCGCCGGCGGCATGCGCATGTACGATCCGGTCTATCTCAAACTGCTGCGCGAAGCCTGCGACCGTCACGGCGTACACCTCATCGCCGATGAAATCGCCGTGGGCTTTGGTCGCAGCGGCACCCTGTTCGCCTGCGAACAGGCCGGCATCCGCCCCGACTTCATGTGCCTGTCCAAGGGCCTGACCGGCGGCTACCTGCCCCTGTCGGTGTGCCTGACCACCGACAGCGTGTACGACGCCTTCTACGATGACTATGCAAACCTTACCGCCTTCCTGCACTCGCACAGCTACACCGGTAACGCCCTGGCCTGTCGCGCCGCGCTGGCGACACTGGAACTGTTCGAGGCCGATGACGTCATCGGTGCCAACCAGGCACTCGCCGAACACATGCGCACCACCGCCGCACCGCTGGCCAATCATCCCCACGTGGGCGAGGTGCGCCAGACCGGCATGATCCTCGCCATGGAAATGACCCCCGACGGTTCACGCAATACCGCCTATGCGTGGCAGGAACGCCGTGGCCTGCATGTCTATGAACACGCCCTGAAGAATGAAGTCCTGCTGCGCCCGCTGGGCAATGTCATCTACCTCATGCCGCCCTACGTGATCACGCCAGCAGAGATCGAGCACTGTCTGCGCGTGGCTGCCGAGGGTATCGAGTGCGCCACATGCGACTGACCCGGCTCTATACGCCGCGGCCCCTCGCGACCGGCACGGTGGTATCACTGGACGAGCGTGCCGCACGCCATTGTGCGCGTGTATTGCGCATGCGTAGCGGTGATGCCGTGATCCTGTTCAACGGTGAAGGTGGAGAATACCAGGCACACCTGACACGCATCGCCAGGACCACGGTCGATGCCGAAGTGGGCGAATACCATGATGTTAGCCGTGAGTCACCCCTGCACATCACGCTCCACCAGGCCCTCGCACGCGGCGAACGTATGGACTACGCCCTGCAGAAGGCAGTCGAGCTGGGCGTCGCCACGCTGGCGCCGGTGATCACCCGGCGCTGCGTGGTGCAACTGGACGCAGGGAAGCTGGAAAAACGCATGGCACACTGGCGTGGCGTCATCATCAGCGCCTGCGAACAGTCCGGGCGCACCCGCCTGCCCCGGCTGCTGGTACCGCAGCCACTGGCCGAGCTTGTCGCCCGGCCGTCGGACGAGCTGCGACTGGTGCTCTCCCCCACGGCCGAACAGGGTCTGTCGGAGCTGCAGGATACCGGCATCACCGCCGTGTCGCTGCTGGTTGGACCGGAGGGTGGACTGGAAGAGTCGGAGATCGCTGCCTGTGTAGCGGCAGGCCATACGGCACTGCGTTTCGGCCCACGTATCCTGCGTACGGAGACGGCCGGCACGGCGATCATCGCCGCACTACAGAGCCGCTGGGGCGATCTCGGTACCTAGCGGGATCAGTTGGAAAGCAGGCGCAACAGGCGAGATTCGAGATCGTCGATATTGGGGACCATCACCGGCTGATTACCCAGCAGGGCATAGCTGGCCACCGTGGGCGAGGGTACGGTGATATCATTGTTCGGCATGACAGCATTGATACCCACGACCTGCAGATGGGGAATACCCTGTGACAACAGGCCGATATAGGGCAGGTTGGTATTGCCATTGAGTGTATTGAGCACCACGATACGACTGCGTGGCGAAGGTGGCGCCACCTGGCCACCGATGGCGGCCTCGAAGGAGATCACCGGCACGCGGTAGTCACGCCAGTTCATCATGCCGAGAAACCATTCCGGGCCATCCTGGGTGGGCTCGGGCTTTTGCCAGGAAATCACTTCGGCAATCGCCGTATTGGGCAACAGGATCTGTTCGTTCCTGATCGGGATCAACAGGCAGTTTATGACATCGGCGCGACCACTTTGCGCCACCCCTTCGTCGAGATCGGGACCGGAATATGTCGTATCCACCATGACAGTCTACCTTGCTAGTTGAGGCTGTTAAAATGTCGGACCAGGCGTTGCGCCAGTTCTTCCGGGCTGGCGGACACTTCCACCAGGCCGGTGTCACGCGCGGCGTCGGGCATGCTGCTCATGACGCAACTGCTGCTGTCCTGCGCCCACACCAGGCCGCCACGTCTGTGCATCTCACGCAAACCCTTGCGGCCGTCATCACCCAGGCCGCTGAACAGGATCACGCCCGAGCGTGCCGGGTAACGCCGCGCCACGTCTTCGACGACCAGGTCGATGGAAGGTGCATAGGGCGCCTTGCCCGGCGCCGGATGCAGTTCCACCGTTCCCACCGAGTTGATCACCAGGCGTTCCTCCACCGGTGCGATGAGCACCTGTCCATGGCGCAGCACGTGACCCACCTGAGGTCGGCAGACACGCAGGGGGGTTTCACGATCCAGTTGTTCCGCCAGCAGGCTGACAAAACGCGTGCCGAGATGTTGCGCCAGCACGAAAGCCGCCGGGATATCCGCCGGCAGGGCGCCAAGAAAACGCTTGAGGGCTTCGGGCCCACCCAGTGAAGCACCCAGTACCCACACGCTCATGGCCACTTCGCCCTTGGGCGTCTGGCCGGGGAAAACACGATCCTCACCCATGGCCACCGAGCCGGAATCCAGTGCGTACATACCGGAGTCCATGCCCTCGGTAAGCGAAACATCGATGCCGGATTCACGCGAGGCCAGTTCGACGATCTTGCGCAACAGGGTGGTATGCCAGCGCGCCAGCGAACGCGGTTCCTTGAGTGTCAGCGCGGAAATGTCATTGAAGACAATGGGCACGGGGGAGTCGTCGAGCAGGGCATCGAGGACGGCCTCGTCGTGCTCGATGTCATCATGCAGGTCGAGGATCAACACCTCCGCCTCGCTGGCGGCCAGGTGATCCATCAGGCCGGGATGCAGGGATTCGCTCAGAACCACCTTGAGGCCACGATCCTTGAGGGCGTTCTCCAGGTAGCTGCGCTGGCGCAGGGAGTCGGAGGCGATGGCGATGTGGACCTTGCGCAGCTCCAGCGTTGCCGGCGACGGCACGTGGCTGTCGGGCTTGCTGGAGGGGCCGGTGGCCTCGGCAGAAGCGTTTTCAAGATTTTTCATCGGGCCTTCCACCAGGGCGAGACGCCTAGTTGCTCTCGGCCAGCAGTGCTGAAATATTCTCGATCAGATCCGTTTCCTGGAATGGCTTGCCCATGTAGCGATTGACACCGATGGACAGGGCGCGATCACGGTGCTTCTCACCGGTACGCGAGGTGATCATGATAATGGGAATATGCTCAAGCTCGGCATCGTTGCGCATGTTGGTGGCCAGCTCGAAACCATCCATGCGCGGCATCTCGATATCCAGCAACATGATATCCGGCCGCACTTCCTGCAGCTGCGCCAGCGCATCCACGCCGTCCTTCGCCGTGACCACTTCCATGTCATTGCGCTCCAGCAGGCGCGTGGTGACCTTGCGCACGGTAATGGAATCGTCCACCACCATTACCAGCGGCTTCTTCGCCTCGGCGGCCTCCTCCTCTGTCGGCGCCACCGGCATGATGTCGGCCTCGGTGCTCTCCGCGAAGTCCACCATGCGTACCAGCGCGCCCAGGTCGAGGATCAGCACCACGCCGCCGTCACCCATGATGGTGGCACCGGAGATGCCCCGCATGGTACTCAGCTGGGGCCCAACGGGCTTGACCACCACCTCGCGGCTGCCGACCAGACCATCCACCTGGATGGCCGCTCGGAAGTCACCACTGCGCACCAGCAACAGGGGCACGCGTGCATCCGGGTCGGGGATATGAGCCTCGGCCAGACCGAGGGTTGCCGCCAGGTGCAGGTAACGGTAGTCCTGTCCAACCCACTTGTAGAGCTGCTTTTCAGACTGCTGCAACTTGGCAATGACATCGCCGCTGACGCGCTCGACACCCTCCACACCCAGCAGCGGGATGGCGTAGGTCTCATCGGCCACGTGCACCAGCAGGGCGCGCGTTACCGACAGCGATTGCGGCAGGCGCACGGTGAACGTCGTACCCTTGCCCTTCTCGGTATCGATCTGCAGTACACCACCGAGCTTCTTGATCTCGCTGCTCACCACATCCATACCCACACCGCGCCCGGAGATCTGTGTCACCTCGGTGGCAGTACTGAAGCCAGATTCCATGATCAGCTCCAGCAACTCGTTCTTGTCGGGACTGGCATCCGGGTCCAGCAGTCCCCGGTCGATGGCCGTGGCGCGGATCGCATCCACGTCGATACCGGCACCGTCATCGCGGAGCGTGATAACGAGGTCATTACCCTCGCGATCCAGGTGCAGGTTGATCTGGCCATTCTCCTTCTTGCCCGCCTCACGGCGTTGCTCGGGGGATTCGATACCATGGGCGATGGCGTTACGCAGCATGTGTTCCAGCGGCGCCAGCACACGTTCGAGCACGCTACGGTCGAGCTCGTTATCCATGCCATGAATGTGCAGTTCCGCGTTCTTGCCCAGTTCCTGGCTGGTCTGGCGCGCAATACGGCGCAGGCGCGGCACCTGGTTGGAGAACGGTACCATGCGCGTACGCATGAGGCCTTCCTGGAGCTCGGTGTTGACACGCGACTGTTGCAACAGCAGGGTTTCCGACTCGCGCGTGAGGTTCGCGAGGATGGTGCGCAGGCTGTCGAGGTCATTGAGACTTTCCATCATGCCGCGCGAGAGCTGCTGCATCATGGTAAAGCGATCGAACTCGAGGGGATCGAAATCTTCGTAGCTGCGGCCGGTGGTTTCCTCGAAGCGGTGCTGGATCTGTGCTTCGGCCTCGATCTCGAACTTGCGCAGCTGTTCACGCAGGCGTGTGACGGTATCGTCCAGTTCCTGCAGGTTGTAGCGGAAGGTATTGTTCTGCTGTTCGAGGCGGGAGCGGTAAATACTCACTTCGCCGGCAAAATTGACCAGATCGTCCACCAGGTCGGCGCGTACGCGGATCTGCTCACCCTGTGGGCGAACCACGGCACGCTGGGTTTCCTTCTCCACGGCCGGGGCACTTTCCGCGGCCGGTGCCGGTGGGGCCGGGGGTTCTTCGGGTGCGGGCGCGGGCTCGCTTGCACGTGCATCCAGCGGCACGACGTTACCGGCCGGCGGCGCTACCGTTTCGGCTTCAGCCCTCTCCCCGCTCTCTTCCGCCGGAACGTTCAGCTCCAGCTCCTCGGAAGTGGCACCGGTAAGTTCCGGCTCGGAGGAGGATTCCTCACTGTCGAGCGAAAAGCCGGGCGGGGCTTCCGACAGGTCCAGCTCGATCTCTTCGGTGAGATCCTCGCGCTCCATCGCCAGGCTATCAGTCTCATCTTCCTCGACCAGTTCAGGCGGGCTTTCCTCGGCCACGGGCGTGTCGTTGACCGGCACTGCTTCTTCGACGGACAGTTCGCCTCCACTGGCGATAGTATCCAGCTGGCGGATCAGATCAGTGGCCGGTGTAATGGGCTGGCGCTGGCGCAACTGTTCGAGCATGCTGACTTCGCGATCCTGTGCCTTGAGCAGGAGATCGAACATCGCCGGCGTGGGCTGCAGGCGACCATCGACGACGGCGGTCAACAGGGTTTCGATACTGTGGCTGAGATCACCGATCTCGGTGACCCCCGCCATGCGCGCACCACCCTTGAGGGTATGCAACTGGCGCTGCAAGGCCTCGATAAATTCGCCGTTATCCGGCTCGGCAACCCAGCCATGCAGGGTGTGATCACTCTCTTCGAGGATCTCGGTCCCTTCCTCGAGGAAGATCTCCAGCAGTTCCTCGTCGTATTCCTGTGGTACCGCGGCGGGCTCCGCCGTGGTTTCCGTGGCGCGCGATACGGCCGAGGCATCGATATCCACCGCGGAGTGCTCCGCCGCAGCCTGATCGTAGAGTTCCTGAATTCGCTCCAGCAACGCGCTGTTGTCGTCCAGGGGCTGGCCCGGTGTGCCGATCTGGTCCACGGCGGTGGCAACGTACTCGACGTAGTCTTCGAGGATGTCCAGCGCATGTTCGTGCATCGGCGCCGAGACATCGGACTGCAACTTGACGTATTTTTCAAACAGGCCACTCAGCGCGGCAATGGGTTGCATGCCGGTGGTACGTGAACTGCCCGACAGGGTATGCAGGGCACGCAGCAGTTCCGGCGTCACCTCGCTGGTTTCCATGATGCGGGCGTTGAAGATATATTCGCGCAGGGTCTTGAGATGGACCTCGGCCTCGTTGCTGTAGATCTGGCGCAGACCCGGATCGATATCGGGGATGAGAAAACCACCCGCCTCGGCCTCACCCGTGGCGGGTTGCGGTGCGGGGGCAACAGAGACTTCCTCTTCGATACGTTCGATCTCGGTCTCAAGTACCTGCAGACCGGTATCCAGATCGCTCGCCTCGGCAGCCGGTTCTGGCTCAGGTTCGGATTCGGCTTCCGCTGTCACCCCCGCCGTTTCATCTGCCGGCGGTGCCACCAGCATATCCTCACTGACATCCTTGCCCTGAGAGATGGCATGGGCCATCTCCATGAGGTGGAATACGTGGTGATCGGGAGCAGTACCATTGCGGAAGTTGTCGAACAATGCCGGCAACATGGCGCGGGCCTTTTCCAGCAGGCTGCTTATCACCGGTGTGGGTTCGATGGTCTTGTCGATGACACGGTTGAGCATGTTTTCACAGGCCCAGGCGAACTCACCCAGATCCAGGGCGCCCACCAGGCGACCGCTGCCCTTGAGTGTATGGAAGGAACGACGCAGTTCCTTGAGCGACTCCATGTCATTCTGATCTGCCACCCAGCGGGGCAGCAGGCGAGAGATATTGCCATACTCTTCCTCGGCCTCTTCGAGGAAGATCTCGATGATCTCGTCGTCGATTTCTTCGATGACGGAAGCCGGCTGTGCAGAGCGCGCGGAACTCATGGCGGGCGCAATATCGGCACTGCTGGTACTCGCCTCCAGTGCGGCGGCCTCCTCGGCACTGACGGGGATCTCACCGCTGGCAAGGGCATCGAGATCCAGGTCCGAGAGGTCGTCCATACCCTCGATTCGGAATTCCTCGCTGCCGATGCCACGGCGGGTCTCACTGCTGTCATTGACCGGTGAGAGATCCACCACCGTGTCCTCCTCAGGGCCGGCACCAGGTCCCTCACCGATGACCAGCCCCTCGCTTTCAGACTGGGGCGTTTCGAATTCCGGCGCCTTGAGCTCGGCGGTGTCGGCCTCACCCAGGTCCAGTTCGAGACCGTCTTCTTCGAGGGGGATATCGAGCAGCATTTCCTCGGAGCCGGCCGACTCCAGCTCGTCACTGAGATCGGTGAGTGTTTCCGCCGAGGCATCCACCTCGCCGTCCGGCATGGGGATGTCGGTCAGGGTATCGTCGTTGTAGTCGGTTTCCTCGCCGGCAAGGCTGTCCGGCAATTCACCCAGCTCGATATCGACCTTGGTCTTCTCTTCATGGTCCAGGGCTTCGACCCTGTCATCGGCGGGTGTCTCGGTGGGAGCGGTGTACTCTGTATCACTGAGGATCCCCAACTGGGTGAGACTCTGCTGCGCCACCTGCAGGATGGAGTCGGGATGACCCCAGCCTTCCATGAGTGATTCGAGATAGTATTCGATGCTGCTGATGGCGTCGGCGAGCACATCCAGCGAGGAGTCTTCCGGCGCCAGCTTGCCGGGGATCAGTTCCTGCTCGATATAACGACCGGCGATACTCAGCAGTTCCGATGCCTGCTCGAGGTCGAGCATGGACAGGCCGCCCTGGATCTGCGCCATGTACTGCGGCACCTTCTCCAGCAGGTCGGGGCGCGAAGGCGTACGACTGAAATCGGTGAGCGCCTCCTTGATGCGTACCATGTCTTCGGCGACTTCCTTGAGCACCGACTTCATCAACTGCTTGTTGCTGATATCCACCGAGGTCGCCACGGCATCGGTATTGTCGGCCTCTTCGTTGACGACCCGCGCAGTGGACAGATCGCCCAGGGCACCTTCCACCGCCAGCAGCGAGGCAGCCATGTCCATGAGGACATTTTCTTCAATTTCGCGCTTGCCCTCGATCATGTCGTTGAGCACCGCGGCCTGATCGAGGATCTCCTTGCGTTGCACGCCAAGCCCCAGCATGCCCAGCGTATCGGACATCTGGTTGAGGGTATCGGCCAGCCCACGCAGGGAACCCAGGTCGCGTGACTCACTGCGCACGAACAGGTCCAGGCCATCCTTGACCTTGGTCAGATCGTCGATGAGTACCGCTGAGACCGTCTTCATCAGTTCGGCATTGGGGCCGGTCATATCGGCACGTGCCTTCTCCAGCGATTCCCTGTCGGGCAGGGCTTCACTCAGGCCAAAGGCCTTCTTGAGTTCGGTGACCAGTTCACCCTGCGACCTGGAGCAGGAGACATAGTAAAGGAGGTTCTTCAGCAGTTCGGTAGGCGGCGAGTCATTGAGCGCCTCCTCGCCGTGGTCGATGATGCGTTTGATCTGGCGATCGACATTACCCAGCAGCAGTTTTACCGCCACGCTGGACTCGAGCCCACCATCACGCAGGCCCTCGACGACACCACTGGCCACCCAGAACATGCGGTTGGCCTCGTTGTCATTGGCGGACTTGCGCAGCTTGTCGATGACCTGCTGGATCTGGTTGAGGCTGCCATCGGTATCGGTTTCCCGGAACCAGCCGAGCAGCCCCAGGTGATAGGCATGGCGCAGCTTGCTCGCCAGGTGCGGCAGGTCCTCGGTCTCCTCGGCAAGCGGCGCCACCGTCGGTGCCTCGACGGAGAGATCGGGCTGGAACAGGGCATTCTCGGTGAGCAATGCCTCGCCACGGGCAGCACGCAGATCATTGAGTAGTGGCAACAGCAGTACCGGCATGTCCCGCGCGCCATTCTGCAGGCGCTCAAGGTAGTCCGGCAGTTGCAGTATGCCCCGCATCAGGACTTCGTAGGCATCTTCGCGGGCATTGACGCGGTTCTCCAGCAGGGCCTCGGTGAGCTTCTCCATTTCTTCGGCCACCATGGAGGCGCCGTAGAGCTCCACCATCTGCAGGGTGCCATGAACCTGGTGCAGGTAGTTGATGCAGAAACGCAGCTGCGACTCGTCGTCCGGCGTTTCGACATAGGTCTCCAGTGCCGAGCGCGCCTGGTTGAGGGTGTCGTCGATCTCCGACTTGACCCAGCCAAGCGTATTGATATCCAGCTGACTCTGACTTGGCACACTCATCAGGCGGTACCCTCCTCGGGCAGACGCCGGAAGGCGACCACATCTTCGTCCGGGATCTGGACGAGACGCTCGTGTCGCCAGTTGACCAGTTCACCCGCACCGAGGATCAACAGGCCGCCCGGGCGCAAATGTTCCACCAGGCTGTTGGCAATCTCCAGGCGCCGTTCACGCTTGAAATAGATCAGTACGTTCTGGCAGAAGATGATGTCCATCTTGCCCAGCGCGGCATCACCCGCATCGATGAGATTCATGAGCGTGAAACAGACCCGATCACGGATGGTCTTGCTGAGCCGATAATGATCGAGATCGTAGGGCAGGAAATAACGGCGCAACAGCTTGACCGGCAGGTTACGTAAACGGTTGCGATGATAGATCCCCTGGCGCGCGGTGGCCAGCGAGGCACGGCTGATATCGGTGGCGGTGACGGAAAAATAATTTTCCAGCCCCTGTGCCAGCAGGTAGTCGTCCAGCGCAATCGCCAGAGAGTAGGGTTCTTCACCGGTGGCACAGCCGACACTCCAGATATCCACGTTGGCACGGCTTTCGTCGTCCCGACCGAGGAAACGGAAGAACTGTTCCTCGAGCAGGCGCAGCGCCGCGCCATCGCGATAAAAGCGCGTCTCGTGCACCGTCAGGTGATCGACCAGCAGCTCCCATTCCACGGCGCCCAGCGGGCCATCCTGCAACATCTGCATGTACTGTTCGTAACTGCGGCAACCCACCTCGCTCATACGCTGACCGAGACTGGTGACCAGGAAGGAACGCCGCTCATCGGGAATGGAAATGCCAATCCGTTCCTCCAGCATTTCCTGCCAGCGGGAAAACAGTCGGTCATCCATGGTCAGGGGTGTTTGCATGGGCCGCAGTCCAGGCTGGGATGTCAGCTTTTGTGCCGTATATGTCGTCATGTAAATGTGCCGCTACCCGTCGACATCAGCCTGGCAGCTTGAAACCGGCAACCGAACGGCGCAGTTCGTTGGCCAGCTCGGCAAGGTTACCGATGGAGGCCGCCGTTTCGTTGGTACCCGCCGAAGTCTGCGTGGTAATTTCCTGGATGACGTTCATGGTGTCGGAAATATTGGTCGCAGCGCTTGCCTGCTGGGCGGCGGATTCGGAAATGTTCCGGATCAGCTCCGACAGGTGGGTGTTGGCGCTTTCGATAGCGGACAGTGCCTGGCCGGCATCCTGTGCCAGCTGCGCACCCTGGACCACGTTGGCCGTACTCTGTTCCATGGAGGCCACCGCTTCGTTGGTGTCCGTCTGGATGGTTTTCACCAGCGCTTCGATCTGGCGCGTCGCGTCGGCGGAACGTTCCGCGAGTCGCTGAACTTCGTCGGCAACCACCGCGAAGCCGCGGCCCGCTTCACCGGCCATGGCCGCCTGGATGGCGGCGTTCAAGGCCAGGATGTTGGTCTGTTCGGCAATGTCGTTAATCAGTTCCACGATTTCACCGATTTCCTGCGAGGATTCACCCAGTCGCTTGATGCGCTTGGAGGTTTCCTGGATGTTCTCGCGGATGGTATCCATACCCTGAATGGTCTTCTGTACCGCCAGCGTACCTTCATGGGCCGTGGCCACCGAGCGGTTCGCTTCGTTGGCCAGTTCCGCGGCATGGGAGGAAACGCCCTCGATGGAAACCGCCATTTCGTTGATCGCCGAACTCGCCGCTGTGATCTGCTGGGCCTGGTGGTCCGAGGCCTCGGCAAGGTGCATGGCGGTGGCCTGCGTCTGCTGGGCCGCCGAGGATACCTGCTGCGTGGTATCGTTGATGGCGGTAACCAGGTTACGCAATGCATCGATGGTGTAGTTGATGGAGTCCGCGATAGCGCCCGTGATGTCCTCGGTTACCGTCGCCTCCACTGTCAGGTCACCATCAGCGAGGTCGCCCATTTCATCGAGCAGGCGCAGGATAGCCTGCTGGTTGCGCTCGTTGGTTTCCTGCGTCTCCTGGCGCTGCTGCATGGCGAACTCGCGCTGTTCTTCCACGAAGGTGAGTTGCTGGCGGCTGTACAACCAGTAGACGAAGCCCAGCATGATCAGGAGGATAAGGGTGAGGACGGACAACCACTGCGCCATTTGCCCGGAGAGGCGCGTCGAAATGGTGCCGTTGTAGGATTTTTCCAGGTTGACGATACTGGCCAGCAGGGGCTCACTCATACCGATGACCGCTTCGGACGCGTCGGAAATGTTGAACATCTCCGGTGAGCGTTCGAGGATGGCGCCCACCTTGGCGCTCATCTGGTCGAACAGGCGCGAGACTTCCTGCAGGCGCTTGCGTGCGACCGGGTTGGTAACGCGAGTGACGCCAATGGTGCGGCTGCCGCGCAGCATGCCATCGAGAACGCGTCCGTAAGTCGCGGCATCACGACCGAAACTGTCGGCCGCCGTCACCGCGCCTTCACCACCGTCGAGAACGCGCGGTACGTTGGAGGCAATACGCTGGATAAGCATCAACTGGCGCGTGGCAATATAGATCTGCTCCGGGTCGGTGTTGATGCGCTTGAGCGTACTCACCACCTCATCGGTCTGTGCCAGCAGGGTCGGGATCTGTTCGTTAATGGCCTGGATACTGCTACGCATGGACGCAATCACATCGCGACCATTGACGATGACGTTGACGTTCTTGACATAGCCTTCCCACTGCTCTTCCACCTCGCGCAGGCTTCCCGCCGCCAGCGTCGGGGTGTTTTCACGCTGCCACTGGATGATGCCGCCAAACTCATCGCGCGCGCTTTGCAGTGCCGGGTACATGCCCACATCGCCGCGCGCCGCTTCCGCCGCCAGCTTGGCGATCTTCTGCGACAGTACCTTCTGGGTACCGAGTCGGGCGATGTATTCGTTGTCCAGTTTGCCCTGCTGTGCATCAACGATGAAGAACCCGACCGTGGCAATCACGGACAGGATCAGAGCGCCGATAACAACGAGCAGGATGCGACCGGATGACAATCCGGTCAGACCGCCTTTCTGTGTCTCCGCCATGGTAGTACTCCTAGCGTCGGTGGTGTAATCGTTATCTAATTCGGTTCCCGCCGGACATTTCTCTGCCACACCGGCGGTGTTTATCTACTACTTCTACATCCTGTAAATCAGCTGTGCGAGGCAACCTGAACAAACTGGTCGCTTTCGCGCAGCTTCTGCATGCTGAAGACCGCCCACAGGTTGTCTCCCTGCCGGTAGGCACCCTTGAGAAAACCGCGCATGCTGTCCGATGCGTCCGGTAGCTCCCGGGTAAAGTCCTCATCAAAAAAATGCCGCATGCCGACGACTTCGTCGACCACCAGCCCCGCCGACAGATCGCCTTCATGGACGACCAGCACGCGAGTGCTTCGGTTGGGCTGAGACACCCGGTCATCTATCAGCCCACTCAAATCCAGTATCGGCAACAGGGTACCGCGAATGTTTGCCAGCCCCCTCACCCAGTTGTGCGCACCCGGTACGCGCGTCATGGTCGGGTAGTCGAGGATCTCATCCACCTCGTCCAGATCGGAGACCAGGTTCAGACCGCCAACCGAAAAGCCGATCCCCGACCAGGTGCGTCGTACCTCGACCTGCTGGGGCAGCCCCATTGCCCGGCTACGGCTGCGTTGTTCCAGTTCACGCAGCAGGTCGAAAGGCTGCTGCGATTGCGTGGCAACCATGTTCGTACTTATCCCGCCAGCGCCATGTTCATCTTGTTCACCAGCTCGGCTTCATCCACCGGCTTGGTGATGTAATCCTTGGCACCCTGGCGCAGGCCCCAGACGCGATCCGTCTCCTGATCCTTGGTGGTGACGATGATAATGGGGATGTTCTGCGTTTCGGGATCCTTGGTCAGCGCACGGGTGGCCTGGAAACCATTGAGTCCCGGCATCACCACATCCATCAGAATCAGTTCCGGCTTTTCTTCCTTTGCCTTGGCTATCCCGGATTCGCCATCGGGAGCCGTGGTCACAGTGTGTCCGTTCTTCTCCAACATCCCCTTCAGCACATGGGCCTCAGTGGGTGAATCATCTACTACCAGTATGCGTGCCATATCGGACTCCTGAAAAACTTCAAATCGGTGTTATGACTTTCCAACATCATTCATGTATGTAACTTGCGGTACAGATGCTCGCTGCGCCCGATCTCGTCAGGCCAGAACATGCTTCCTGATTGCGCCAAGTAATTCTTCCTTGGTAAAGGGTTTGGTCAGATACTCTTCCGACCCAACGATCCGCCCCCTCGCCCTGTCAAACAAACCGTCCTTACTCGACAACATGATCACCGGCGTCTTGCTGAAGACCTTGTTGTTCTTGATCAGCCGCGTGGTCTGGTAACCATCGAGTCGCGGCATCATGATGTCGACAAAAATGATATCCGGGTTGTTGTCGGCAATCTTCGACAGGGCCTCGAAGCCATCCGTCGCGGTGATCACCTCACACCCGGCCTTTCTCAGCAACGTCTCCGCGGTTCGCCGGATGGTCTTCGAATCGTCGATGACCATCACCTTGAGACCCTGTATTCCGTCATCCATTGTCTGCTCTGCCAGCATTGTTCGTATTCTGAATTATATAGAGTTTTGTCACAGGACCACGGTCCCGGGGCGGGGACACGCCCCGCAGCGCCAGCGGCGCACCAACCCCCGCGGGTTACCGACTTCCGATCCCCCTGTTTCGAGACATGGTTCTCCGATATTTAACACAAATTTGAGAAACAATCCATAAGTACCCATATAATATAGGATATTTGGCAATTACCCTGTGTCAAGCAGAGGAATCAAAAAAGCCACTGTCCCACGGCAGGGGGATAACCCTGTATCGCACCTGCAATTGACTGTATCGTCCACGGCGAGGGCAGACTTGATGTTCCAGGAGGACTAATCCTGCCTTCTAATGCGTCTTTATGGCTCGGACGGCTCGGGCCGGGCCAGGGGGCGAAAACAGGCCCCGGCCACCGGGCGGGCAGGGTCAGCAACCGACGGAATTGAACATGGCACGAAAACTTGCAGTCATCATGGACCCCATTGGCTCCATCCACTATGCCAAGGATACCACCCTGGCCATGCTGCTGGAGGCCCAGGCCCGCGGCTGGCAGCTGTTCCACCTGGAACCGGCCGACCTGGCGCTGCGTGGCGACCAGGTGTCGGCCACCGCCCAGCCCCTGACGGTAAACGCCGACCCGCAGGACTGGTATCGCCTCGGTCCGGCGCAGACCTTCCCGCTGAGCGACATGGACGCCGTGCTCATGCGCAAGGATCCGCCCTTCGACATGGACTACATCTACTGCACCTATCTGCTCGAACTGGCCGAGAAGAACGGGGTCCTGGTAGTCAACCGGCCACGCAGCCTGCGTGACTGCAACGAGAAGCTGTTTGCCGCCTGGTTCCCCCAGTGCATGCCCGAGACCCTCGTCGCCGCCCGCGCCGAGGCCCTGCGCGCCTTTATCGACGCGCTGGGGGACGTGATCCTCAAGCCGCTGGGCGGCATGGGTGGGGCCTCGGTGTTCCGCCTGCGCGGCGACGATCCCAACATCAACGTAGTCATCGAGACCCTCACCGGCCACGGCCAGCACTTGGTCATGGCGCAGCGTTACCTGCCCGAGATCCGCGCCGGCGACAAGCGCATCATCCTCATCGACGGCGAGCCGGTGCCCGGCGCGCTGGCGCGCATCCCCGCCGAGGGTGAAACGCGTGCCAACCTGGCCACCG
>DRKU01000062.1 GCA_011051615.1 Gammaproteobacteria bacterium
CGTGATCGCACCGCGCGCTTCAAGTCCATCACACTCTCGGGCTCCATGCCCCTGACGCCCAAGTTTCAGTTGAATGGTGATGTCACCGTATCCAGCCTGGCCGGTACACCGGCCTCCGGTGGCGTCGCGGCCACCAATCCTACCGGTACGGAGTACTCGGTATTCGCGCAGCTACTCGGCAACAACTGGTTCTTCGAAAAGGACGTCAGCTCGGCCGGACTGCGCTGGGCGGACAGTGCCGCTTCCAACCGTGTCACCTTTTCCTTCAGCACGCGCTTCCCGCTCAACAAGCAGTGGCGCCTGAATCCGCGCTTCCAGTGGGAAAAGGTCAGTGGCAGCGACGGTACCAGTTCGATGCTGATACGTCCCTCGGTACGCGCCGACTTCCGCTACAAGCGCAATATCCGTTTCGAGTTCGAAGGGGGGGTTGACGTGACTCAGCGCGACGTAGCTGGAGGCAGTGATGATGAAACCAGCTACTACATTCGCGCCGGTTACATCTACGATTTCCTGTAACGGCACGTAGCGCCGCACAGGAAAATCTTCGGTATCCAAATAATAGTTCCGAACTCCCGATCACCTGCGGTGCGCGAAAAAGACAGGTTTCCGCGGGGAGAGTGTTGGCAAGACCGTTGGCCGCAGGGACGCGGCCATCGAGCAGGCAGGGATGCCAGGATTTTGCGTGCCTTGCCAACACTCTCCCCGTGGACACAGCAAGATCAACTGTCTCTTCCCATGCTGTAATATTTGCGAGCTGGCCGGGAATTCGGAACTTGTATTTAGAATATGCCCAGGAACCCGCCCTCATCGGCCTTCTTGATGCGCTCCACGATCTGCGCATGACCGGCATTCTTTGCCACGCTCAACGCACTCTGCTTGTCACGATTACGGATGCGGGCGTTGGCACCCTGCTCAAGCAACAGGTCCACAGTGGCCAGGTGACCACTACGCGCGGCGAGAATGAGCGCCGTGTTGCCGAAGCGATCACGTGCATCGATCTTTGCACCCTGTTTGAGCAATACCGCCACGGTACGCGCATGGCCCGCATCGGCGGCCAGCAACAGTGGTGTGTTACCGGCCTCGTCACCGGCCTCCACCGAAACACCGCGTTTGAGTAACAGCGCCACCACCTTGTCGAAACCCAGCGCCGCAGCACGTGCCAGCAGGGTATAACCGGCCCTGTCACGTCCTGCGATATCCGCGCCCTTGCTGATCAGATAGGTAGCCACCTTCGGATGCCCCTGGGTGACGGCAAACCACAGCGCGCTGGCTTCATCACGATTGCGGTAACTGATGGGAACATACCTGGGGGTCAGCAACTTTACCGCCGCCAGGTGCCCTTCACGCGCGGCCCACAGCAGCGCGTTCATGCCGTCCTTCTGCCGGTGTTTCATGTCAGCGCCAGCCGCGGCCAGACGACGCAACACACCGACGTGACCATGGCGGGCAGCCAGTATCACTGCATCGAAACCGTCCTTGCGCCGCCGATCGTGCCGCGCACCCCGCTTGAGCAACTGCGCCACCACCGCCTCATGGCCACCGCGGGCGGCCCACATGAGGGCCGTCATACCCTCGCGGTTGGCATTGGTGACACTGGCGCCCTTCTTCAACAGCACCGCGACGATATCCCTGTGCCCCTTCATGGCAGCACGCATGAGTGCCGTATGGCCATCGGGGTCGCGAGCATTGACCTGTGCCCCACGATGCAGCAGTGCGGTAACCGCCTCGCTCTGGCCACGCCAGGCCGCCACCATCAACGGTGTCCAGCCCGCGTAGGCCTCGTCATTGGCGATGGCGACCGCACCGGCCGAGGCGGTGGCGGCATCGACGCCGGCGGAAGCCGGGGTCTGTTTTACCGGCTTTTTCGCCCCCGCCGCCAGCAGCAGGCGCGCCACCTGCTGGTGCTTGCGGCTGACGGCGAGCTGGTAGGCGGTGCGTCCCTTGCGGTCGGTGGCATTGAGCGCCACCTTGTGCCGGATCAGTTCCTTTACCGCCGCCACCTTGCCGGAGCGCGCCGCCCACATGAGAGCAGTGTAGCCCAGCTTGTCCTTGAGGTTTCGGTGCGCGCCGCGCGCCAGCAACAGGCGCACGACGGCCGCATGACCGTCACCCGCGGCATGCATCAGGGCCGTCTCGCCTCCCGCATTGCGGTGGTTGACAGTGGCCTTGTGGGCCAGCAGGTATTCGACCACCTGGTGATGGCCATTGCTGGCGGCCAGCATGAGCGCCGAGTTTCCCGCCTCATCACGCGCGTCGACGGTCACGCCGCGCCCCAGCAGTGCCTTGACCTCCGCCAGCTCACCGCGCCGCGCGGCGGTGAGCAGGGCTTCACGCGGATGCTCCGTGTTGCGCGGGGTAATGCCCTGTTGCTTCAGTTTCGCCAGCCGCTTCGCGGCGCGACGGTGGCCCTGTTCGGCAGCCTTGCGAAACCACGCCATGGCGCGGGGCAGGTCCCGCTCCACGCCGACACCATTAAGATACATCATGCCGAGGCTGTACTGCGCACGATCCAGGCCACGGTTGGCGGCATGCGTGAACCAGCGCAGGGCCTTGCCGTAGTTCTGGGTCGTACCCTGGCCGTTGCGGTAGAGCACCGCCAGCTGGTACTGCGCCTGGGGATCACCTTTTCTGGCCAGCGGCTGTAGCAGGCGCAGGGCACGCGGGTAGTCGCGCAGGCGCAGGGCGCGCTCCGCCTCGTCGAGACCCGCAGCGCTGGCCGGTACGCTGACCACCAGCATCACCAGCAGCCACAACCAGGCGTTGTGGGAGACGCCACGTGTAAACATCATCTTCATGCCGTACCGTGCCTGGTTTCCACTTCAATGCCGATCTTCTTCAGGAAGGGTGTGGGCAGGATACCACCGGCGCAGACGATCATGGCGTCGTTGGGTATGGTGATGAGCTTGCCGTCCACATCGATATCCACTTCCTTTTCGCGGATCTCCTTGACGTTGGAGGACAGCAGCACCTGCAGGCGGCCTGCCTTCTCGGCCGCCTCGACCTTGTCACGGTTCTTCGGCTTGGCGCGGCTGAACGAGGCGCTGCGGTAGGAAATGCTCACCGTGGTACCCGGCTCCTCGGCAATGCTGGTGGCCGCTTCCAGCGCACTGTCACCACCGCCCACCACCAGCACATGCTGGTTGCGGTACTGTTCCGGGTCGATGAGGCTGTAGACCACCTTGGGCACGTCCTCGCCGGGCACACCCAGCTTGCGCGGTGTGCCACGCCGGCCAATGGCGAGCAGGACGCAACCAGCGGTATATTCCCCTCTGGTGGTGACGACGCGGTAAAAACCGTCCTCTCTCTGGATGTCTTCCATCTTCTCACGATACCTGATCTTCACGCCGGTGCGTTTTTCCACCTCGTTCCAGAACTTCAGCAGGATCTCCTTGCGTGTCTCGCGGAACTTGACCTTGCCCACCATGGGCAACTTCACCGGTGCGGTCATGACCAGCTTGCCACGGGGAAACTTGTACACCGTGCCGCCCAGTGAATCCTGCTCGATGGTGAGATAGCGGATCTTCTTCTCGTGTGCTGCCAGCGAAGCGGCAAAGCCCGCCGGGCCGGCACCGATGATGATCACGTCGTGTTCCCCGCCATGCTTCATACCGGCGAGTTTCTTCGCCACCGCTTCCATGGCCTGGCGGCCCTGCTCGACGGCGTTACGAATGAGTCCCATGCCACCCAGCTCACCGGCGATGAACAGACCGGGGATATTGGTTTCGAAATTGCTGTCCACGTGCGGAATGTCCACACCGCGTTTGGCCGTGCCGAACACCAGCGTAATAGCCTGGAAGGGACAGGCGCGCGCGCAGGCGCCGTGACCGATACACTTGGTGGGCTCAATGAGCTGCGCCTTGCCGCGCACCAGGCCAAGGATCGTGCCCTCGGGGCAGGCGGTGACGCAGGCGGCGCAACCGACACACTGGTTCTCATCGATGAGCGGATGCAGGGAGGCGGGCTCGGTCAGGCCGGCCTGTCTGGCCTCCTCCAGCGTGGCGACGACGCGCTTTTCCTTACGCTTGACATAGATATAGTAGAAGCCGATGAGAAGCACCGGCATCATGATATAAAGGGTTGTGACAAAGCCCAGTTTCATCGGGGACAGGACAGCAAATCAGGTTATACGAAGTCCGGCAGCATCGATTGAAGCCGGAAGCCGGGATCGGGCCGCAAGACGCGGCGCGCTGTCAGTCTACGCAAAACGCGAGCGTAATATGCCGAAACCGTCACGTTTCGCCCACCGCGGGTGTCCCCCGCCAGTACTCCGGTACGGCTCCCCACCAGTCCCCCGGGGCCGTCGGACACGAAAGGGGGGTGAACCATCGTCCGCGGCGGCTGTCTCAGCCTTCTGTCGGACGCCGCGGGGGAAGCAAAGGGGGCCCGACCCCTCAACCCGGCCATCGGAGGCATGCCAACGTGAGTGAACACTTCACTACCCTGTTTACCCTGCTGGAATACCTCACCTACCTGTTCGTCTTCGCCGTCGGCCTGGTGGTGCTGTGGATCCTCGCCCTCTACGTCATGGACATCACGCAGAACCGTAATGCCATTCTGCGCAACTTCCCCGTGGTGGGACACTTCCGCTTCCTGTTTCAGACCCTGGGCAAGTTCTTTCGCCAGTACTTCTTTGCCATGGACCGCGAGGAACTGCCCTTCAACCGGGCCGAGCGCAACTGGGTCTATCACGCCGCACAGGATATCGACAACACCGCGGCCTTCGGCTCCACCCGCGACCTGCGCCCGCGGGGCACGGTCCTGTTCGTCAACTGCCCTTACCCGACACTGGACCGCGACGCCACGCCCACTGCACCGCTGACCATCGGCCCGCAATGCCCGCACCCCTACACCGCCACATCCATTTTCAACATCTCCGCCATGAGCTATGGGGCATTGTCACGCCCCGCCGTACGTGCCCTGTCGGCCGGCGCGAAACTGGCCGGCTGCTGGCTCAACACGGGTGAGGGCGGGCTGTCGCCCTGGCACCTGGAAGGAGGCGGCGACATCGTGTTCCAGATCGGCACCGCCAAGTACGGGGTACGCAACGCCGAGGGCGGGCTCGATGACGACCGGCTGCGCGAGGTGGCCGCCCACCCGCAGGTGCGCATGATCGAGCTCAAGCTCTCGCAGGGCGCCAAGCCCGGCAAGGGTGGCATCCTGCCCGCCGACAAGGTCACCCCCGAGGTGGCCAGCATCCGCGGCATCCCGGTGCATACCGCCTCCATCAGCCCCAACCGCCACCCGGAGATCGACAACGAAGACGACCTGCTGGACATGATCCACCGCATCCGCACCGTTACCGGCAAGCCCACGGGCTTCAAGGCCGTGATCGGCGCTTCCGGCTGGCTCGACCGCCTGTTCGAGTCCATCAACCGCCGCGGACCGGACAGTGCACCGGACTTCATTACCATCGACTCCGCAGACGGCGGCTCCGGGGCGGCCCCCGCCAGCCTCATGGACTACATGGGCCTGCCCCTGCGCGAGAGCCTGCCCATGGTGGTCAACAAGCTGGGGGAATACGGCCTGCGCGAGCGCATCCGCGTCATCGTCTCCGGGCGGCTGGTGACCCCGGGCGACGTGGCCTGGGCCCTGTGCGTGGGAGCGGATTTCATCAATTCTGCCAGGGGTTTTATGCTGGCGCTGGGCTGTATCCAGGCCATGCAGTGCAACCGCAATACCTGCCCCACCGGTATCACCACCCACAATCCACGCCTGCAGAAGGGCCTCAACCCGGCCGACAAGGCAGTGCGGGTTAAACATTACGTGGAGAACATGCGCCACGAGGTGGGTGTTATCGCACACTCCTGCGGCGTCCACGAGCCACGCCAGCTGCGCCGATTCCACGCCCGCATGGTGACCGAGGACGGCCAGTCACGGCCCCTCAACGAGCTCTACGGGGATGATGTACTCTAAAGGCCGTTTTCCTGACCTGGGTCAAATTCACCCAGCCCCCGCGCGTATTCCCCGCACGGGCAGTAACGTATAATCAAACACTAATCTGGCCGTCCCGGCACGGGGCGATGGGAGTACACACCATGAGCGGTCTGGTCGATCCCTTCGGCAGAAACATCCACTACCTGCGCCTGTCGGTCACCGACCGCTGCGACCTGCGCTGCCAGTATTGCCTGCCCGAGGGCTTCAACGACTTCGACGAACCGGAAGACTGGCTGAGTTTCGCCGAACTGACCCGCGTGGTGCGCGCCTTCGCCGAACTCGGCACCCACCGCATCCGCATCACCGGGGGCGAGCCGCTGGTGCGCCGCGACCTGCCCGCACTGATCGGCAGCCTCGCCGCCCTGCCGGGCATCGACGACCTCTCCCTGTCCACCAATGCCACGCGCCTGCGCCGCCTCGCCGCGCCGCTGCACGTCGCCGGGATCCGCCGCCTCAACGTCAGCCTCGACTCGCTGGACGCCGCTACCTACCGCCGCATCACCCGCGGCAAGCTCGACAAGGTGGTCGACGGTCTCATGGCGGCAAAGGCGGCGGGCTTCGCGCCCATCAAGATCAACATGGTGGTCATGAAGGGCATCAATGATCACGAAGTGGTGGACATGGTGGAATTCTGCAAGACGCACGGCTTCACCCTGCGCTTCATCGAAACCATGCCCGTGGGCGATACCGGCCGCAGCGCCACGGAACACTACATCAGTCTCGATATCATCCGCGAACGCCTCGCCGCGCGCTACACGCTCACCGACGGCCATCTCAGTGGTGGCGGCCCGGCCCGCTACGTGCGCGTGGACGACAGCCCCTTGCATGTCGGTTTCATCACGCCCATGTCGCAACACTTCTGCGACACCTGCAACCGCGTGCGCCTGTCCGCCGACGGTACCCTCTACCTGTGTCTCGGCCAGGACGACAAGTACGAACTGCGCCCGCTGCTGCGCGCCGGCATCAGCGACGCCGAGTTGCGCGAGCATATCGCCCACGCCATCACCCTCAAGCCCGAGCGCCACGAATTCCGTGAAACCCCTTCCCGCGTGGTGCGCTTCATGTCCATGACGGGCGGCTGACCAGCCACTTTTTGTCGCTCACGGCGGAATTTTTCCCCCCGCCACGGTCTAACTGGCGAATCCATATGAAGTGAGCGCCATGACCACAAGAAAAATACGATTTTCCTCCCTGCTGCTGCTTGTTTTTGTCCTGCTCCCCGCTACAGGCGTACAGGCGGCGGACAGCACCACGGTCGAGACCCTCCTCGCGTCAGACACCCCGCCCGACGGCGTGGTCTTCGAGATCGCCACCGCCGATGACGACGCCCTGGAGTGGGCCATCCCCATCGTGCGCCGCGACGCCGCGCGTCTGCGCAAGCAGTTTCCCGGCCTGGACATCGCCGTCGTCACCCACGGAGAGGAACAGTTTGGCCTGCAAAAGCAGGGCAAGAACGCCGTACCCGCCTTACAGAGCATGGCGCGTTCGCTGGTGGAAGACGACGGTATCGAGCTTCACGTCTGTGGCACCTTCGCCGGCTGGCGCGGGCTCAGCGCAGAAGACTTCCCCGACTTCATCGACGTCGCTGCCGAAGGCCCGGCCCAGGTCAACATGTACCGGGAACTGGGCTATGTAGTCGTGCTGGTACGCAAGGACGATGACGATGAATATGATATGTAGGAAAACCGTGACAGATCCTGACCTCTCCCCTGCTACTACCTGATACAACAACCCCCCAGAGCAGGGACAGGCCACGTCTTTCAAAAGCGCGCGGCCCGTCCCTGGACGATCCCTCCCATACCCCAAATGGGTGATGACCCGGAAGCCATTGTCGGTAATAGTTGCGGCAAAAATCGGTGGCGCCTGTGGTGCCGGCGAACAATAAGTCACCAGATACGTCGTGGAGGGCAAGGGCCATGTCGCAATGCAAACCCCTTAAATCATACCCCCTGATTCTTGTGCTGATTTTTCTCTTTGTCCTGGCCGCCTGTGGAGGCGGTGGTGGCGGAGGCAATGCTGGTGGAGGTGGCAATACCGGCGGGGGTGGCACGGCGCCGACGAGTTTCGATCCCTTCTTCACCGGGCCGGATCAGAATGGTGTCATTACTTTCGAAAGCTACACGC
>DRKU01000063.1 GCA_011051615.1 Gammaproteobacteria bacterium
GGCGTTGAGCAGGCCACGCGCCCAGGGCTTTTTCAGTGCCGTCGCCAGCGCTACGGTCTCGGCCACGGCGGCGTGATCGGGGGTGCGCAGCCAGCCCAGCTGGAACAGGCCCAGCAGGGCCGCCAGTTCCACGTCACGGTCCTTGCGCCGCAGGGGCCGGTCGAGCAATTGCTCGAGCAGGAAGTGCAGGTGGAAATAGTGGCGGCAGACGCCAAAGCACAGGGCGCGCACCAGCGCGGTGTCACGCCCTTCCCCGTCGGGCGCATCGGCCAGTGCATCGGTCAGCGAGCGCCCGTCGAGGAGGACGGCGCGCAGGATCCCCAGCGCGCGCTGGCGGGGTTTCATGGCGTGGTGGCCTCGCCAAGGCGCAGGCCGGGCATCAGCCCGTGGTGGCCGCGGAGAAAGTCGTCGGCGGACATGGCACGGCTGCCCGGGGCCTGCAGGCGGGTCACGGTAAGAACACCCTCGCCGCAGGCCACGGTGATACCCGCCGCACCGGTGTCGAGCACCGTACCGGGGGTGGCGTCGGTGTGATCCGTCCCGTGATCCGTTCCGGGGCGTGCCTGCCAGATGCGCAGGCGCACGGTCTCCCCGCCCAGGGGGGCGGTGGTGAAGGCCACCGGCCAGGGATTGAAGGCACGCACCACGCGGTCCAGTTCCGACGCCGGGCGCGACCAGTCGAGGCGGGCCTCGTCCTTGGCGATCTTGTCGGCCCAGGTGGCGAGCGCGTCGTCCTGGGGCTCGGGTTGCAGCTCACCACTGTCGAGGCGGTCCAGCACGTCGAGAATGGCGCGCGCGCCGAGGCTGGCGAGGCGGTCGTGCAGGGTGCCGCCGGTGTCGGTCTCGGTGATGGCGCAGGGGACGCGCAGGAGCATGGGGCCGGTGTCGAGGCCGGCGTCCATCTGCATGATGGTGATGCCGGTCTCGCGATCCCCGGCGAGGATGGCGCGCTGGATAGGTGCCGCACCACGCCAGCGCGGCAGCAGCGAGGCATGGATATTGAGACAGCCGAGGCGCGGCGTCTCCAGTACCGCCGGGGGCAGGAGCAGGCCGTAGGCCACCACCACCATGACGTCGGCATCCAGCGCGGCCAGCGTCTGCTGCGCGGCCGGATCCCGCAGGCTCTCGGGCTGGGCCACCGGCAGATCATGTTGCAGGGCCAGTGTCTTGACGGGGCCGGGGCGCAGCTTGCGTCCCCGCCCGGCGGGGCGATCGGGCTGGGTGTAGACCGCCACGATCTCGTGCGGTGAGTCGAGCAGCGCCGCCAGGATGGTGGTGGCAAAGTCCGGCGTGCCGGCAAAGATGATTTTCAGGGGCGTGCTCATGGTGTGTCGTTTCGCTGCTGGAGGGTGCGGCCGGCCCGGCGGGCGTGGCGGCCGTTATCCGTTCGGGATCCGTCGCCGAATCAGAGGGTGACCGGCTGGGCCAGCCGCTTCTGCTTGTGGAGCTTCTTGCGGATACGCTCGCGCTTGAGCCCCGACAGGTAGTCCACGAACAGCTTGCCCTCCAGGTGGTCCATTTCGTGCTGGATACAGACCGCCAGCAGTTCGTCGGCTTCGATGATGCGCTCCTCACCGTCGAGATCCAGGGTGCGCACGCGGATGTGACTGGCGCGCTCCACCGGCTCGTAGATCCCCGGCACCGACAGACAGCCCTCGTCCATCTTCTGCGAGCCCTCCTTCTCCAGGATCTCGGGATTGATGAGGACTAAGGGTGCGCTGCGATCTTCCGATAAATCCATGACGATGACGCGCAGGTGCACATCCACCTGCGTGGCGGCGAGGCCGATGCCGGGGGCGTCGTACATGGTCTCCAGCATGTCGGCCACGAGGGTGCGGATGCCCTCGTCCACCTCGGCCACAGGGGCAGCTTTCGTGCGCAGGCGCTCGTCCGGGAAGTGAAGAATTTCGCGTATTGCCATGGGGTTGACGGTAATTTATAGTACAACTCTAGAAAAAGCTGCTAACATTATGATCGTACAGGATAACCGTGTGCTGAAAATGGGGCGCGGGCAGGTGCAGGAGCCACCGTTTACAGTGCCTTTTTCCGACGACCGGCAGTCTTCAAGGTAAGCCAATGATAAAGAAAAATATCTCCGGAATCGAGATTTTACGCATCCTGCCGATGCTCGTGCTCGCCGCCCTGCTGGGGGCCTGCAGCACACCGGCGCCGCAGGAGCCCCCGGCCGCAGAACCTGCGCCGCCCCCGAGCGAACCAATGCCCATGCCGATGGCGGCACCGGAGCCCGAGCCCGCTCCCCCCAGCGGTTTCCGACCCGACTACCCTGACCGCTACGTGGTCAAGAAGGGCGATACGCTGTGGGACATCTCCGCGCACTTTCTCAATGACCCCTGGCGTTGGCCCGAGGTCTGGCAGATCAACCCCTCCATCCGCAACCCGCACCTGATCTATCCGGGTGATGTCATCGTGCTGTACTACGTGGACGGTCAGCCGCGACTGGGTCTGGAAGGATCCCTGCCGCCCCCGCCACCCCCCACCACGCGTAACCTGCCGGTGGAGAAGTGGACTCCCAAGATACGCTATACCAATATCGAGTCGGCCATCGAGACCATTCCGCGCCAGCACATCGGTCCCTACCTCACCCAGCCGGTGGTGGTGCCCGACGAGATCCTCGAGCGCGCGCCCTACATCGTCTCCAGCTACGAGGGCCACCTGGCCGCCGGTACGGGCCATCAGATATACGCCCGCGGCGACTTCGAAGCGGGACAGGGTGTGTATTACATCGTGCGTTTCGGCGAGCGCCTGCGTGATCCGGTGACCGACGATGTCATTGGCCGCAAGCTCACCTACGTGGGCACTGCCAACCTGCTGCGCAGCGGCGATCCTGCCACCCTGCGCGTGACCAACTCGGTGCTCGAAGTGTTGCAGGGCGACCTGCTGCTGCCGGTGGATCAGGAGGAGATCTCCCTCAACTTCCTGCCGCGCGCACCGTCGCGTGAAATCAACGGTCATATCGTCGCGGTGGTCAACGGGCTGGAGAGCATCGGTCAGTACCAGGTGGTGATCCTCAACCGCGGTGAGCGCGACGGTCTCGAAGCCGGCAGCGTGCTGGCCATCTACCACGGTGGCAAGCGCGAGCGCGATATCTTCAGCAACGAGTACTACATCACTCCGGACGAGAAGGCCGGCGTGCTGATGGTCTTCAAGACCTACGAGGGCATCAGTTATGCCCTGGTGATGGAGGCCTACCGCACCCTCAGGATCCTCGACGTGGTGCGCAATCCCTGAGACGCACTGTGGAAAGCCGGCTCCCGGTGAGGGAGCCGGCTTTTTTTGTGTTCCAGTCCTTTATATACTAGGTACTCCTGACAAGGGACTGACAGGGGTACATCATGGACGAGACCACCCTGCGCGCCTGGCTGGTGCTGAACCGCGCCCCGGGCGTGGGTACGCGGACATTCACCCGCCTGCTGGACCACTTCGGCACGCCTGACGCCATTCTCGCTGCACCGCTTGCGGTTCTCGCCGGCCTCGGGCTGGGGCGCACGACACTCGATTATTTCTCGCATCCGGATGCCGACGGCGTGGCGTCTGACCTGCGCTGGCTGGCTGCGGCACCGGAGCATGGTCTGCTCACCTGCCGGGATGCCGCTTATCCGGCGCGGCTGGCGCAGATCGCCGATCCCCCGCCCTTGTTATTCCTGCGCGGCGACCCCAGTTTGCTGGAACGGGATCCCATGCTGGCGGTGGTGGGTTCACGTACACCATCGGCCAGTGGCGAGGAGCTTGCCACGCAGATGGCCGCCGAACTGGCGAGCGCCGGTTGCACCATCGTCTCCGGGCTTGCCGCCGGTATCGACGGCGCCGCCCATCGCGGTGCCCTGTCCGTGGGCGGCGCGAGCATAGGGGTGCTGGGCACGGGGCCCGACCGGATCTATCCGGCCCGCCATCGCCGGCTGGCGCGCCAGATGGTGGAATGCGGCCTGCTGGTATCGGAATTTCCCCCCGGTACGCGGCCGCTGCCGCACCACTTCCCACGGCGTAATCGCATCATCAGCGGCCTCTGTCAGGGGGTGCTGGTGGTGGAGGCGGCGCAGCGCAGCGGCTCGCTGATCACGGCGGAGTTCGCCGTCGAGCAGGGCCGCGAGGTATTCGCGGTACCGGGTTCGCCACGCAATGCCCGCGCGCGTGGGACCAATGACCTGCTGCGCCAGGGCGCCCTGCTGGCCGAAAACGTCGCCGACGTGTTGCACGGGCTGGGCCTGGTGGTCCAGCCAGAATGTGACGGAGTTCACGGGAGCGAGCCGACCGTACCGGCGGATCTTCCGGCAGCGGCACGGCAGTTGCTGGCGGTACTGGACAGCGAACCGGTGACCCCGGATCTGCTGGTGACGCGTTGTGGATTGACGGCAGAAGCGGTTTCCTCCATGCTCTTGTTACTGGAGCTGCAAGGCCTGGTGAAAACGGCCCCGGGCGCGGGGGTTTATCGCGCATTGTGAGAGGATTTTATGAAAGAAAACGTACTCGACGTGTTGATGTATCTGTTTGAAAACTATATGAATGACGATATAGAGATCGACACGGACGAAGAATCCCTGCGGGCCGAGCTGCAACAGGCCGGCTTCCAGGCCGGCGAGATCAGCAAGGCCTTCGACTGGCTCGAAGCGCTGGCGCGCCAGCAGAGTCAGCCCGACGGCCTGGCGCTGTCGGCCGTGGCCTCCATGCGCGTCTATACTGACGATGAGATGGAGAAGCTGGATGCGGAGTGCCGGGGCTTCCTGCTGTTTCTCGAGCAGACCGGGATCCTCAACCATGCCACCCGCGAACTGGTCATCGACCGCGTCATGGCACTCAACGAAGACGACATCGACCTCGAGCAGCTCAAATGGGTCATCCTCATGGTGCTGTTCAACCAGCCGGGGGGCGAGGCTGCCTTCGCCTGGGTGGAGGACCTGGTTTTCGAAGAGGCCCAGGGCAGTTTGCACTGAGGGACGCTGGCAGCGGTAAAATCAGCAATGCCCGCACATGCGGGCATTTGCATATAGGAACGCAGTAACGACACGCACATGGCAAAAAATCTCGTCATCGTAGAGTCGCCGGCCAAGGCCAAGACCATCAAGAAATACCTCGGGCGTGGCTTCGAGGTACTGGCATCCTATGGACACGTGCGCGACCTGCGCCCCAAGGAAGGCGCGGTCGATCCCGATCACGACTTCGCCATGACCTACGAGGTCATCGAAAAGAACCAGAAGCACGTGGATGCCATCGCGCGCGCACTGAAGAAGGCCGAGGCCCTGTATCTGGCTACTGACCCGGACCGCGAGGGTGAGGCCATTTCCTGGCACCTGCTGGAACTGCTCAAGGATCGTGGCCTGCTCAAGGACAAGACCGTCGGCCGCGTGGTGTTCCATGAGATCACCAAGCGCGCCATCAAGGAAGCCGTCGAGCATCCGCGCGAACTGTCGCAGGACCTGATCAACGCCCAGCAGGCGCGCCGTGCACTCGACTACCTGGTGGGCTTCAATCTCTCGCCCCTGCTGTGGAAGAAGATCCGCCGTGGACTCTCGGCCGGGCGCGTACAGAGTCCCGCCCTGCGCCTGATCGTCGAGCGCGAGCAGGAGATCGAAAAGTTCGAGCCGAAGGAATACTGGACCGTCGATGCCGACGTGGCCTCCGATGGCCACGAGTTCGTCGCGCGCCTGACCTACCTCGATGGCAAGAAGCTCTCGCAGTTCAGCATCAACAGCAAGAAGAAGGCGGAGAAGGCCGAGAAGACCATCCTCGACGCGGCACAGGGCAAGCTGCACATCGCCAAGGTGCAGAAGAAAAAGCGCAAGCGCAACCCCGCCGCGCCGTTTACCACCTCGACCCTGCAACAGGAGGCCTCGCGCAAGCTGGGTTTCTCCGCCAGCCGCACCATGCGCGTGGCGCAGCAACTCTATGAAGGTATCGATATCGGTGGCGAGACCGTGGGTCTCATCACCTACATGCGTACCGACTCGGTGACGCTGGCCAACGAGGCGCTCGACGAGATCCGCCAGTACATCACCGACACCTGGGGTGAGAAGGCCCTGCCCGATGCGCCGCGTACCTTCAAGACCAAGGCGCGTAACGCCCAGGAGGCGCACGAGGCCATCCGTCCCACTTCGGTGTTACACGCACCGAAGGAGATCAGGACGCATCTCAGCAAGGACCAGTTTCGTCTCTATGAGCTGATCTGGAAGCGCACCATCGCCTGCCAGATGATCCACGCGACGCTGGATACCGTGGCGGTGGACCTGCAGGCCACCGAGAAACACGTCTTCCGCGCCAATGGTTCGACCATCGTTGATCCCGGTTTCATGGCCGTCTACCAGGAAAGCATGGACGAGAGCAAGAAGGGCGACGACGACGAGCGCATGCTGCCGCCGCTCAACGAGGGCGACGACGTGGAGCTGAAGAAGCTCAAGCCGGAACAGCATTTCACCGAGCCGCCACCGCGTTACACGGAAGCCTCGCTGGTCAAGACACTGGAAGAATACGGTATCGGCCGGCCGTCCACCTACGCCTCCATCATTTCCACCCTGCAGGATCGCGAATACGTGACGCTGGAGAAACGGCGTTTCTTCCCCACCGACGTGGGGCGCATCGTCAACAAGTTCCTCACCGAGCATTTCACCCAGTACGTGGACTACGACTTTACCGCCAACCTGGAAGACGAGCTCGATCAGATCTCGCGTGGTGAAAAGGACTGGCTGCCGTTGATGAAAAACTTCTGGGGTCCGTTCAAGAAGTTGGTGGACGACAAGGAAAAGAATGTCGATCGCAAGGACGTCACCCACGAACCGCTGGAAGAAAAATGTCCCAAGTGCGGTGGCAGCCTCGCCATTCGCCTTGGTCGCCGCGGGCGCTTCATCGGTTGTGATGCCTATCCCGAATGCGACTACACGCGCAACGTCAATGAGGATGCCAACGCCGAGCCCGAAGTGATCGAGGATCGCAAGTGCCCCGACTGTGGCTCGGATCTCATCATCCGCCATGGGCGCTATGGCAAGTTCATCGGTTGCAGCGGTTACCCCGACTGCCGTCACATCGAGCCGCTGGAAAAACCGCAGGACACCGGTGTCGAGTGTCCCGAATGCAAGCAGGGCAGTATGCTCAAGCGCAAGTCGCGCAACGGCAAGATCTTCTACTCCTGCTCGCGCTATCCCGACTGTACCTACGCGGTGTGGAACGAGCCCATCAACGAGGCCTGCCCTGACTGCGGTTTCCCCATGTTGACCAGGAAGACCACCAAACGCCGTGGTACCGAGAAGGTCTGCCCGCAGAAGGAATGTGGTTTCATCGAGGCCATGGAGGACACGGGCGAAGACCAGGACACCCCGGAAAAGGCCGCCTCCTGAGCTGGCCCCTGCGCCCTCACCTGTCATGAGTGTTTCACCCTGGCAGCTCCGCCGTGCCGCCCACCTGCTGAGGCGCGGTGGCGTGATCGCCTGTCCCACCGAGGCGGTCTACGGGCTCAGTTGCGATCCCCTCGATGCCGCGGCGGTGCTGCGCCTGCTGGCACTCAAGCAGCGACCGCTGGAGAAGGGCCTGATCCTCGTCGCCAGTGACGCTGCCCAGCTCGACCCCTTCATCCAGCCCCTGTCCGCAGACATGCAGGCACGGGTGCTGTCGAGCTGGCCGGGGCCGGCGACCTGGCTGGTGCCGGCGCGTGCCGAGACCCCCGCCTGGTTACGCGGCACGCACGATACGCTGGCGGTGCGTGTCACCGCCCACCCCCTGATGCGGGCCCTGTGCACACAGTTCGGTGGCGCGCTGGTGTCCACCAGCGCCAATCCCTCCGGGCGACCCCCGGCACGCAACGCGATCAGCGTGCGCCGCTATTTCGACGCGCGGCTGGACGCTATACTGTGCGGCGCACTGGGCGGCGCGGCGCGGCCGACGGCCATTCGTGATGCACGCGACGGCACCTGGATCCGCCCGGCCTGACACCATATCGATTCGATCTTTGATTTTCTGGAGCATAACGTGGACACACCCGATATCGACGCTATCAAGAGTTACCTGCTGGGTCTGCAGGACCGCATCTGTGCGGGTCTCGAAGAAGAAGACGGCGAGGGCCGTTTTCGTGAAGACAGCTGGGAGCGTGAAGGTGGTGGCGGTGGTCGCTCACGGGTGCTGGAGGGTGGCGCCGTGATCGAAAAGGGCGGCGTCAACTTTTCTCATGTGCATGGCGAAGGCCTGCCACCCTCGGCCACCGCACAGCGCCCGGAGCTGGCCGGACGCAGTTATCAGGCCCTCGGTGTATCGTTGGTGATCCATCCACGCAATCCTTATGTGCCCACCTCGCACGCCAACGTCCGTTTCTTCATCGCCGAGAAGGATGGCGCCGAGCCGGTATGGTGGTTTGGCGGCGGTTTCGATCTGACACCCTGTTATGGTTTCGTGGAGGACGCGCAGCACTGGCACCGCGTGGCGCGTGAGGCCTGCGCGGAGTTTGGCGATGACGTGTATGCGCGCTACAAGCAGTGGTGTGACGAGTACTTCTATCTGAAGCATCGCAACGAGCCGCGTGGTGTTGGCGGCCTGTTCTATGACGATCTCAACGAGGGCGGTTTCGAGCATTGCTTCGCCTTCATGCGTAGCGTCGGTGATCATTACCTGCCCGCCTACCGGCCGATCATCGCACGGCGCAAGGATATGCCCTGGGGCGAGCGCGAGCGCGACTTCCAGTGCTACCGGCGCGGACGTTACGTGGAGTTCAACCTCGTCTATGACCGCGGTACCATCTTCGGCCTGCAGACCGGCGGTCGCACCGAGGCCATCCTCATGTCCCTGCCGCCGGAAGTGAAGTGGCGTTACGACTGGCATCCCGAGCCGGGCACGCCGGAGGCCGAACTCTACGAGGTGTTCCTCAAGCCACGCGACTGGCTGAAGTAAATACAGCAACGAGTGGCGAGGGCCGAGTGAAACAGAAATTACATTTTCTGTTTCCGATCTGTCAGCTCAGGGTGACCTCAGAAGCGGGGCACGGCGTCGAGGATGTTGCCGGCTTCCACGCCGAGACCGCGCAACTGGGCGCGTCGGGTGGTGGGTGACGTGATGAGGGGATCTTCCGGGCTGCGTGTGCAGGCCAGCTGGTAGCGCGGGCTGGCGGTCAGGGAACGCAGGTCGTCGGCGCCGACACAGAACTCGGCCAGGCCGCGTTCGCGTCCCATGTCATAGGCCACCAGGTTGGCCTGCACCCCGAAGCGCTGGCAGAAACGCGCATGGTGATTGAAGCGCGTGCGCGGCGCCCCGGCCAGGCCGTCCTGAACGCCAATGGCGTACCAGTTATTGGTCAGGCAGTCGTCCCGGGTCAGGGTGGTGCAACCCCCGGCAAGGAGCAGGGTGGCAACGAGGACCAGGGGCAGGTGCGTGGTGCGGGACATGGGTATTCTCCGTTTGGCTCTGGTCCCTTCGATTGCAAGCCGCGTACCAGTCTATTCCTCCAGCAGGCCCCCCAGCGCCATGATCACCTCGGGCCCGTCCCAGGCCAGGCCACCGAACAGCGCGTAGCGAATTTGGCCTTTTTTATCAATCACATAACTGGTGGGAAAGGCCACCACGCGCCAGCGGCGCAGGGCCGCGCCGTCGGTATCGAGGAGTATGGGGAACGTCACTCGCACGCGGGTGGCAAGGAATTGCCGGATGGTGGCGGGCGTCTCGGCCATGTTGACCGCAAGGATGCGAAACGGTCGTCCCTGAAAATGCGTCTGCAGCCGTTCCATGGAGGGCATCTCGTGGACGCAGGGGGGACACCAGGTGGCCCAGAAATTCACCAGCACCACTTCGCCCCGCAGATCGGCCAGGCGCTGCTGGCCCCCCTCCAGGCGCGGCAGAACCAGGGGTGGTGCCGGCCGTGGTGCGACGGGTGCCAGTCGGGCGGCCTTTTTCAGGCGCCCGGTGGCGGGACGTAGCGCGGTGCCGGCCGCGGGTCCTGCCGGTGGGCGTTGCCATGCCAGCAGGCGCAGGGCGGTGTCAATGTGCCCCGGCAGGGCGGCCGCCTGTGCCTGTTCGGCCGCGGTGGCATCGGGGCGGAAATGGAAACGATCACGCACACCGGGCAGGAGCCGCAGCCAGGCCCCGCCCCCACCCTCTACGAGCCTGGATTGCAGGCCCTCGAGCTGCCAGCGCCAGGGCGACAGCTCCGGTTGCAGCACGAACAGCGGCAGGTTACTGGCGCGCGCGATGGGCAGGTAACGTGGAAGCTGGCCGGCGTCGGGGGTTTCCAGGTACAGGTTGGGCGAGAGCAGCACCGCGCCCCGCAACCGCGGATGGCTGCCGTGGGCCTGTTGCCAGGCGCGCACGCCGCGCAACAGCGGGATGGCGCCGCGGCCCTGGGCGATGAGAAAGACCTGTTTGTTTGTCTCCGTCAGTGCCCGCTGCACGATCGCCGCTACTGCGGCGTCGGGGATCTGTTCGAGGCTGCTGGCCTGCACCGGCAGGAAAAAACTGTCGAGGAGTTCCGCCAGCCACACCTCGGTGCCGGTGTTCGCCAGTTGCATGGCGAGACCGGTGACACTGGCCGGCAGTCCGTGTTCCGAAGGCAGCCAGATGAGCAGGCGTTCACCCTCGGCGGGGAAGCGCCGCAGGCTAAGCTCGGTACCCTCGTCCAGGGGGATCAGCAGTGGAGATTCGGCACTGGCGCGAGTGGGCCACGCGAGCGCAGCACACAGAAACAGGACGGTGAACAGCGTGTAGAGGGCGGTGCGGGGATCAGTCGTCGTCGCCGGAGTGGCGAACCACCACGCGGTTACGCCCGGCTTCCTTGGCGGCGTACAGGGCCCTGTCGGCGGCGGTGTGGACCTTCTGCATGTCGGCGAAGTCCGGGTACTGGGCAATGCCGGCGCTGAAGGTAACCTGAAATTCACTGCCCGTATCATCGCGATGGCGAAGTTGCGCAAAGTCCTCGCGAACCCTGTCCAGCAGACGCACCGCATCCTCGATGGCGGTGTCGGGCAGAATGATGGCAAATTCTTCACCACCGTAGCGGCCGATGATATCGCTGCGGCGCAGGCGGCGTGACAGCAACCTGGCGAGATTCTTGATGACGCGGTCACCGGTGGCATGCCCATGGGTATCATTGACGGTCTTGAAGTGATCGATGTCGAGCATGATATAGGAAAAGAACGAGTCCTGGCGATCTGCACGTACTGCTTCACCCTGCAGGCGTTCCTTGAAGGTGGTGTGGTTGAGCAGGCCGGTGAGACCGTCATGGGCCAGCAGGGCGCTCAGGCCCCGGTAGCGCTGGATACGGTTGGCGATCCTGGCGATGAGCTTGTGCGGGGCAATGGGTTTGGTAAGAAAATCGTCGGCCCCTTCGCTCAGCGCCATGACCTGCTTGTGGATATCGGTTTCGGCAGAGAGGTAGACGATGGGTATGCCGAGGAATTCCTCGTGCTGGCGGATCACGCGCGCCAGTTCGAGGCCGGTACACTTGGGCATGTAGAGATCGGTGAGTACCAGCTCGGGACTGAAGTCGCGCATGTTGTCGAGGATGTCGTCGAGCCGCGAGACGGGAAACACGTGCATACCGCGCTGCTCGAGGGTAAAGCAGATGAAGTTCCGCGTGTCGGGATCATCATCGACCACCATGACACGATAGGGTTCGCGGTGTGTTGGCGTGGCAAGGCGATCGATGGTGTCCACCATGCAGGCGATATTTACCGGCTTGGTAACCCAGGCACAGGCATTGGCGCGGGCTGCCTCGAGGCGCAGGGCAAGGGTGTCCTCTCCGCTCAGTACGATGACGCAGGTCTCGCCAAGGCTGGCCTCGTTGATGTCATCCATCAATATCGCCAGGTTGCCGGCCGCTGGCGCGTCGCGATCCAGAACCACGATGGCGGGGGCCTGGCGTGCCACGGCGTCGTGCAGGGCGGTGGTATCGGTGAAGCGGGTAACATGGTACTGGAACTGACCCAGTTGTGTGCCCAGCTCGTGATGTAGCGGACTGTCGTCACCGAAGAGATACACGCGTACCTCGCGAGCAGGGGGCGTCGGTGCGGGTGCCTCGTCTGCGACAGGAGGGGGCGAGTGGGCGCCGGCCCGCGTCAGGGTGCGCAGCAGATCGCCAGCCTGGCGGATTTCCTTCTCGCCGGGCAGGGTGTTTTCCTCCAACAGCGGACGCAACAGTTGTTCCAGCTCGCGCGCGGCGCAGGTGATGTCGGGAAAACCGAACGTGCTTCCCGAACCGGCCAGCACATGGCATTGCTGGATGAACTCCCGCAGCGGAGCCACGTTGCCACTGCTGGTGAAGTCCGCCCAGAGCTGCTCCAGCCGGGAGAATTTTTCCGGTAATTCATTGGCATACTGCTCGCTCAGGGCGCGCAGCTTGTCGGCGAACTGTCGTGGGTTGGCGGACATGTGAGCTCGTTATTATGGGACCCACGGGCCCCTGTTCTGAGTCGGTTAAAGACATATCGGCACGCGATGGCGTGGTTTTAGTGTCAGTGTGTCATTCCGTGACGCCGGACGCGTTCTATCCCTTCTGATACCATAGCACCTATGGACGTGTCACATATTCTCGATCCGCTCAACGACGCCCAGCGTGAGGCGGTGTGTGCGCCAGCGGGTCATACCCTGGTGCTGGCCGGCGCCGGTAGCGGCAAGACCCGCGTACTGGTGCACCGCATCGCCTGGTTGCTCGAGGCCGAGGGTGTCTCGCCGTGGGGCGTGCTGGCGGTGACTTTCACCAACAAGGCCGCCGGTGAAATGCGTGGCCGCATCGAACAGCTGCTGGGGCGCCCGGCGGGTGCCCTGTGGGTGGGTACCTTCCACGGCATCGCCCATCGCCTGTTGCGCGCCCACTGGAAAGAAGCCGAGCTGCCGAAGGATTTCCAGATCCTCGACAGTGAAGATCAGCAGCGCGCCGTCAGGCGTGTGATCCGTGAACTGGGACTGGATGAAAACCGCTGGGCGCCGCGCGAGGCGCAGTGGTACATCAACGCACGCAAGGACGAGGGCAAGCGGCCGAGCCACCTGCAGGCGGCGGGCGATCCGTGGCTAAAGCAGATGATCGCCATCTATGAACACTACGAGGCCTTCTGCCGGCGCTCCGGCCTGGTGGATTTCGCTGAGCTTCTGCTGCGTGCCCACGAGCTGTGGTTGCAAAAGCCGGACCTGCTGGCCGTTTATCAGCGCCGCTTCGGGCACATCCTCATCGACGAGTTTCAGGACACCAATACCATCCAGTACGCCTGGATCCGGCTGCTGGCGGGAGATAGTGGCCGTATCTTTGCCGTCGGCGATGATGACCAGTCCATCTACGGCTGGCGCGGTGCGCGCGTGGAACACATCCAGCAGTTTCAACGGCACTTTCCTGACACCAGCGTGTTTCGCCTGGAACAGAACTACCGCTCCAGCGGCAACATTCTCACCGCCGCCAATACCCTGATCGCCAATAATGCCGAGCGTCTGGGCAAGAACCTGTGGACCGAAGATGGCGCGGGTGCACCGGTGCGGATCTACAACGCCTTCAACGAGATCGACGAGGCCCACTACGTGGTGGACAGTATCCGCAGCCACGTGGATGGCGGCGGGCGCTACGACGACAACGCCATCCTGTATCGCTCCAACGCCCAGTCACGCATCTTCGAAGAAGTGCTCATCCAGCAGGGGATCCCCTATCGTGTCTATGGGGGCCTGCGATTCTTCGAGCGCCAGGAGATCAAGGATGCGCTGGCCTACCTGCGCCTGGCCAGCAACCCCCTCGACGATGCCTCCTGCGAGCGCATCATCAACCAGCCGCCGCGCGGCATCGGCCAGCGTACCCTGGCCGAGGTGCGTGAACAGGCGCGCAGCGGCGGCATGTCCCTGTGGCAGGGCCTGCACCACGTGCTCGAGCACCGTACGCTCAATGCGCGTGCACTCAATGCCCTGCAGTCCTTCGTCGATCTCATGGAGCGCCTGCGCAGTGATATCGCTGGTCTGGCCCTGGCCGAACAGGTGGAGCAGATGCTGCACCTCAGCCGCCTGCGCGAACACTATCAGAAGGAAAAGGGCGAAAAGGGCCGTGCGCGGTTGGAGAACCTCGACGAACTGGTCAGTGCCGCACAGGTCTTCGTCAACGACGAAGTGGAAGACGGTGAAGTACAGATGGACGAACTGGCGGCCTTCCTCTCCCATGCAGCACTGGAAGCCGGCGAGGGACAGGCGGCCGAGTGGGACGACTATGTGCAGTTGATGACGCTGCACTCTGCCAAGGGTCTGGAGTTCAAACAGGTCTTCGTCTGCGGCATGGAAGAAGGCCTGTTTCCCCACAAGCTGTCCATCGACGAGCCCGGCCGTCTCGAAGAGGAACGCCGACTGTGCTACGTGGGCATGACGCGTGCGCGTGAACAACTAACCCTGAGTCATGCCGAGAAACGCCGTCTCTATGGTGAAGAGACCTGGACGCGGCCATCCCGTTTCCTGGCCGAGCTGCCGAGCGAATGTATCGAACAGGTACGCATGAACGGCAGCGTCACGCCGTCCGCGGCGGAACCGGTTGCGGAGCAGGTGGACGATGATGCGGCCATGCAACTCGGCCAGCGGGTCATTCACGACAAGTTTGGTGCGGGCGTGGTGCTCAACTACGAAGGCGGTGGTCGTCACGCACGCGTGCAGGTCAATTTCGAGAATGTGGGCACCAAGTGGCTGGTACTGGAGTATGCGCGCCTGCAACGGGCGTAACCGGGAGCGAAGACGGCGCCAGTTATTCGACACTGTTTTTAGCTGCGCAGGACCACCACGCGCTCTTCATGGTCTGAATCTTCGCCGGGGATGTGATTGTCCGGGTGACCGATGAAATGCCCCTGGGCAAAATCCACGTCAAATTCCTGCAGGATGGTCATGGTGGCCTCGTCCTCGACGAACTCGGCGACGGTCTTCTTGTCCAGCGCATGGGCGACGTTGGCCATGGATTGCACCATGGCCTGGTCCACCTGGCCCTGGGTGAGGCCCTGCACGAAGGAACCGTCGATCTTGAGCATGTCCACCGGCAGGTGCTTGAGGTAGGCAAAGGAGCAGAAGCCGGAGCCGAAGTCATCCAGCGCGAAACGGCAACCCAGGTCACGCAGGCTGTGGATGAAGGCGGCCGCACCACGCAGGTTGGCGATGGCGGCAGTCTCCGTGAGTTCGAAGGTGATGGCCTCGGCGGGTACGGCGTTGTCGCGTAACTCGTTCCTGACCAGTTCCACCAGGCTTTGATCTTCCACCGCGCAACCCGACAGGTTGATGGCAAAGCGCGTCGTCAGTCCCTGGGCGTGCAGGCGGCCGAGACGACGAATGGCATGACGAATGGTCCAGCGATCGACATTGTGGATCAGGCCGAAGCGCTCGGCTGCGGGCATGAAACCACCGGGCAGAATGAACTGGTTGTCGGCGGTACGGATGCGCAGCAGGGTCTCGTAGTCGTTCACGCTGCCGTCGTGCATGGACATGATGGGCTGGAACATGAGCACGAAGTGATCGTTCTCATAGGCGTCGCGCACACGTGCTGCCCAGCCCATGTCCTCGGCGAGATCGGCCTTGTGGGGATCGGTCTCGGCATAGAGGTGTACGCGGTTGCGGCCCTGCGACTTGGCGAGGTTACAGGCGAGGTCGGCGTGGGCCAGGACATCGTCCGCGGTCTCGGCGCGGTTATCGATGAGCGAGACGCCGATGGAACAGGTAATACTGAAAGACTGCTTGTCGTAGAAAAAGGAAAAGCGCTCGAACAGGTCACGGAGATTTTCAGCAGCCGCCATGGCCTGTGGCCCGTTGACGTTGTACAGCAGCACGGTGAACTCGTCACCACCGAAGCGTGCCAGCAGATCGCCATCACGGGTGTGTTTGCGTAACAGCGTGGTGCATTCATTGAGCAGTTGATCGCCGGCGGCATGCCCGAGTGTATCGTTGATGTACTTGAACTGATCGAGGTCGAGGTAGAACAGTGCGCAGGTGGCGCCGCTACGTGCGACACGCGCGATGACGCGGTTGAGCTCCTGGTGAAAATACTTGCGGTTGTAGAGCCCGGTCAGCGTATCGTGTTCGGCCTGGTAGGTAAGTTCCTGTTCATAGGCCTTCTGCTCGGTGATATCACGCGCCGTACCGGTGATGTAGCTGACGTGCCCCTGCTCATCGAAGATGGGTCGGGCATTGAAGCTGAGGTGGTGCTGCGCACCGTGACGGTCCTGGTGCACGGTCTCGTAGTGCACCAGCTCCTTGCCTGCCAGCAGGCTGGCGAGGGCCTCATCATCGCGGCCACCGTGGCCCGGGGCCTGGAACTCGGTGAAGTGGCGGCCCAGCATGTCCGCCGGTGGCAGGTGATAGATGGCCATGGCGGCCTGGTTGAGGTAGGTCCAGCGACCCTGCGGGTCCATGCTCCATACCAGGTCGTGGGCGGTCTCCACCAGGTTGCGGTAGCGGGCCTCGGCCTCGACGACCTTGTGTTCGGCTTCCTTGCGGCGCGTGATGTCGGCGATCAGGCACACGCGGTAGTGGGCCTGCTCCACTTCCATGCTGCTGGTGCGCACCGACAGTACCCGCCTGCTATCACGCTGGCGGTAATCGATCTCCAGCTCCTCGCCGGGTGTCAGCTCATCGCGTAGCGGATGGGCCACTTCGGGCAGCAGGCCGGCCAGCGGTCGGCCGTGAAGTTCCTGCGGCGTGGTGTCGAACAGGCGTGCCGCCGCAGGGTTGGCCAGTTGAATGGCGCCCTCGGCATCCACCACGACGATACCCTCGGCGGCGTTGTCGACGATGGCGTGCACGGTAGCATCCTGTTCGCCGAGGCGACGGAACAGGCGCGCCAGGGTCTGCATGAGGAAACCGAATTCATCATGGGAACGTGGTCGCAGGCGTTGCACCAGATCGCTGTGGCTGGAGGCGCCGCTGGTGCTGCTTACCGCGTCGAGCGGCGCCAGTCCCTGGCTCATGCTACGTGCCGCCAGCAGGGTGACGGTGACACCCAGTGCACCGAGCAGGGTGGCACTGATCAGCAGTTCCAGTGGCAGTTCGGCGGTACGCCACTGGTAGTAGCGCAGCAGCACCGCTTCGATGAGCAGGGGGATCCAGGCACCAATGATGAGCATCTTGCTACGCATGCTCATGTGTACGCGATCGACGCCGGTATAGCGTGCCAGTTGACCCAGCAGGCTGAGCGCCGCCAGATAGGCGGGCATGCCACCGAGCGCGGCGACCACCAGGTGCAGGAGAACGAATTGCAACAGGCTCTGGCTTGCACCAGTGGCGGGACTGGCCAGCCCCAGCCAGTGTTGCGCGGTGGGCAGCAGCAGTACACCGAGCAGCAGCAGGCCCCAGTAATGACTGCCGAAGGACGCCAGCCGTTCAGCCAGTTGTTCAGGCAGGAACTTGCTGGGATGGGTAATGATCCAGTCGAATACCGGCCGCAGCAGGTGACGCATGTAGGCGATGCTGGCAGAGACCAGCACGAGGTAGAGTACGAACAGTGGTAGACCCGCGGTACGCAGGGTATCCATGTCGAGCAGGCCGAAGTAAAGACTGATCGCGCAGGTAACGAGCGGCGTCAGAACAAAACTGCCACCAACCAGCAGTGTCAAAGGAAAAACGATGCGCCTGAGGCCGTGTTCCATTAATCTCTGGTAGTCCTGCTTCTGCCGTCTGTTGTTATGTTTTTCCGCCGTGAACACGGATCAGGTTGTTTGTTATCATGGCAAAAGCTGTGTGTACATTCCACCAGGCAGAGGCATTTTTGTGGTGTCTTTAACCAATAATTACAAACATCCGCTTGCGTGATTTTCTTCACGTCGGCGCATACAAAATGAGCCCATGATATTGATCCCTTTCCCCATTTTATTTTTGCCCGCGGTCGGTGCGGGCAGCGTGGCGGGGTATCATTGCTCAATAAATAACCAGTTCCAGACAGGACAGCGAGGAAAACCATGAAGCGCAGAGAGTTTATCAAGCAGGCCGGTGCCGCCGGCTCACTGCTGGTGGCGCCGGCCATTGCCATGGCGGGCAAGACGATTCGGTGGAAAATGGTCACCACCTGGCCGAAGAATTTTCCGGGGCTGGGTACCGGCGCCAACAAGCTCGCCGCCCTGATAGGGGAAATGAGTGGTGGGCGCATGAAGGTCAAGGTCTATGGTGCCAAGGAACTGGTACCGGCCTTTGAAGTTTTCGATGCGGTGTCGCGCGGTACGGCGGAGATGGGACACGGGGCGGCCTACTACTGGAAGGGCAAGAGCGAAGCAGCACAGTTTTTTGCCGCCGTACCGTTCGGGCTCAATGCCCAGGAGATGAACGGCTGGCTCTACCACGGCGGTGGCATGGCGTTGTGGACGAAACTTTATGAGCGTTTCAACCTGGTACCGGCAGCGGCGGGGAATACCGGTGTGCAGATGGGTGGCTGGTTCAACAAGGAGATCAAATCACTGGCCGATCTGCGTGGTCTCAAGATGCGCATTCCCGGCCTGGGTGGTGAAGTGCTCAAGCGTGCCGGAGGTACGCCCGTGTCTCTGCCCGGCAGTGAGCTCTATACCTCCCTGCAGTCGGGTAACATCGATGCCACCGAGTGGGTCGGGCCCTACAACGATCTCGCCTTCGGGCTCTACAAGGTGGCGAAGTACTATTACTACCCGGGATGGCATGAGCCCGGCACGACGCTGGAGGCGCTTATCAACAAGCAGGCCTTCGAGGCCCTGCCCGCTGATCTGCAATCCATCGTCCTCAATGCCTGCAAGGTGGTCAACCAGGATATGCTGGCGGAATACACCGCGCGCAACAACGCCGCACTACACACCCTCGTCACCCGACACAAGGTCAAGCTGCGCGCATTTCCTGAAGACGTGCTGAAAAAACTCAAGTCACTGTCTGACGAAGTGGTGGCCGAAGTGGCGGTGAAGGATGCCGACTCGCGTGCGGTATATGCCTCCTTCCGCAAATTCCGTGACGAGGTACGTGCCTGGCACAATGTCTCGGAGCTGGCCTACTTTCGGGCCCGTGGCTGAAGTCACCGTAGTAAGCATAACGTACAGGGAGGTCAGGCAGCATGTTGCCCGTTCTGTTCAACCTGCCGCGGCGTATCGTCAGCCGCGTGAGCCATTTTTTTGCCCGCATGGGCTGGGAATTCTGGCTCAGCAATGCCGTAGTCCTGGCGTCCACGGTGCTCGGCGTATTCCTCGCCGCACGTGCCGGGCTGGAGACGGCGGTCGAGTTCGAGGCCATCCGTGCCGATCGCGACAATTATTACCTGCGCCAGTCGGTGCGCGAAGAAGTGCGTTACAACCTGGAAGTGGCGGAGACCATTCTCGCCTTCGCCAAACGCTCGGGAACCTATCGACATAACATCGAAGGCATCCCGAAGTTCAAGTATTTCATCATGGAAACGCTGAAGGAGTCACCCTCTACGCTGGCGACCCCGACGCGTATCTTGCTCGGCGTGCAGTATTTCTATGACGACGTGAACGACATTCTTGATCGTACCCATTCCCGCTATCACAGCGTGCCACGCATGCAGAAACTGCTGCGTCAGCGTATCGACAGGTTCAAAAAGGAGATCCTGCCGCTGATGGATGATGACCTGGCGCGCCTGCGCAAGCGGCTCCACACGGCCGGTGTGGCACTTGAGTAAGCGGGGAGTGATCGGCCTGCGCGGCAGGAAACACGGCGACCGAAAAGCAGCGACCCCGCCAGCAGGCGGGGTCTTTACGATCGTTCAAATAACCATGTGTATTCAGGGGAAGATATAACCGATCAGAAAACCCAGGCTGTTGCCATCGGCGGAGACACCACCGGTCTCGTAGTCGATGATGGTGTACTTGAGGCCGAAATAGCCCTGATTGTTGAACATGTAGTCCCACTCGCCCACGAAACCCAGCGCATCATCGAAGCTCACCACCGTCGGCAGGAAACCGGCAATATCGATCTCGAGATCCGGGCTGAGGTGGTAGGTGAGTCCCACGCCCAGACGTGAACGGCCGTCGAGGAAGAAATATTTACCTTCAAGTACGGTCCGAGACCAGTCCACGGTACCATTGACCGCGGTAATGCCGTCGAAGCGGTAGCCGATGGTGAACTGGATCTCCTGGTTGGGTGCCGTGGTCTTGACGAAGCCGACATTGAAATCCACCAGTCCGCCCGTTTCGATAGTTTCGCTGGTGCCGCCGACAAACTGTACCGTGGCCAGATCGTCACCGCCCACATAGAGGCCCAGTTCGATGATCGGACGCAAGGCGTCACCCTGACTGGAAGAAAACTGGTCAGCGGCCAGCGCGACATTTCCCCACGTGAGTGCCAGGGCACAAATTGCATACTGGATGATTTTCATCGTACTCTCCTTGCTGCCTGTATTTGTAATAGTGCTTCCGGGGACTACTATACCATCAAGCAATTGCACCAGGCTGCAGGAATACGCTTACATCATTATGACTATATCGTTGTGACTATGTGGGTGGTATGTGGTGCATGGCAGGGTGTCGCGGCTAGCGGAAATTGAAGCCATAGACGAGGCCGATACTGCTGCCATCGATGGTGAAGTTGTCGGCCGTGTAGTCGATAAGCGTATACTTCAATCCGAAGTAGGTCTGCCGTGACATGTAGTCCCACTCGGCGACAGCACCCAGGGCATTGTCGAAATTGATCGTGGTGGCCGGATAGGCATCAAGATTGATCTCGAAATTCGGGTTCACATGGTAGCTCAGGCCCAGGCCCATGCGTGAGCGTCCGAGGCGATAGAAATACTTGCCTTCCACCACCCAGCGCGACCAGCTCACGTTGCCACGCGTGCCGTTGACGCCGTCGAAGCGAAAGCCCAGCGTGGCCTGCAATTCGTGGTGAGGGGAAAGCGACCTGACGGCACCGAGATTGAAGTCCAGCAGACCACCGGCCTCGACGTTTTCCGTGGTGCCGCTCACAAAGCGGGCGCTGGAAAGGTCTTCGGCGCCCAGGTAGAAACCCAGCTCGATAATGGGGCTGATCTTCGCGTCGCCGTTATTTTCGTCACCGGCAGCGGCAGAACTTCCCCAGGCCAGCACCAGGGCACAGAGAATCAGGCGGAGAAGTCGCATGGGATTTTCCTCGGACACCATGTCATTTTCAGTGTCGCCAAACAGGTTCTATTATTTAGTGTAGCATCGACAGGATCAGGTGCGCCGCGGGAGAATGCAGTTAGTGCGGCCACGCATGCCGGCGACGCAGGTATCGGCGTCGATGTGCATGGGCGAATCGCGGTGGTTGGGAGACACTTACGCCGAGGCTTATGAAACCGTCTGTTTTCGAAACTGTCGCCGGGCTGGCGCTGTTGCTGGCCCCGGCATGGCTGCAGGCCGCACCCACGGACGAGGCGCTGATGGGACCCCCCGATATTCCCGTGGAATCCAACCTCACCGATAGCACCATCGACGACGAAGTGATAAGCCCTTCGCCGGTGCCTGGAGGGGGGGGCGAACTGCCCCCCGAGACGATCGCCACGCCACCGGACGAAACCACGGCGACGGCTGATGACGGGGATGCAGAAGACGAAGACGCCGGTGTCGACATGGAGCCCGGAGACGCGCCGGCGGAAGAAGGAGGGTTTTTTTCCTTTCTCGATACGCCGCACGCGGCGGTCGCCGGTGGGCTCAACTGGCTGGCAAAGGGTATGGATGCCTTTTTCGCCAACGAGAAGGTCTTCTACGACGCCACAGGCAGTTATATTCGCCTTACCTGGGACAATAGCTGGTCTGAAGGTGGTGAAGTGCACTCGGTGGGCAACCTCAAGCTCAAGCTCAAACTGCCGCGCACCCAGAAGAAACTGCGACTGGTGTTTGCCAGCGATCCCATCAAGGACCGGGACAATGTCGACCGCACGGTGCTGGAACAGCAACAGACTGATTCGGGACTGTTTGCCGGTGTGCAGGGCGAACTGGGAAAAGAGGAGGGCTGGCACTACAAACCCTCGCTGCACATCAAGTTGCGCACGCCGGTCGATTACCTGGTCCGCCTGCGTGCCGATCACCGTTTCCCGCTGGAAGACTGGACTATCTACTTCAGTGAGTCTGTCTACTGGTTTTATTCCACAGGAGCCGGTTCCGATACCCAGCTTGAGTTCGATCACCAGCTCGATGCCAACTCTGTCTTCCGGGCGGCGTTCTTCGCCCGCTGGACCGATGAGACCGATTATTTCACCCTGAGCGAAGTTGTTTCGCTCACCCACCGGCTTACCGATCGCCGCAGCCTGTCCTACCAGGCGGGGATCTACGGCCAGAGCCAGCCGGGTTTCCATGTCACCGACTACCTGCTGCAATTGCGTTACCGGCAGCGTATTCACTCTGATTACCTGTTCATGGAACTGGTGCCCGAGATCCGCTACCGCAAGGATGCGGGTTTTCGCGCCGAGCATTCCCTGCTGCTGCGTATTGAAATGGTGTTCAATGGCTAAGGCGGGATCGGCAGTACGTGAAGTCGTCGTCCTCGTGCACGGCATCTGGATGACGGGCTTTGACATGCGCATGCTGGCGAAGCGCCTGCGCGGCTGTGGTTACGAGGTGCGAGTATTCTCCTATGCCAGCGTGCGTTGTACACCCGAGGAGAACGCCCGTCGGCTCGCCGAGTATGTCGATGGTATCGATGCCCCCGCCGTACACTTCGTCGCCCACAGTCTTGGTGGCATCGTGCTTCTGCACCTGTTCGACAAATTTACGCTCCCCCGGCCCGGGCGTGTCGTGATGCTGGGGGTACCCGCCACCGGCAGCGCCGTGGGTCAGCGCGTGGTCCGTTCGCGCTGGTTGCGCCACATCGTCGGCAAGGCAGCGGTCAGGGGTGTGCTGGGTGACGCCCCCCGCTGGCATGGCGAGCATGAACTGGGTATCATCGCCGGCGATCGCTCCATGGGCATGGGCTGGTTCATCCCCGGTGCACTGCGGGGTCCCAACGATGGCACGGTGCGGGTTGACGAAACGCAACTGCCCAACGCGACGGATCATCGCGTGGTGCACGTGACGCACATCTGGCTGGTGCTCTCGCCATCGGTGGCGAAGATGGTGTGCCGGTTTCTACGCGAGGGCCGCTTTCCATAAAAAAGACCCGCCGATCCCGATGGGGGAACGGCCGGCCCGTATCATTGCCAAGCGGGATCAGCGGCTGGTATCGGGTGAACCGCCGCTGCCACTGGAGCTGGCAGGTATCGCGCTAGCACCACCCAGCGGGGCGATCAGGCCGGACTCGTTGACACCTGCCATACCGGTTTGCGGGTCAACCACCTGCAGCAGGTTACGCGCCATCAGAAAGCCCAGTTTGACTTCCTGCCAGACGAAGTAGACGCCACCCGCGCGGGTGTCGAGCGTGACCTCCGAATCGTTTTCCGCAGAGCCACGAATGGTGTGCTTGCCCGGCGCCACGACCCAGCGAAAATAGGTCTCGGGGCCGGTCTGGCCCATGGGTTTGCCATCCAGGAACACATCCATGGCGATGGCGCCGCCAAAGGACTCGTTACGGTATAGATAGATGGTGGCCATCCCGGGTGTCGGCTTGAACTGCTTGGCGAGGCGGTCTTCCTCGGGCGGCGCCATGGGCACCGAGGCACAGCCACTGATCAGCAGTGCGAATAGAGCGATGGCGAGAAAGCGCATGGGAACGGTGTTCATATCGTACTCCTCAACAATCTGATTATCATTAATGGTAGCCGGGGGGCGGCGAAGGGTATCAGCCGGGTCAGTGCAATCCCCGACTGATTGTAGTGTATCGAAAAAATGTGTCCGCGGACACACGCGCCATGTATCAACGCGGGCGCTTTTTCAGCGAGAGGGAATTGATACAGTAACGCAGGCCGGTGGGTGCGGGGCCGTCGGGGAAGACATGGCCGAGGTGGCAGCCACACCGGCGGCAGTGCACCTCCACGCGCCGCATGCCGTGGCGCTCATCCACTTCTTCTTCAATATTGTCCGCCACCAGGGGTTGAAAAAAACTCGGCCAGCCGGTACCCGAATCAAACTTGGCCGCGGCGTCGAACAGGTCGGCACCACAACAGGCGCACAGGTAGATGCCATCAGTTTTGTCATTGCAGTATGCGCCGCTGAAGGGCGGTTCGGTGCCGCGCTCCCGGCAGACATGAAACTGTTCCGGGGTGAGTTTTTCTTTCCAGGTCTTGTCGGGGTTATTGCCGCTCACAGTGTCTCTCGCGCCATGTCATTCTGGCTGTAGCATGGCCGGGTTCGCGCAAACGGCTCGCCTCGAGGCCTGAGTTGAAAAAAGTACCTTTGTCCGGCTTCCTTCGTAGCGACCGTCGGCCGCAGGGATGACGTACATGGATGTAGTAATGTCGCGAGAGGGCAGGAGAAGGTGAGACCGGGAGGTCGAGAAGCTGGCCTGGGCCACGCCCGGAGCGACTGCGGCTGTCGAGCGTACAGGGACGTATTTACCGCGTGTCCGTAAACGCCGCCCCGGTGAGAGACAGGCAAATGATGTAATCCGTTGTTTCATGTGATCGGGGGTTTGGAACACGTATTTAGCATCCATAAGTTCATTCCTGATCAGCTATTGTAGACCTGTTCAGGCAACCAGGTGGCCAGTTGCGGCCACAGGGCAAGCAGGATGAGGGCCAGTACCTGGATGGCGATGAAGGGCATGACGCCACGGTAGATCTGGGCCGTGGTCACTTCCGGCGGTGCCACGCCACGCAGGTAGAAGAGCGCGAAGCCGAACGGTGGTGTCAGGAACGAGGTCTGCAGGTTGATGGCGATCATGATGCCAAGCCACACGGGGTCGAGTCCCATGGCCAGCAGGATGGGTGCGACGATGGGCACCACGACGAAGGTGATCTCGATGAAGTCGAGGATGAAGCCGAGCAGGAACATGATCAGCATGACCAGTATCACCGCTGTGACCACACCGCCCGGCATGTTGGAAAGAAAGTCGCGGATCAGATCGTCACCGCCAAAGCCACGAAACACCAGCGAGAACAGGGCGGCACCGATGAAGATGATGAACACCATGGCCGTCACGCGCGTGGTGGACTGTGCGACTTCGCGCAACACGGCCACGGTGAGCCTGGCGTGGCGACCGACGCGGACGAACGTCACCCCCATCATCGCCAGCGCCGCGATGAGCAGGGCCATGAAGACCTGCACCGGTGCGACGCCGGCGGGCCAGCCAGCCAGGCTCAGCAGCCACAGCACCACGCCGGGAAAGAACAGGAAGCGATAGCCAGCCCAGAAGCGGCGCGCATGGCGCTCATCAGTGAACCAGGTCAGCACCATGGCGCCCACCGCGCCCACCGAGGCCGCCTCGGTGGGCGTGGCCGCCCCCATCATGATGGAGCCCAGCACGGCGACGATGAGTGACAGTGGCGGCAGCAGTACCAGCAGGGCGCGGCGTAACAGTGCGCGGAGGCCGATGTTGCGCTCGCTGGCGGGGATCGCCGGCAGGGCTTCCGGGCGACGCCAGGCGACCAGCACCAGCCAGCCGATATACAGCGCAACCAGCAGCAGGCCGGGGATGAGCGCACCGACGAAGAGATCCCCCACCGACACGGTCTCGGGCGCGAAGATCCCCTGCTCCAGTTGTGCCTGCTGGTAGGCCGAGGACAACACGTCGCCGAGCAGTACCAGCACGATGGAGGGCGGGATGATCTGGCCCAGTGTGCCGGAGGCGCAGATGGTGCCGGCGGAGACCGCCGGGTCATAGCCACGGCGCAGCATGGTGGGCAGGGACAGCAGACCCATGGTCACTACCGTGGCGCCGACGATGCCGGTACTGGCGGCGAGCAGCATGCCCACCACGGTCACCGAGATCCCCAGGCCGCCGCGCAGCGGGCCGAACAGCATGGCCATGGTATCGAGCAGGTTCTCGGCAATGCGCGAGCGCTCCAGCATCACGCCCATGAAGACGAACAACGGCACGGCGATGAGGGTGCCATTGGTCATGATGCCGTAGAGGCGGTTGGGGGTCGCGCCGAGGAAGGCGGCATCGAAACCGTCCAGCGACCAGCCCAGCAGGGCGAAGGCCAGCGCCGTGCCGCCGAGTGTGAAGGCGACGGGAAAGCCGGCCAGCAGCACCAGGCACAGGGTCAGGAACATCGCCAGCGCAAGCCATTCCATGGGATCAGATCACCTCGTCATGCGGGGGATGCCCGCCGGGGGTGGCATCGGCGGGCAGGTGGCCGCGCAGCACCAGCACGCTGGTGAGCAGTTGCGCCAGTCCCTGCAGCAGCACCAGCGCCGGCATGATCAGCAGCAGGGTCTTGAGCAACCACACGCCGGGCAGACCCCCGGCCTCGGGCGAGGCCTCGTGCAGCGCCCACGAACTGGCCACGTAGTCCCAGCCGATGACGAAGATGAACACACACATGGGAACCAGCAGGAACAGGGTGCCGAGCAGGTCCACCCAGTGGCGGTGGCGGGGCGACATGCGCCGGTAGAAGATGTCCACGCGCACGTGGCCGTCCTGCCCGAGGGTCCAGGCCGCGCCGAGCAGGAAGACCAGGGCGTGCAACCAGGCAATGGACTCCTGCATGGCGATGAAACCGAGGTTGAAGCCGTAGCGCAACAGCACGACGAAGAAGGTGACGAGCACCATCAGCAGGGTGGCCCAGGCGACGCTGCGGCCCACCCAGGCATTGAAACGGGTCAGGGCATGGGCCAGGCGGGCCGGCCGGGGCGGGGGCGAGACGCTGTCGTCGTGCTGTGACATGGGCGGGTCCGGTTGGGGCACGGGGCGCGGGCTACGGTGATTTTTATGGTGGATGCCGGGCGGGGATTATAGCCAACCGGCGCGCAATGGGGAAAAGCCATGCCGTGACGACGCCGGTCTTATGCACAGGCTTTGCAAATCAATACCTTATTACTGATTTATTACACCGAGGCGCATTTGACGCAGTAAAAATAACACAACCTGTTGTTTTCAAAAGAATTATATTTGGCGAAATTGCCGGCGGTCACCGCTGGCGCGGGCGGGTCGCGTCCCCCTGCCGGTGGCGGGCCACTTCATCCACATACTTATCCACAGGCCGGTGTCCCCCGGGGACCGCACCGGGGCGGTAAAACCCGGGTCGGATCAGGCGCCGGGGGTAACGCGGGCCACGTGATCCAGGTGGTCGTGACGGGCCACGTGATGGGCGAGGATGCGCTGGAAATGGGTCGGGTCCTTGATGTGGGTGATGGCCCCGTCGCGCGGGAAAAGCTTGTCCTGCAGGCGTGAGAGCCAGAAACGCAGTGCCGCGGCGCGCAGTTCCACCGCCCAGGCGCCCACTTCCAGCGCGGTGAAGGGACGCTGGCGGGCATAGGCCTCCACCATGGCCATGACCCGCGCATCGTCCAGCCCGCCGTCGTCGGTGGTGCACCAGTCATTGACGGTCACTGCCAGGTCGTAGAGCAGGGCGTCTTCACAGGCGTAATAGAAGTCGATGATGCCGGTGAGTTCCTCGCCTTCGAAGAGGGCGTTGTCGCGGAACAGATCGGCATGGATCACACCGCGCGGCAGGTCCTCGAGACGGAAGCGGGATTCGAATTCCAGTTCCGCGCGCAACAGGGCGGCCTCGTCCTCGGCCAGCCGCGGCAGGACACGTGCGGCGGTGTCACGGCGCCAGGCCGCACCGCGAGGGTTGGGGCGTCGGCCGGTGAAACCGGCGATCTGGCGGTGCATGGTGCCCAGCGCATCGCCGATGGCGGCGCACTGGGTGCGGTCGGGCTGCTCGATGTTGTGGCCGCGCAGGCGCTGCACCAGGGCGGCGGGCTTGCCCTTGAACGCCTGCAGGTAGCGGCCCTCGCGGTCGGCCAGCGGATGGGCGCTGGGTACCCCGTGCTCGGCGAGAAAGGCCATGAGGTCAAGAAAGAAAGGCAGCTCCTCGGCGGTCAGTTCCTCGAAAATCGTCAGCACATACTCACCCGCGGTGGTGGTGACGAAGTAGTTGGTGTTTTCGATGCCGGCACTGATGCCGGCGAAATCGATCAATTCACCGAGGGAAAAACGGCGCAAAAAGTCCACGAGCTCGTCGTGCTCGATTGTGGTGTAGACCGACATAAAAACCTGCGGGGGGTACCTGGCCCTGTCTCCGTTGTCCTGTCGCGTGCCCGGGCGGTGAGCCCGGCATGCGTCACCAGCGTTTCAGGATCCACTGATTGATGGGGGGATTATCCAGATCATCGTAACGGGTATCCAGTGCGCCGTCGCCGTCCGAATCGAACATGTAGTAGGGGGCGCCCCGGCTGGGGGTGATCCTGGCGTAGCGAAGCTGGCCGTTGACGCGGTATTCCTCTACCGTGGCGCCATCGCGGTGGACGATGGTGACCTCCGGCTCGCCACTCAGCTCGGGTTCCGGTTCGGGTTCCGTGGCACGCGCCTCGGCCACGGCGGGATCGGCGCCGGGCACGCTGGCGGGGGCCGGTTGCGGGGGCGGCGGCAGCTCGGCCACGTCCGTGTCCGCGGCGAGGGCGGCGGTGGCCAGGGTCAGGCCGAGGGCGATGATGAACAGGGATAGACGTGTGTACATGGCACAGACTCGCTGGATTGGCGTCAGAGATCGAGCATGATACGGGTTTCTTCCTCGGAAGGCTCGAAACCACGGTGCTCGTAATGGTCGAAAATCGCATCGATGATGGCATCCGGGGTGTCGAGGATGCGGAACAGGTCGAGGTCGTCGGCATCGATGGTGCCCTCGGTGACCAGGGTATCGCGCAGCCAGTCCACCAGCCCCTCCCAGAAGGGTGCATGCACGAGGATGATGGGGATGCGCCGCGTCTTGCCGGTCTGTACCAGGGTGAGGATCTCGGCCAGCTCGTCGAGGGTGCCGAAGCCGCCCGGCATGACCACGTAGGCGGCGGCATATTTGACGAACATCACCTTGCGCGAGAAGAAATGGCGGAAGTTGAGACTGATGTCCTGGTAGGGGTTGCTCGACTGTTCGTGGGGCAGCTGGATGTTGAGGCCGATGCTCGGCGATTTGCCCTCGTGGGCGCCCCTGTTGGCGGCCTCCATGATGCCGGGACCGCCGCCGCTGACCACCGAGAAACCGGCATCGGAGAGGGCGCGGGCGATGTCCACGGTAAGCTGGTACCAGGGGTGGTCGGGCGCGGTGCGCGCCGAGCCGAAGATGCTCACCGAGGGCTTGATGCGTGCCAGGCGCTCGAAGCCTTCGACGAATTCCGCCATGATCTGGAAGATCTTCCACGACTCGCGCGTGAGCAGGGCGTCGTTGATGGGCAGAAAGCCGGGGTGTTCGAACTTGCTCTTGTCATCCATAGGCAAAGGGTAGCGCGTTTGCACGGCAATGATAAGCCGGGCCGGGCAAAACCCGCGCACGGGCGGGGCGGACGGCAATATTTTTTCGTATCGCGGATCGGAACAGGGGATAATGCACGCCGGGATGTCCATGCAGGGCATGACCCGCATGCTGCCGCCCCCCGCACGCACCCGTAGCGAACGGCGGCGCCTGAAATGAGTTCAACGACCACGGCCCGGCAACGATGACCAAGAAAAACGACAAACCCCTGATCCTGGTGGACGGTTCGTCCTACCTGTTTCGCGCCTACCATGCCATGCCCAACCTGCGCAATTCGAAGGGCGAGCACCTCGGCGCCGTCTACGGCGTCACCAACATGCTGCGCAAGCTGCTTAAGGACTACGACCCCGAACACATCGCCGTGGTCTTCGATGCCAAAGGGCCGACCTTCCGCAACGATCTCTATGCCGACTACAAGGCCAATCGCCCGCCCATGCCCGAGGACCTGGCCCACCAGATCGAAGACATCCATGACATCGTGCGCGCCATGGGCCTGCCCCTGTTGTGCATCCCCGGTGTCGAGGCCGACGACGTGATCGGCACGCTGGCCACCCAGGCCGATGCCATGGGCATGGAGACCATCATTTCCACCGGCGACAAGGACATGGCGCAACTGGTGACCGATCATGTCAGCCTGCTCAATACCATGGACGACAGCTTCCTCGATCGTGAGGGCGTGGAGAAGAAGTTCGGTGTACCGCCCGAGCGCATCGTCGACTACCTGACCCTCATCGGCGATACCTCCGACAACATTCCCGGTGTCAACAAGGTGGGGCCCAAGACGGCGGTCAAGTGGCTGCAGCAATACGGTGACCTGGACAACATCGTTGCCCATGCCGACGAGATCAAGGGCAAGGTGGGCGAATACCTGCGTGCTTTCCTCGACCAGTTGCCCCTGTCGCGCGAGCTGGTGACCATCCGGCGCGACGTACCACTCGATGTACGCCCCGATACCCTGCACCGCGGCCAGCCGGATCGCGAGGCGCTGCGCGATCTGTTCTCGCGCATGGAGTTCCGAACCTGGCTCGCCGAGGTGCTGCGTGGCGAGGGTCTGGCCGCCACCGCCTCTGGCGACGATGATCATGCCGCCGCCGCCAGTCTGCCCGCGTCCGTGGAAACGACACACTACGAGACCCTCTTCGACATGGCGGAGCTCGATGCCTGGCTGGACCGCCTGCGGGAGGCCGACCTGTTCGCCTTCGATACCGAGACCACCAGTCTCGACTACATGGAGGCCGACATCGTCGGCGTGTCCTTCGCAGTGGAAGCCGGCCGGGCGGCCTACGTGCCGCTGGCGCATACCTATGAGGGCGCGCCGGCCCAACTGGGGCGCGAGGCCGTGCTGGAAAAGCTGCGTCCCCTGCTGGAGGACGCCGCGCAACAGAAGGTGGGGCAGAACCTGAAATACGACATGAGCGTGCTGGCGCGCCATGGCATCGAGCTGCGTGGCATCGCCTACGACACCATGCTGGAATCCTATGTGCTGGACTCCACCGCCTCGCGCCACGACATGGATTCACTGGCGCTCAAGTACCTCACCCACGATCCCATTCACTACGAAGACATCGCCGGCAAGGGCGCAAAGCAGGTGAGCTTCGACCAGGTGCCCATCGAGCAGGCAGCGCCCTATGCCGCCGAGGATGCCGACATTACGCTGCGCCTGCATCAGACCCTGTGGCCGCAACTCCAGCAGCACGAACGCCTGGTGGGCGTGTTTCGTGACATCGAGATGCCGCTGGTACCGGTGCTCTCGCGCATGGAGCGTACCGGTGTGCTCATCGACAGTGCCATGCTCGCCGAACAGAGCCGTGAACTGGAACAGCGCATCGCCGAACTCGAACAACAGGCCTTTGCCATGGCCGGCGAGGAGTTCAATCTCGGTTCGCCCAAACAATTGCAGACGGTCCTGTTCGAAAAACTGGGCCTGCCGGTGGTGAGCAAGACGCCGAAAGGCCAGCCCTCCACCGCCGAGTCGGTGTTGCAGGAGCTCGCCGAACAGGGCCACGAACTGCCACAACTGATCCTGCAACACCGCTCGCTGGCCAAACTCAAGTCCACCTATACCGACAAGCTGCCACAGATGATCAACCCGCACACTGGCCGCGTGCATACCTCGTATCATCAGGCGGTGGCCGCCACCGGGCGCCTGTCGTCCTCGGATCCCAACCTGCAGAACATCCCCGTGCGCACCGAGGAAGGACGGCGCATCCGCCAGGCCTTCGTTGCCCCCGACGGGTGCCGGGTCCTGGCCGCGGACTACTCCCAGATCGAACTGCGTATCATGGCGCACCTGTCCGGCGACAGGGGCCTGCTGGAGGCCTTCTCCCGCGGTGCCGATATTCATCGCGCCACGGCGGCGGAGGTCTTCGGCATCGATACCGAGGCCGTCACCAGCGAGCAGCGTCGCTCGGCCAAGGCCATCAACTTCGGTCTGATCTATGGCATGTCGGCCTTCGGTCTGGCGAAGCAACTGGGGATCGGCCGTGGCGAGGCGCAGCAGTACGTGGACCGCTACTTCGAACGCTACCCCGGCGTGAAGGACTACATGGAGCGTACGCGCAAGCTGGCGCGGGAACAGGGTTACGTGGAGACCGTCTACGGTCGTCGTCTCTACCTGCCGGAGATCAACTCATCCAACGTGCCGCGCCGTCAGTACGCCGAGCGCACCGCCATCAATGCCCCCATGCAGGGAACCGCCGCCGATATCATCAAGCGCGCCATGATCGACGTGGACCGTCGCCTGCAGGGAAGGGGCACGGAGGCGCGCATGATCATGCAGGTGCACGACGAACTGGTGCTGGAAGTGAACGCCGCTGCGGTGGAGGACATCACCGGCCTGCTGCGCGAGGCCATGATCGGCGCGGCGGACCTGGCCGTGCCGCTGGTGGTGGATATCGGCGTGGGCAGCAACTGGGACGAGGCACATTAAGAACAGTTGCGAGTAGCGAGTTGCCAGTGGCGAGAAAACCGGATTGAGAAATCCGTTTTTGCCGGGAAAGCGCAGAAAAATGAAAAGCGGCCCCCTCTCCCACAGGGACCTCGGTGCCCCGATCCTCAGCACTCGCCACTCGTTACTGTTTTTTCGTCA
>DRKU01000064.1 GCA_011051615.1 Gammaproteobacteria bacterium
CGGACCGTCAGCCGCAGGGATGCGGCTGTCGAGCGTACAGGGACGTATTTACCGCGTGTCCGTAAACGCCGCCCCGGTGAGAGACAGGCAAATGATGTAATCCGTTGTTTCATGTGATCGGGGATTTGGAACACGTATTTAGACCGCCACCGGTGCCTTGATGTGCGGATGACATTCGTAACCCACCAGTTCGAAGTCTTCGAACCTGAAGGCAAAGATGTCGTCCACCTCGGGATTGATCTTCATGATCGGCAAGGGGAAGGGCTGGCGTGAGAGCTGTTCGTCGGCCTGTTCCAGGTGATTGGAATACAGGTGTGCATCACCCAGGGTATGGATGAACTCGCCCGGCTGGAGACCGGTGACCTGCGCCACCATCATGGTCAGCAGGGCATAGGAGGCGATATTGAAGGGCACACCGAGGAAAATGTCGGCACTGCGCTGATAGAGCTGGCAGGACAGCTTGCCCTCGGCGACGTAGAACTGGAAGAAGGCGTGGCAGGGCGGGAGGGCCATGTTGTCGATCTCGCCCACGTTCCACGCGCTGACGATGAGGCGCCGCGAGTCGGGATTGGTTTTGATCTGCGCGATGACCTGACTGATCTGGTCGATATGCCGCCCGTCGGCGGTGGGCCAGGAGCGCCACTGGGAGCCGTACACCGGACCGAGATCGCCGTTCTCGTCGGCCCACTCGTCCCAGATGGAGACGCCGTTGTCCCTGAGATACTGAATGTTGGTGTCACCCCGGAGGAACCACAGCAGTTCGTGGATGATGGAGCGCAGGTGCAGTTTCTTGGTGGTCACCACCGGAAAGCCCTCGGCCAGGTCGAAGCGCATCTGGTAGCCAAAGACGCTGCGCGTGCCGGTGCCGGTGCGATCGCCCTTTTCGACGCCGTGGTCGCGCACATGGCGCATGAGATCGAGATACTGCCGCACTGCTGGTCTCCCCCTCTGAGTTCTGTCGCCCCTTTTCCGTGGCCGTCAGTTTATCACGCCCCGCGCCCCTTTCCCCTGTTCCTGCCCCCCTTCTCGTCACCGGGGTCTCCGGCAGTGTCGTACACGGGCCGGGAATAAGCCTTCCAGATCAACCAGATACCGAGCGCCAGCAGGGGCAGGGTGAGCAGGTGGCCCATGGTCAGCCAGTCGAAGGCGAGGTAGCCGAGGTGGGCGTCGGGCATGCGCACGAACTCGATGCCGAAGCGGAAGACGCTGTAGAGCACGGCGAACATTCCCGCCACCGCCATGCGCGGGCGCGGCCTGCTGGAGAACCACCACAGCACCACGAACAGCACCAGTCCTTCGAGAAAGGCCTCGTAGAGGGGATTGGGATGACGCAACAGGCCGTCGTTGGCCTTCTTGAAGATCATGCCCCAGGGCAGATCGGTGGGCTTGCCCCACAGCTCGCCGTTGATGAAGTTGCCGATGCGCCCGGCGCCGAGGCCGAGCGGCACCAGCGGGGCGATGAAGTCCATGACCTTGAAATATGCCCAGCCCTGTTTGCGCGCGAACAGCCAGCAGGCGAACATGACGCCGAGCAGACCGCCGTGGAAGGACATGCCGCCATCACGAATGGCGACGATGCGCTTGAGCATGGCAAACAGGGTGGGCTCGTCGAGCAGGCGACCGAGATCGTAGAACAGCAGGTAGCCGATGCGCCCACCGAGAATGATGCCCAGCGCGGCATAGAACACCAGGTCGTCCATCTGCTGCGCACTCCAACCCCACTGGGGATACTTGCGGATACGGTAGCGGCCCAGCCACCAGCCGGCACTGATGGCGACGAGATACATGATGCCGTACCAGTAGATGGGAACGCCAAAGACGGTAAAGGCAACGCCGGTAAAATCAACGGTCATGAACGGGATCCTGTGGCTTGCCGTCGATCATATCACACGGCAGAAACAGGCCTTGAGGTAGTCGGTCTCGCTCATGGCCGGCAGCACCGGGTGGTCGCCGCCCTGATGGCCCTGATGAATGATCTGCACCAGCCGACCCGCCTGCTGCCCGGCGTGGCGCACCACGTTGATCAACTGCTCGCGCGACAGGTGCCAGGAACACGAGGCCGATACGAGGATGCCGTCCTCGCCGAGCAGGCGCAGGGCGAGGCGATTGATGCGCTGGTAGGCCTCCTGCCCGGCTTTCATGTCCTTGCGCCGCTTGATGAAGGCCGGAGGATCCACCACCACCACGTCGAAGCGCTCGCCGTCGTTGATGAGGCCCTTGAGCACGGCGAAGGCGTCACCCTTGTGCGTGGCCTGCGCGGCGAGACCGTTGCGTTGCAGGTTGGCTTCCAGTTGCGCCAGCGCCGTGGCCGAACTGTCGACGAAGACGACCTCGGACGCCCCCGCGCTGAGCGCCTCGATGCCCCATGCACCCACGTAGCTGAACACATCGAGGACGCGGCGATCCCGTACCAGGGTCTGCAACTGGCGCCGGTTGTCGCGGTGGTCGAAGAACCAGCCGGTCTTCTGCCCGCCGGCGGCGGCAAAGGCGAACTCGGTGTCGTTCTCGCGCACCAGCACCTGCTCGGGCAGCTCCCCCTTGACGCAGTCCACGTAGGTCTCCAGGCCCTCCAGTTCGCGCGCCGCGGAATCGTTGCGCAGGATGATCACCGCCGGTTCCAGCACCGCGTCAAGGGCATCGAGAAACAGCTCGCCCATCATCTCCATGCCCAGCGTGGTGATCTGCACCGCCAGCACGTCGCCGAAGCGATCCACCACCACGCCCGGCAGGCCATCGCTCTCGCCGTAGATGAGGCGATAGTACGGCGCGTCGTAGAGACGCTGGCGCAGAACCAGGGCGCGTGTGATGCGCCGCGCGAACCAGTCGCGGTCGGGACGCGTGTCGGCCCGGCGGCTGATGAGACGCGCGCTGATCAGGCTGTGGGGATTGACGTAGGCGGTGCCGAGCGGCTTGCCGCGGTGATCGGTGATGTTGGCCAGCCCACCGGATTCCCGGCCCTTGAGGGGCGTGCGCGCGGTGTCCACTTCGTTGCTGTAGATCCACAGGTGCCCGGCGCGGATGCGGCGGTCTTCGTTCTTCTTCAGTTGCAGGGGCGGCAGGTGATCAGCGGCGCTCATGGCGGGGGCCTTTTTCGACAGGGTGACTGAGGCGCATACGTTACCCGAGGCGGCCGCACCGTGCATCTGTTTTTGGCCCCGCGAGCCGATACGTGACAAAGCGGTAGCGCCGAAGGAAACCGTCGGCGGCACGGACGATGTACAGGGACGTACAAGTGCCGCGAGAGGGCAGGATGCCCGGAGCGGCCGCCGCCGTCGAGCGTACATGGATGTATTTACAGCGTGTTTCCGCAGGCGCTACCGGTTTGTCCCCGGTTACCTTTGTCGGTTAACCCGCCCCGGCGTCGGTGTTTGCCCGCGACAGGATAAGCTATAGTGGCGCGCGGCGGTCCGCCGCCCCGATCCGCACCCGAGCCACAGGAACGCCCCATGCCCAACCGCCTGCGCGAGGAAACCAGTCCCTACCTGCTGCAACACGCCGACAACCCGGTGGACTGGCATCCGTGGGGCGAGGAAGCCCTGGCGCTGGCACGCGAGACGGACAAACCCATCCTGCTCTCCATCGGCTACTCGGCCTGCCACTGGTGCCACGTCATGGCCCACGAGTCGTTCGAGGACCCGGCCACCGCCGAGGTAATGAACACCCTGTTCGTCAACATCAAGGTGGACCGCGAGGAGCGCCCCGATCTCGACAAGATCTACCAGTCGGCCCACCAGTTGCTCAACCGCCGCCCTGGCGGCTGGCCCCTGACCGCCTTCCTCGCCCCCGACGATCACCTGCCCTTCTTCATCGGCACCTATTTCCCGCCGCGCGCCGCCCACGGTATGCCGCCATTCACCGAGATCCTGCAACGGGTGCACGACTTCTACCGCGAACATCGCGCCGACATCGATCGCCAGAACACAGAGCTGGCCGCTGTCCTGAGAAACATGAACCCGGGCGGCGGCGATGCCGCTGCCGGCGCCGAGCTCAACACCACGCCACTGGACGCCGCACGCCGGCAACTGGAAGCCGACAGCGATCGCGTCCACGGCGGCTTTGGCGGCGCGCCCAAATTCCCCCATCCCACCAGCATCGAACGCCTGCTGCGCCACTGGGCCGCGACGCGCGCGAGCACACCGGACGACACCGCCCTGCAACTGGCGCGACATACTTTGCTCGCCATGGCCGCGGGCGGCATCTACGATCAACTGGGTGGCGGCTTCTGCCGCTATTCGGTGGACGCCGAGTGGCAGATCCCCCACTTCGAGAAGATGCTCTACGACAACGGTCCGCTGCTCGCCCTCTATGCCGAGGCCCACGCCGCCACCGGCGAAGTGACCTTCGCGCGCATCTGCGACGAGACCGCCGCATGGGTGATGCGCGAGATGCAGTCACCCGAAGGCGGATACTACGCGACGCTGGACGCCGACTCCGAGGGTGAGGAAGGCAGGTTCTACGCGTGGACACGCGAGGAGATCGCCGCACTGCTCGATGAAGACGAACTCGCCGTGGCCGAACGCATCTATGGCCTCGACGGCACGCCTAACTTCGAGGGCAAATGGCACCTGTGCGTGCACGCTTCCACCGACAGCGTCGCCGCGGCACTGGGCCTCGATGAAGACACCGTGCGCGAGCGCTTGCACAGCGCGCGGGCGAAACTGTTCGCCGCGCGCGAGCGGCGCGTGCGCCCCGGGCGGGATGAGAAGGTCCTCACCGCCTGGAACGGCCTCATGATCCGCGGCATGGCCATCGCCGGTCGCATCTTCGGCCGGCCGGACTGGATCGACTCGGCCACACGTGCGGTGGATTTCATCCGGGACACCCTGCTGCATGACGGCCGCCTGCACGCCACCTGCAAGGACGGGCGGGCGCGCCTCATGGGCTGCCTCGACGACTATGCCTTTGTCATGGACGGCCTGCTGGAACTGTTACAGGCACGCTGGCGCGATACCGACTATGCCCTGCTGACACAACTGGCCGACAGCCTGCTGGCGCACTTCGAAGACCGGGAGCATGGTGGCTTCTTCTTCACCGCCCACGATCACGAGCATCTCATCCAGCGGCCCAAGCCCTTCAGCGACGACGCTACCCCGGCCGGTAACGCCGTCGCCGCCACGGTGCTCGCCCGCCTCGGTCACATCAATGGTGAAACCCGCTTCCTCGCTGCCGCCGAACGTACCCTGCGCTGTGCCTGGCCCGCCCTGCAACAGTTTCCCCACGCCCACTGCGGTATGCTGCGCGCACTGGAAGAATACTGCTTCCCGCCAACGCTGCTGATCATTCGCGGTAGCGATGAAAACGAACTTCGAACCTGGTTGCGCGCTGCCCGGCAGGGCTATCATCCCCGGCGCCTGGCGCTGGCCGTTCCCGATACGGCCAGGGTCAGCGGCCTGCTGGCCGAACGCCGAACTGACGGCGGAAAACCACGCGCGTGGTGGTGCAGCGGCACGCGCTGCCGGGCGCCGGTGGACAGTCTCGACGCGTTCGAGGAATATTTGCGCAAGAAATGACGTGCCGGGGCACACGACCGCAAGCCGCGGCCCCGGTGGAAGGACAGCTGTCTTACTTGAGACTGCTGGGCTTGAAACCGATCTTGCCGTAGAACCAGGTAGCCGGACAGAAACCGACGACGGCGGCGATGGCCAGCATGGCGGCCGGCAGGTAGGCCAGCCAGTGGACATTCCAGTCGGACAGCCAGTAACTCAGCCATAACATGGCCGAGGCGGAAAACATTGTGGCACGGATGGCATTCATTGTGCTTCCCCCTTCAAACAGTTCATCCAGAGCGGGACCAGTCTACGAGGGTGAAATGCCTGAGTATGTATCAACTGTCACACAGAAGTGGCAGGGAGCCTTGAGCCAAAGCGCCCGTAGAACCATTTCATCATCAGGGGAGACAACAGGGTCGTCAGGGCAATGACGATCACGAGACCCGCGTAGATCTCATTGTTGAAGATACCGCTGACGCGCCCCAGCTCGACGAAGATCAGCCCGACCTCACCACGCGGGATCATGGCGATGCCGATGACCCAGCGCAGCGACCAGGGTTCGCGGATCAGGAAAGCACCGATGAGCTTGCCGGCAACTGCGGCGACGAATAGTGAGCTGGAAAAGATCCAGATAAAACCTGAACCCCAGTCGATCTCGCGCAGGTTGAGCGACAGGCCGACGTAGACGAAGAAGATCGGCGTAAAAAGGTGAATGATGGGCTTCATCTGCCCCTCGATGCGATCGGCAAAATCCGGATCGGTACGCAGGGCGATACCAAAGGGCAGGAAAAAACGTCGTGACAGGGCCAGCCCGGCGGCAAACCCGCCCAGCAGTTCCGGTGCACCTACGGCATCGGCCAGCCAGGCAAAGAACAGCACCAGCGAGACGATGGTGGTGGGCAACAGGCCCGGGATCTCGCTGACGGCATCGAAGCGCTTGATAATCAACGAGATTATCTGGGCGGCGATGGGCGCCAGCACAAAGAAGGCAGCGACGAAAACCAGTACCTTACCGGTATTGACCAGGCTGATGCCGCCACCCACCGAGAACTCGTAGAGCAGGGCCAGCACGATAACACCGAGCACGTCGTCGAGAACCGCCGCACCCAGCACCACCTGGCCTTCGAGGGAATGCTGGCGTTTGAGATCAGTCAGCACGCGCACAGTGATGCCGATACTGGTGGCGGTCAATGTGCCGCCAATGAACAGTGCCACCAGCAGGGATTGTTCAAATACCCAGTAGCCCAATGCAAATCCCAGTACCATGGGAAGGACGAAGCCGACGATGGCGACGACGACCGACTTGCCTCCGGTACGTACGAGACGGCGTATATCGGTATCCAGCCCCACCTCGAAGAGCAACAGGATGATGCCGATCTCTGCCATGAGCTTGATGGCCTCCAGTGGCGACAACCAGCCGAGCAGGCTTGGGCCAAGGACCACGCCGGCGAGCAGTTCACCGATCACCGAAGGCGCCTGCAGGCGCACCGCCAGCTCGGCGAAGATGCGCGCCGTGAGCAGGATGATCAACAGGTAGAGAAAGAAAGTATGGGCTTCCATGAGTCTCCACTATGCCTGTCGTATCGACGTTTACCGTGCTATCCCGGTGCTCTCTCCGCGAAGACAGGGGTGATTCCAGTCAGGCTCGTTTAGATAGTACAGGAACCCAACACCGAATTTCATGTCTATACCGGCAGACATGATAGATGTTTCCCGAGTATTGCATGCCTGACGCACACGATCGCAGCCACACATTTTACAAACCTGCACTGACCGCCCTGGGGCTGGTACTGCTGTCGTTATTGGCGGCCATCGCCGCCCCATTGGGGAGTCGCTTTGGCTTCTGGAACTTCGACGCCGCGGTGGTGATCCTGAAAGCCGCCGCAGGGGGATTTATCGCCGGTACCGTGCTCAGCATGTACAGTGCCATTGCCACGCGCCCGGGCAGCCTGCGACGTGGATTCTTCATCAGCCTGCTGGGGCTCGTCATCACTGTCCCCACCCTGAGCTTTCTGTATTTCTGGCAGGAAGCCAAGAACAACTTCCCCCCCATGGTAGATATCAGTACGGATCCCGACAAACCACCGGAATTCTGGGCCGCACCCAATTCCCGCGTATATGACGAGGTCAGCGGCAGTGCCTTTCAGATGGAGTTCTATCCCGACATCGAGCCGCTGCTGGTGGATATCCCGCCGGATCGCGCCTGTGAACTGGCGCTGGAGGTGGTGCGTGACAAGGACTGGGAGATATGGGAGGAAAACTGCGAAGCCCGCCATATCGAGGCAACGGACAGGACGTTCTGGTTTGGATTCAGCGATGATGTCGTCATACATATTACCGCCACCGAGGACGGTGGCAGCCGCATCGACATGCGTTCCGCCTCGCGTTTTGGCAGCGGCAGCGACGGCGGCACCAACGCGCGACGTATTCGCGGGTTCTTCAAGGCCCTGCGCAGGCGTCTGCCCCATTGAGCAACGGAATACCGACTGCATACGTACGCTGCCGCTACAGGCGACTGAATGGCATCAATCCCCGTTTCCATCATTCCCACCACGGCACCCCACCCTTCGGTTTTAACCCGGAAGGGGTGGTGCATTGGCCAGATATTCGTCCTAAACTTGGGCCATAATCTGGACCATGTCTGGCTGTTGCGTGATATGTGATCTCGATCGCAATGGTGAAAACCGGTTTGTGACATTGACCCTCAACCGTATTCGATGTGTTGCAGGAAACGTGCGTATTCACAAGGAGCTCGCAGGGCACCCATGACCGCTACCATTCAGGCCAACATCGACGGCAGAATAATCGAGCTCAGCTGTGACGACGTGCTCACCATCGGCCGCGGCAGCCACAATCACCTGGTTCTGCCCGATCAACATGTGTCGCGCAACCATGCCCTCATCCGCCAGGTGTCCCACGACAACTACCTGCTTTTCGACGGTGGCAGTTTCAATGGCAGCTATGTCAACGGACAACGCATCGACGAACCGGTGGTACTGAGGGACGGCGATACTATCGCCATCTGGCGCTATGAAATTTACTTCCGGCAACCTGACAAACTGGATGACGAACCACCGACACAGGATATCACCCGCCAGCACAGTGAGGTACAGGTACGCAAGATCACCATCCTGGTCTCCGATATCCGTGACTACACGCGCCTGGCCGAGGATGTCTCCATCGATGCGCTGACACGGCTGATGAGCGCCTGGACACAGGGTCTGCGCGAGGAAGTACGCAGTTCCGGTGGCGTCATCGAAAAGTTCATTGGTGACTGCATCTATGCGCGCTGGAATAACGGTAAGGATCCACTGGGCACTCTGCTCACCAGTATGCGCTGTGCGCAGGCCATTCGTTCCACCTGCGATCGCCTCAATACGGAATTTGCCGATCTCGGCCACACGCTGAACATTGGTGTTGGTATCCATACCGGCATGGCAGCGGTCGACGTGGGTCGTGATGGCGTTGCCGTGGGTGATACGGTCAACCTGGCCTTCCGGCTGGAGAGCGCCAGCAAGGACCTGGGCACAGACATCGTCATGGGACGCACCGCCTATCGACAATTACCGGAAGTGCACTGGAGTGGGCGGGAACAGGAGATCACGGTCAAGGGCCGCCGCCAGTCAGTCAGCGTGGTGGGCTATTCCTTCGCCGAACTGGCCGAGATCCTTGCCGCACACGCGGCCAGGTGATCCACCTCACGCCTGATAACGATAGCCAAACTCGGTCTCGAAGCGCGCCTGGAACTCGTCCACCGTGAAACGGTGGTTCTGTGTGCCGTGCTGCTCGATCTTGAGTGAGCCGATCAACGAAGCGATACGTCCGGTCGTTTCCCAGTCCATGTCGTTCATCAGCCCATACAGCAGGCCACCGCGGAAGGCGTCACCACAACCAGTGGGATCGTTCATGTTGTCGGTGGCCACCACCGGGATCTCGATGCGGTGGTCCTTGTTGTAGATCACTGCACCTTCACCACCGCGCGTGACGATCAGTGCGTCGAGCATCTGCGCCAGCTCACCGGGCGCCTTGCCGGTACGTTCCTGTACCAGTTGCATCTCGTAGTCATTGACCGTCAGCCAGGTAGCCTGTTCGATGAAGGTCATCAGTTCCTCGCCATCGAACATGGGCAGGCCCTGACCAGGATCGAAGATGAAGGGGATCCCCGCCTCGGCGAACTGGGCAGCATGCTCGATCATGCCTTCGCGGCCATCGGGGGAAACGATGCCGAGCTTTACGCCCTCGGCATCACCTACCTGGTTCTCATGGGCGAGACTCATGGCACCGGGATGGAAAGCCGTGATCTGGTTGTCATCCATGTCGGTAGTGATGAAGGCCTGCGCCGTGTAGGTCTCATCCATGACGCGCACGTGGTCGCGTGGAATGCTGCACTTGTCCATCCACTCGGCATAGGGGGCGAAGTCGCTACCCACCGTGCCCATGGGCAGGGGATCGCCACCGAGCAGTTTCAGGTTGTAGGCGATATTGCCCGCGCAACCGCCGAACTCGCGGCGCATGTCCGGCACGAGAAAGGACACGTTGAGGATGTGCACCTTGTCGGGCAGGATATGATTCTTGAACTGGTCGTGAAACACCATGATGGTGTCATAGGCGAAAGATCCACAGATCAGGGCGGACATGACGTACTCCGTTTCTTGTTGTTCAGGCGGTGCAACGCGCCCATATTATCAGACCCCAGATCACAAGGACATTCATCAGGGCAATGAACACCGCCGCCGAGCCAATGTCCTTGGCGCGTCCGGACAGTTCATGAGGCTCGCTGCCGACGCGGTCGACGACCGACTCGATGGCGCTGTTGAGCAACTCGGTCACCAGTACCAGGAACAGGCTGCCTGCCAGCAGGGCGATCTGCACGGGCGTAGTGCCGAGCCAGAAGGCGACGGGAAACAGCACGATGAACAGCCATGCCTCCTGACGAAAGGCCGACTCGTGTCGGTAGGCCGCACGCAGGCCCTGCATGGAGAAGCCGAAGGCCTTGATGATACGTGTCAGTCCCGTGTGTCCCGGTTTCATGTCCCAGTTTCTCCAGATTCCGCATCGAAGCACGTACGACACGCTACCCGACAACCGTATAACGGCAGGCCACCCTGTCTGTACGATTCAGCTATTCTCTACCGCCTGCCAGCGCAGATCCAGTTCCCTGGCCGCACGCACGTCATCGAGACGGCGCACCGGCATGGTATGTGGCGCGGTGCGCACCTGTTCCACGTTACTGCGTGCCTCCTGGAGGATGGATTTCATGGCCTCGACAAAACCGTCCAGCGTCTCGCGCGACTCGGTCTCGGTGGGCTCGATGAGCAAGCACTCGGGCACCAGCAGCGGGAAATAGGTGGTCGGCGCATGAAAACCATAGTCCAGCAGGCGCTTGGCGAAATCCATGGCGGTCACGCCCAGCTCCTTCTCCTGTGCCTTGAGTGTCACGATGAACTCGTGGGTTGCACGCCGTTCGGGGAAGGCGACATCGAAGCCGGCCTCGCGCAGGCGCACCATGAGATAGTTGGCATTGAGGGTCGCAAAATCCGCCACCCGTTCCATGCCTTCGCGGCCGAGCATGCGGGCGTAGATCCAGGCGCGTAGCAGGATCCCCACGTTGCCGGCAAAGGCCGACAGGCGGCCCATGGTCTGCGGGCGTTCCTTCTCCGTCAGCCAGTAATAATCACCCGAGTCTGCCTGCGCCACCATGGGCACCGGCAGGAAAGGCAGCAGGCGTTCGCCGACACCCACCGGCCCGGCACCCGGACCACCACCACCGTGCGGCGTGGAGAAGGTCTTGTGCAGGTTGATGTGAATGACGTCGAAGCCCATGTCTCCGGGCTTGACCTTGCCGAGAATGGCGTTGAGATTGGCGCCATCGTAGTAGAGCAGGCCACCGGCCTCGTGTACGATGGCGGCGATCTCGCCAATGTTGCGTTCGAAGACACCCAGCGTCGAGGGGTTGGTGAGCATGATACCGGCAGTGCGGGGACCCACGGCAGCACGCAGGGCCTCGATGTCCACGTCGCCCTGTTCATCGGTGGGGATCTCGCGCACCCTGTAACCGCACATGGTGGCGGTGGCCGGATTGGTACCGTGGGCGGCATCGGGCACGAGGATCTCGCAACGCTCAGTATCGCCCCTGGCATCATGGTAGGCGCGGATCATGGCTACGCCGGCAAACTCGCCCTGCGCACCGGCCATGGGCGCCAACGATACCGCCTGCATACCAGTGATGTACCGCAGCATGTCCTGCAACTCGTACAGGCAGGCCATGATGCCCTGGCTGAGATTGTCGGGCGCATGGGGATGACGGTCGATGAGTCCCGGCAGGGAGGCCAGCGAGTTGCAGGCGCGTGGATTGTACTTCATGGTGCACGAACCCAGCGGATAGAAATGCGTGTCGATGGAGAAGTTCTTCTGCGACAGGCGCGTGTAGTGGCGCACCGCCTGCATCTCCGAGACCTCCGGCAGGGGCGCGCGCTCGCGGCGGTGAAATTCAGCGGGGATGTCGGCGAGATCCGCCGCCATGTCCGCGCCAGTACTGTCGGCCTGCTGCGCACCGTTGACGCAGCCGGGTTTACTGTGTTCAAAGATCAACATATTCATTCCTCAATAAAAAACAGATGCGAGTAACGAGTTGAGAAGGCTGAGGATAATACCCCCTCACCCCATCCTTCTCCCGGAGGAAGCGGTCTTATCAGACTCTGTGTCATTTCCCCATTCCTCTCCCGGAGGGAACGGTCTTATCAGACTCTGTATGTCATTTCCCCCTCCCTCTCCCGGAGGGAGCGGTTTTATCAGACTCTGTATGTCATTTCCCCCTCCCTCTCCCGGAGGGAGCGGTTTTATCAGACTCTGTATGTCATTTCCCCCTCCCTCTCCCGGAGGGAGCGGTCTTATCAGACTCTGTGTGTCATTTCCCCTTCCCTCTCCCGGAGGGAGAGGGAGCGGTCTTATCAGACCCTGTATGTCATTTCCCCCTCCCTCTCCCGGAGGGAGCGGTCTTATCAGACTCTGTATGTCATTTCCCCCTCCCTCTCCCGGAGGGAGCGGTCTTATCAGACTCTGTGTGTCATTTCCCCCTCCCTCTCCCGGAGGGAGCGGTCTTATCAGACTCTGTATGTCATTTCCCCCTCCCTCCGGGAGGGGGGCAGGGGGAGGGGATCGAAAACGTCGCTACTCGCTACTAGCAACCAGCGCCTGTATTGTGAGGGGGTATGATCCTCGGCCCTCGCTCCTCGAACCTCGAACCTGATTTATCCCAGCGCCGCGATGGCCCTGTCATAGTCCGGTTCCTGGGTGATCTCCGGCACCAGCTCGGTATAGAGCACCTTGTCGTTCTCGTCGATCACCACCACCGCGCGTGCCGTAATGCCGGCCAGTGGGCCATCCTGGATCAGCACGCCGTAGTCCTTGGCAAAGTTGCGACTGCGCATCATGGACAGGGGCACCACCTTGTCGGTGCCCTCGGCACTGCAAAAACGCGCCATGGCAAAAGGCAGATCGGCGGAGATGATCAGCACGACGACATCTTCGCGCGAACCCACCAGCTCGTTGAACTTCTTTGTCGAGGTGGCACACACGCCGGTATCGAGGCTGGGTACGATATTGAGCAGCTTCTTCCTGCCCCTGTAATCCGCCAGCGAGACATCGTTGAGATCGGTGGTGACGAGATGAAAGTCCGGGGCGGAACTGCCGACCGCCGGCAGATCACCGTTGGTATTGATGGCATTGCCTTCGAGTGTAATCGTTGCCATTTTTTTTCTCCCTGTAACTGTTTCAGATCACCTGGGCCGCGGGTGAGCGAAATTGCAAACAAGCTTCCGCCCGGTAAGTACCTGGTGGTATGCCTTCGACGAGACCGTCGGCCGCAGGGATGCGGCCGTCGAGCCGGCATGGATGCCGGTGTTTGCGTGTCTCGGCGAAGGTACACCGCCAGGTACACCATCCTGGTTCTATTCTCACATCAAGGCGCAGTCGCCTTCAGGTATCGCTATACGTAGTACCTTACAACTTCGGCGCCACCGGACAGGCCGGGGCATTGAGCCGCACGAAGATCCGTTGCAGGTTCTCGGCAAAGCTCGCGATATCCCCGCTGCCACGTTTTTCCGTGGCACACACCAGCAGGGCATTACCCAGTTCCGGGTAGTCACCGGCCAGCGATACGCCACCAACGATCCCCTGCACCGACAGTGGCCGCAGAATATCGCTTACCGACAGCGGCAGTTGCACCACCGCCTCGTGGAACACCGGCCGTTCGAAGACCGCTGACACCCCGGCCACGCTCTCCAGTTGCTGCAACAGTTCGCGCGTATGACGATGTGAGGCCAGCGCCGCCGCTTCCAGCCCGGCGGGACCGAGCAGGGCCATGTGGATGGTGGCCGCGGTCACCAGCAGACCCTGGTTGGTGCAGATGTTGGATGTCGCCTTGGAGCGGCGAATGTGTTGCTCGCGCGCCTGCAGGGTGAGCGTATAACCGCTGCGTCCCTCGATATCCACGGTGCGACCGACGATGCGCCCGGGCATCTGGCGCACATGGGCCTGGCGGCAACACATGAAACCGAAGTACGGGCCGCCCGAGGCCAGCGGTACACCCAGCGGCTGCCCCTCGCCACAGGCAATATCGGCACCGTCCTTTCCCCAGCGGCCCGGTGGACGAATGACCGACATGACCAGTGGATTGACCACGGCGATGACCAGCATGCCGTGGCCATGCGCCCAGTCGGTGAGCGCATCCACTTCCTCCAGCACACCGAAGAAGTTGGGTTGCGGGATCACCAGCGCGGCGGCATCGCCGGGGGATTCCGGCAAGCTGTCGGGATCGATGTGCCCACCCTTGCGGTCGTAATCCAGCTCGACGAGCTCGATGCCCTGGTGGGTGACGATGGTACGCACAACCTTACGATAGACCGGGTGCACCGTGCGTGGCATATAGATGCGCTTCGACTTCGCCTTGCGATTGGCGCGTACGGCCATCAACACTGCCTCGGCCAGTGCCGAGGCGCCGTCGTACAGGGAGGCATTGGAAACCTCCATGTCCATCAGCCCGGACATCATGGTCTGGTACTCGTAGAGCAGTTGCAGGGTACCCTGACTGGCCTCGGCCTGGTACGGCGTATAGGCAGAATAGAACTCGCCGCGCGTGGCGATCTGCCACACTGCCGCCGGGACATGATGGTCATAGGCGCCGGCACCGGCGAAACACAGCTGGTGCTGGTCCTCTCTCGCGCGCGCGTGCATGGTGCGCGTGACTTCCATTTCATTTTCACCGACCGGGATCTCTCCCGGCAGGCCATCGACGCGCAGCCCGGCGGGAATTTCATCGAACAGTTCGTCGATGTCCTTCACGCCGATGGCGGCCAGCATGGCGCGCACGTCGTCTTCGGTATGCGGTATAAACGGCATTACGGTAACTTCCTCGCGGCGGGGACACCGTCCCTGCCAGTGAACATGGAAACCTGACGAAGCGGATCGCAGCTCAGTGCTCTTCCTCGGCGATCAACTCGGCATAGGCCTCGGCATTGAGCAGGTCTTCGAGACAGCCGGGATCTTCCGGTTGCAGGCGGAAGATCCAGCCATCACCAAACGCATCCTTGTTGATGATCTCCGGTTCGTCCGCCAGCGCCTCGTTGACGGCAACGATTTCACCGGCAACAGGACAGTAGACATCCGAGGCCGCCTTGACCGACTCGACCACCGCGCAATCATCACCGGCGCCCAGCGCCGCGCCCACTTCCGGCAGCTCCACGAAGACCAGGTCGCCAAGCAACTCCTGGGCATGATGGGTGATGCCAACCGTAAACGTGCCATCCTCTTCACGGCGCACCCACTCATGGGTCCTGGTATAAAAAAGTTCGTTCGGAATATCGCTCATAACCGTCTCCTGTTCCCGGAGTTTCAAGAAAAAGTGTACATGCCGCGTTTCACAGGCAGGGCTTGCCGTTACGTACGAAGGGGGGCCGCACGATACGTGCCGCCAGTTGTTTGCCGCGCACTTCCACGCTGCAGTTGCCGTTGGCATCGCTGTCGATACGCGCGAAGGCAATCGCCTTGCCAAGGGTGGGCGAAAAGCTGCCGCTGGTGATCTCGCCGGCCTCGAGACCGTCGACGAACACCTTGAGATGGTTGCGCAACACGCCACGATCTTCGAGCACCAGGCCCACCAGCTTGCGCGCCACGCCGTCCGCCTTCTGTTTCTCCAGTGCCCGGCGGCCGATGAAGTCCCGTGTCGCCGGCTCCCAGGCCACGGTCCAGGCGAGGCCGGACTCCAGCGGGGTAACGGTCTCGTCCATGTCCGCGCCATAGAGATTCATGCCCGCCTCCAGGCGCAGGGTATCGCGCGCACCGAGGCCACAGGGACGCACGCCGGTGGCGACCAGCTTCTGCCAGAGGTCCTCGGCCTCATCCGCGGGCAGGATGATCTCGTAACCATCCTCGCCGGTGTAACCCGTGCGAGCGACGAACATGTCACCCACTTCGCGGGCATAGAAGGGGGCCATGTCGCGTACATCCTCTTCCAGTGCCAGTACCGCGTGTACCCGCTCACGGGCATGGGGGCCCTGTATGGCGATCATCGCCAGACCACTGCCCTCCTCGACGCTGACTTCGAAGGGCGCGGCCTGCTTGCGGATCCAGGCGAGATCTTTCTCACGCGTGGCGGAATTGACCACCATGCGGTACCAGTTGCCGTGCATGTGATAGACGATGAGATCGTCGATGACGCCGCCCTGCTCGTTGAGCATGCAGGTGTAGAGCGCCTTGCCGGTCTCCTGCAGGCGTTCGATATTGTTGGCCAGCAGGTAACGCAGAAAATCGGCCACGCGCGCACCACGCAGATCCACCACCGTCATGTGCGAAACATCGAACATGCCCGCGTCGCGGCGCACGGCATGATGTTCCTCGATCTGTGAACCGTAGTGGATGGGCATCTCCCAGCCACCGAAATCCACCATCTTCGCGCCGGCGGCGACGTGGGCTGCGTACAGGGGGGTCTTCAGCAAGCTCATCAGGACTCCTGTTCTTCTTCGGCGTGATAGGAGGAACGCACCAGCGGACCGGCCTTGACCCAGGCAAAACCCATGGCCCGCGCGGTGCGTGCATAGTCGTCGAATTCCTCCGGCTCCAGGTAGCGTCGTACGGGTACGTGGTAGCGCGTGGGGCGCAGGTACTGGCCCAGCGAGACGCGTTGTACACCGCGCGCACGCAGATCCTGTAACACGCGATTGACCTCGGCCTCGCTCTCACCCAGGCCCAGCATGATCGCCGACTTGGCCTCGACCCCCGGCTGGCGCGCTGCCATCTCCAGCAGGGCGAGCGAGTTTTCGTAACTGGCACCCTTGCGCACTTCACGGTACAGGGACGGCACCGTCTCCACATTGTGTCCCCAGACCAGTTGCGTGTCAGTGGGACAACTGCGAACTTCGTCCAGCGCCGCCATGATCACCGCCACGGCATTGTCCTGGGTATGCTTGAAATCGGGGGTGAGGAACTCGACACCGATGTCGGGCTTGCGCCGGCGCAGCTCGATGAGCGTGCGCGCAAAGATCGCGGCGCCGCCATCGGGCAGGTCGTCGCGGTTGACCGAGGTCAGTACCACGTAATCCAGGCCCAGCGCCATCACCGCCTCGGCCACGCGGCGCGGCTCGTCCTCGTCGAACCACTCGGGACGCCCGGTCTTTACGTTGCAGAATCCACAGGCTCGCGTGCAGGTATCGCCGAGCAGCATAAAAGTGGCGGTGCCGCGACTCCAGCACTCACCGCGGTTAGGGCAGGCGGCCTCCTCGCACACGGTGTGCAGGGTATTGTCGTGCACCGCACGCTGCGTGTCCTGCCAGGTCTGGCCACCACCCAGGCGCTGACGGATCCAGGCCGGCATGCGCGCGGCATTGGGCTGGTCCGAGAAGTCGAACACCGGGATGATTTTGCTCATGTGCCTTTCTACTGCCAGTGAAAAGGGACCGGAAAAACAAAAAGGGCGACAGCGGCATGCGAATTCTCACATATCGTTGTCGCCCCTCTGTCCGGTGTACCTGAGAGCTTGGCCCCTTCGGTGTCCCGGCGCCGGTCCGGCGCGGGATCTCTCCAGAGTCAATGCACCACCTGCGGTCCGTTTGCCTGAGCGATTCCGGGCGGGTTGCGCCTTCGGCGCCCGGCCAGGGGCCGGGTCTCTCCCACGGGCGGGGTCATTGAGACTGCAAGTTTACGGGGCCCGGGAAGGAAAACCAAGCCGACCCGCCACGCATGACAAAAAACAAGGGCTTGCACCATGTTTATAAAGCGGTTTGGCAGACCGGGAGCGACCTGCCCCTATATCGACCTGCCCATATATATAGTGTAGTACCGCCAGCGGGGATCAGGCCGCGCCCGCACCCACCAGGCGACGTACCAGGCGCGAGATGGTCATGCCCTGTACGACGATGGAAAACACCACGATGACATAGGTAACCGAGAGGAGAATATCGCGCTCCGCGCCCAGTGGCAGCGAGAGCGCCAGCGCCACGGAGATCCCGCCGCGCAACCCGCCCCAGGTGAGAATGGGCACCACGCCGGGGGTGAAACTGCGGAAGCGGCTCAGGCCGAGAATGGGCAGGCCGACGCTGATGAGTCGCGCCAGCAGCACCACCGGGATCAGCACCAGTGCCGCAATAAGATATTCGTGGTGCAGGACCACCACCAGTACCTCGAGGCCGATGAGCACGAACAGCGCCGCGTTGAGCACCTCGTCCACCAGTTCCCAGAACTTGTCCAGGTGATCACGGGTGACATCGGACATGGCCAGCCGCCGGCCGCGATTACCGATGAGCAGGCCCGCCACCACCATGGCAATGGGTCCCGACAGGTGCAGGTGACTGGCCAGCGCGTAACCACCCATGACCACCGCCAGCGTGATCAGCACTTCCACCTGGTAGTTGTCAATACTGCGCAACATGGCATAGGCCAGCCAGCCAAGAACGAAGCCAAACAGCGCACCGCCCATGGCCTCCTGCGCAAACAGCGCACCGATGGCGAGCGGATCCATAGACTGTGTCCCCGCCGCGATCCCCGCCAGGACCAGGAACACCACCACGCCAACACCGTCGTTGAACAGGGACTCGCCGGTGATCTTGGTCTCCAGCGTCTTCGGCGCACCGGCAGTCTTGAGGATCCCCAGTACTGCGATGGGATCGGTGGGTGAGATCAGCGCACCGAATACGAGGCAGTAGATGTAGGGCAAGGGGGAACCCAGCGCCATCAGCACCCACCAGGTAAGCGTACCGACAAGGAAGGTGGAGATCAGTACGCCCAGCGAGGCCAGCAGGCCAATGACCCATTTCTGCTGGCGCAGGTCCGCGAGATTGACGTGCAGCGCGCCGGCAAAGAGCAGGAAACTGAGCATGCCCTGCATGAGGGTCTCGTGGAAATCGATACCACGCAGGAACACCTCGGCATGATCGCGCAAGCCCGACCAGCCCAGCTTGCCCATCGCGATCATGGTCAGGGACAACAGCAACGCGATGATCATCAGGCCGATGGTGGTGGGCAGGCGGATGAAACGCGCGTTGAGATAACTGAACAGCGCGGCCAGTGAAATGAGAACGGCGATGGTGTCGAGTGTGGTCATATAATTCAGTGGCTAGTGGCTAGTTGCGAGTGGCGAGGATTTCCGTCATTGCGAGCGCAGCGAAGCAATCTCGCGGGGGACGCTCCTGACCGGATTGCCGCGTCCGCTGACGCGGGCTCGCAATGACAGGGAACGAGTGCAGGGCGCAATACGCTGCGCGATCGCGCCCTGCGTACCTGCACGCGGCGTCCCCCGGAATAACGAGGGGTTTCCCGCTTCGGGTCCTTTGCGGCCTTTGCGGTTGATCTTTTCCGTATTGAGACGGAGATCAAATCCTCAGCCCTCGCCACTCGCTACTCGCCACTGGAACCTCGCTCCTCGCTACTGTTCCATCCCCATGGCCACGCGCATGAGGGTATTGCGCAGCGGGCCAATGCGGTTGGCAAGCCCGAGGCCCAGGTTACGCAGTGTTTTCACCGTCTGCATGTCGCTGCCAAAGACGCGTTTGAAACTGTCCACGGTGGCGAGCATGGTGAGATTGTCCGCCTTGCGCCAGCGTTCATAGCGGCGCAGCACCGCCTCACTGCCGATGGCGCGCCCCTTCGCCAGCGCGTCGTGCAGAACCGCCACCAGGCTGGCGACATCGGCGAGCCCGAGGTTGACACCCTGCCCCGCCAGCGGGTGCATGGTATGGGCGGCATCGCCCACCAGCGCCAGCCCCGGCGCAATATAGCGGCGGGCATCGAAGAAGCGCAGCGGATAGGTCGCGCGCGGGCCGGTCTCCTCCACCGTGCCCAGCGTGTACTCGAAGGCGGCCTCCAGCTCGCAGGCAAACTGCGCGTCCGGCATCGCGCACAGCGCGTCGGCCTGTTGCGGCGAGGTGGACCAGACAATGGAACTCCAGCCATCGCTGAGCGGCAGGAAGGCCAGTGGCCCGGTGGGCAGGAAGCGCTGCCACGCGGTCTCCGCATGATGCCGCTGCGTTCTGACGTACGTGACCAGCGCATGGTGATCGTAGTCCCAGCCATGCACGGGGATCGCGGCCTGACGCCGGATCCAGGATCGTCCACCATCGGCGCCCACCACCAGCGCGCAACGCAGCTGGCTGCCGTCTTCACCGTACAGCACGGTCGTGCGGCCATCGCGTCGTACCTGCACCAGGCGGTGTGGACAGAGAAAGGCCACGTTGTCCCGCGTCGCCAGGCGCGTATGCAACGCGGCGACGATGACGCGATTCTCGATGATGTGCCCGAGGTGGGTCTCACCCACGTCGGCGCTGTCGAAGTGCACCGTGCCCTCGCCCGCGGCATCCCACACGTGCATCTCGCGGAAGGGACTGACGCGCTGCGCCTGCATGGTCGGCCACGCGCCGATATCCGTAAACAGGCGCTCACTGGCACGGGTGATGGCGCTGACACGTAGGTCGAAACCCGCTTGCGGCCACTCGAGCAACGGCGCCTGCGTGTCGAGCAGGGCAATGGACAGCCCGCTGTCGGCCAGCGCGCAGGCGAGGCTCGCACCCACCATGCCCGCACCGACGATGGCAATGTCCACCTGGCGGTCCTCAGCCATGCCGCCCTCCCGTACCCGCGCGCACCAGCGGCAGACCCAGGGCCAGGCGCGGCATGCGCCCGCCAAAACCCATGGCCTGGCGCGTGGCCCAGCGCTTGAGCGGTGGCAGCACGTCCAGTGCCAGCATGGCGGCATTACGTGCCGCTGCCAGCGGCAGGAGATCGCTGCTGAAAACCCGCACCAGGCCGTCGGAAGCAAAGCTGGTCTGCAGGCGATCGCGCCGCCGCCAGCGCGCATACTGTTGCAGGCCGCGCAGCCCGCCCACGTCGCAGGCCGACTGTTTCGTCAGGTTGTCGGCCAGCACCTGTGCCAGTGCGGCGACATCGCGCAGGCCCAGGTTGAATCCCTGCCCCGCCACCGGGTGCAGCGTATGCGCGGCATTGCCGATCACCGCCAGTCGCGCGCGTACCTGTTCGCGGCTCTGCGACATGGAAAGCGGGTAGGCCTGGCGCGCCCCGGCGGCGATGAAGGTGCCGGCACGCCTGCCAAAGGCGTCCTGCAAACGCGCGAGAAACGTCGCCTCGTCCCACTCGAGCACGGCCTCCACCTCGCGTTCGTCCTGCGTCCAGACCAGCGCATAGTCACCATGTGCCGCATCGCCGTCGGGCAACACCCCCGCTGCCAGCGGCAACAGGGCCATGGGCCCGTGGCCGCTGAAACGCTCGAAGGCCCAGCCCTGGTGGGGCCGATCACAGCGCACGTTGGCGACCACCGCCTGCTGGGCATAGGGCAGATCGAAGGTACGAATACCGCACAACTCGCGTACCCGCGAATGGGTACCGTCGGCAGCCACCAGCAGGCGCGCGGTCACCTCGCGCTGCATACCGTCCACCTCAATACCGGCACTCACATGGGCATGGGAGAAATGCAGGGATTCCAGTGTTGCCGGGCACAGATAGTCCACACCTTCGGCGTCCTCAAGCCCTGCCATCAGCGCCCGCCCGAGAACGCGGTTTTCCACCACGTAGCCCAGCGCCGCCACCGACTGGTCGGTCGCGTGCATGCGCGTGCTGCCGGCATGGCCGCGGTCGGAGACATGGATGTGTTCGATGGCGGCCGCGCCCTCCGCTTCGATGGCGGACCACAGGCCGAGGGCGGCGAAGATACGCTGAGAGGCCAACGACAGGGCCACGGTGCGGGCATCGAAGCTGGGCTGGCGATCCGAGGACAACGGAAAGGCCTCGATGACACCAACGCGCAGGGGCAGCGCACGCAGGGCACAGGCGAGGCTCGCGCCGGCGAGGCCACCACCGGCGATGAGGACATCGTAATCGCTACACTGTTTGTCCATATCAGACTCAGGCCATCAGGGCCTCGATCTCCTCGGGATCCTTGGGTGCGTCGATGGAGAGTACCTCGTGGCCGCTTTTGGTCACCAGCACGTCATCCTCGATGCGGATCCCGGTATCCCACCATTTCTTCGCCACGCCCTTGCTGCCGGCGGGAATGTAGATCCCCGGCTCGACGGTCAGCACCATGCCCGGCTCCAGCAGGCGCCACTCGCCTTCCACCTTGTAGTCGCCCACGTCGTGTACATCCATGCCCAGCCAGTGGCCGGTACGGTGCATGAAGAACTTCTTGTACTTTTCGTTTTTCACCAGCGTGGTAACGCGGCCCTTGAGAATACCGAGCTCCACCAGCCCCTCGGTGAGGGTACGCACCGCCGCCTCATGGGGATCGTTCCAGTGCTTGCCCGGCTGCACCTGCTCGATGGCTGCCAGTTGCGCCGCCAGTACGACTTCATAGAGCGCGCGCTGGGCCCGACTGTAACGGCCATTGACCGGGAAGGTGCGCGTGATGTCCGATGCGTAGTAGTCCAGCTCGGCACCGGCATCGATGAGCACCAGGTCACCGTCCTTCATGGTGGCGAGGTTGTCGATGTAGTGCAGCACACAGCCGTTGGCACCGCTACCGACAATGGAGGCATAGGCCGAGGAACGCGCGCCATGGGTCATGAACTCGTGCAACAACTCCGCCTCCAGCTCGTATTCCTTCTTGCCGGGCCGACAGGCGCGCATGGCGCGGCGATGCGCACGCGCGGATATCTTTGCCGCCTTGCGCATGACACTGATCTCGCGGCTGCTCTTGATGAGGCGCATGTCATGGAGAATGTGGTCGAGGGCGATGAATTCGCCCGGGGTGACCATACCGGCGCGCGACTGGTCACGCAGGCGGTTGACCCAGCCGATGAGGCGCTTGTCGAAATCGGCATGGATCCCCATGGTGTAGTACACCTTTTCCGTGCCCTCGAGGATACCGGGCAGGATGTCATCGATATCGTCGATGGGAAAGGAGTCGTCGGCACGGTAGATCTCCACCGCCCCTTCCTGGCCGGCGCGCTTGCCGTTCCAGATCTCCGCTTCCGGATTCCGCTCGCGGCAGAAGAGGATGTACTCCCCGTTCTTGCGCCCGGGGGCGAACACCGCCACCGCCTCCGGCTCGGGAAAACCGGTCAGGTAGTAGAAATCGCTGTCCTGACGGTAATGGTATTCCACGTCACGGTTGCGCATGCGCACCGGCGAGGCGGGCAGAATGGCCACCGAACCCTCGCCCATCATCTGCATCAGGTGGCGGCGACGACGAATGAATTCCTGAGTCTGCATGGCGGCATTATGCCTTAAAATCAGGGGTGAGTTGCTAGTGGCGAGGAGCAAAGGTCAGGGCCTGAATCTCGCCACTCGCTACTGTATCTAGTGCAGTTGCCGGGATTCGGGTGGCAGGCCCTTCTCGCGCAGTTCCTCCACCAGCAAAAAGACCCCCATGCGCACGTGTTCCACCAGTTCCATGTAACTGGCCTCGTCCTCCTCGCTGTCGTCGGACTCGTAGTCGCCGGCCTGGCCGATCTCGATGAAATCGGCGAGGATCTCGGCGAAGTCCTCGGAATAACCGCTGTCGCTGCTGACCCCGGCGACGGTGATGCCGTACAGGAAACCCTGGCACCACTCGCCGAGACTCTGCAGGCGCCAGGCGATCTCCTCATCGTCGTCGGGCAACAGCAACTGGAAGGCCAGCATGGCCTCGTCCAGTTCCGTACGGATGCGCTGGTGCAGGTGCACCAGTTCCGCGGCAAAGCGCTTTTCCAGCTCCGGTGCCAGTTCCTGCACCACCAGCTGGGGCAGGAAATCGGCCGGGTTGAAGGGCTGGCCGGTGCAGGCGTGGCCGCTCAACATGCCGTGACATTCCGCGGCATCCATCACGCTGCCCAGATCCATCAACAGCGACTGAAGGCCGTCGAAATCCACTGTCAATTCGTTCATCACTGCCTGCTCGTTGACCACCGGCCACCATTTTACCACAGCACGCGCGAGGCCCCGTCGGGCGTGGACCTTGCGGCCGTTGACCGCGCCACGGGCCGGCTCTATAGTGATTACGAACAACAAGAACGGGCGGACTACGGTAGTCGATGGAAGAATCTGACCTGAAAAAACTCGAACAACGCGTGGATGAACTGATTGAGGCCGTCACCCGGCTCAAGACGGAAAACCAGTCCCTGCGCGAAGACAAGACCTCCCTGGAAACGGAGCGCAACAAGTTGCTGAAGAACACCGAACTGGCCCGCAGCCGGGTAGAGGCCATGATCGAGCGATTGAGAGCGATGGAAGATGGCGAATAACGGGCCCCAGACAAGCGTTTCCATCAGTATTCTCGACAAGGAATACCTGATCGGCTGTGACGAGGACGAGCAGGAGGCCCTGCTGGCCTCGGCCCGCTACCTGGACAAAACCATGCGTGACATAAGGGATAGCGGCAAGGTGGTGGGCGCCGACCGTATCGCCGTCATGGCCGCGCTCAATATTGCCCATGAGCTGCTGTCCCAGGACGGCGCCAAAGGTGGTGGCGGCAGGATGGAAAGCTACAGCAAGCGCCTGCGGCGCCTGCAGGAAAAAATCGAGCACGCCCTGTTCAACAGCCAGCAGCTGGAAATTTGATGCCGATCAGGCAAGCGGCCCCACAAAGGGGTACAATGGTTTTGCCTGCCCTGTTTGTGAGCTGACCGGGGATATTTCTTGAGCCTTAATGCATTTCCCCGGGGGTGATAAAGCGTTGTGGTGTGCATGTCCGTCACGTAACGGAAAGCCTGAAACAGCGTGGTTTACTCCCACTTGAGCCTCAGGTTCAAGAACAAAGGTCACCACGGCAGTGGCGGGCACTTACTTCTCCCCACCTGCCCCACACCCCGAATGCCACCACGACCAGCCACCACGGACCGCCAGTCATGAGTTCTCCGGACGCGCTGCGCCAGCAGATCCGCCAGGCCCGGCGCCAGATCCCGGCGCGCCAGCGCCTCGAGGCCATTGCCCGCTTCACTGATCACGTCGCCCACAGCGAGGTTTTTCGCCGTGCCCACGCGGTGGCCTTCTACCTGCCCAACGACGGAGAGATGGACCTGCGCCCGTTGATGCAACTGGCCTGGCAGCAGGGCCGACAATGCTACCTGCCGGTGGTGGGGATGCCGTACGAAAACCGCCTGTGGTTCATGCCCTGGACGCCCGACACACCGCTCGCGCCCAACCGCTTCGGCATCCCCGAGCCGACCCTGCGGCGCCATCTACGCTGGTATCGCAACTTCACTCTCGATCTGGCGCTGGTGCCGCTGGTGGCCTTCGATGCAGAGGGCCACCGGCTGGGCATGGGCGGCGGGTACTACGATCGCAGCTTCGCCTACCTGCGCCACCGTCGCCACTGGTGCCGGCCACACCTCATGGGGGCGGCCTTCGCCCTGCAGGAAGTCCCCAGCCTGCAGACCAGGCCCTGGGACGTGCCGCTGAATTCGGTGGTCACCGAGGACGGACTGCGCCGCTTCCCCCGGGACTGAAACGCGGACAAAAAAAAGCCGGCTGTCGCCGGCTTACTGCTATTGCATGTGCTGGCTCAGGGCCAGTTTTTTATTGTTGTGACAGGTGGATCGTCTCTTCCTGCGGTTGGTGAAGCTGCTGGGTGAACCCGGTTACCAGGATACTCAGACCAAGCAGCACAGCAAGGACGAACAACAGGTCGGGTCGACGGCGACGCCTCCTCATTTTCCTCCCCCTCTTTTTCTTTATGTTTTTTGTATACACTCCGGTTCGTGCCCGAAGTTTCCTCCCCCTGACAAAAACGGATTCGAAGCAGGGCGATCATATATATAGTGATCCGGAAAAATTGGCAAGCGTTTTGTGATGGAATTCACAAAAAAATCGCTTCAAAAACAGAATATTAGCGAATATTAAACTATCGGCGAACCCACCGCCATCCACACGAGGACCGCGCCACATGGCCTTCTGGCTGATGAAATCCGAACCCGACGTCTATGGCATCGACGATCTCGCTGCCGCCCCCGGCAAGACCGACCACTGGGACGGGGTGCGCAACTACCAGGCGCGCAATTTCATGCGCGACCAGATGAAAAAAGGCGACAAGGTATTTTTCTACCACTCGAACTGCAAGCAACCAGGCATCGTCGGTATTGCGCGCGTGGTGCGCGAGGGCTATCCCGACCATACCGCCTTCGACCCGAAGGAAAAGTACTACGACCCCAAGAGCGACCCCGCCAGGCCACGCTGGTACATGGTGGATATCAAGTTCGAGCGCAAGTTCAGACGCACCATTACGCTCGAAGAACTCAAGCAGCACAAAAAACTCGCCGACATGCCACTGCTGCGCAAGGGAAACCGCCTCTCCGTCATGCCGGTGGGCGAAAAGGAATGGGAATACATCCTCAAACTGCTGTAGAAACGCTGAAACCGCTTTGCCCCCGACCGTAAACACGGCGGTAAACAATTTTCTGTACTGCCGAACCCAATTCGCAGAAGTTTGAAATTGCAAATTGCAATTTCTGGCACGGTATATTCCAGAGCACCACCAATCTTACGACGTCTGCGTGCACTGGATGCGTTGTTCCATGCTGCAAAACATGTCCGCATTCCCCCCCCACCCCTTTCACGATGTCGAAAATCCGACACTCCTGCCCCCTGCTGGCGCGCTCACGACGCATACACCGCTGACAACACGCACTCTGTGCGTGCCTGGCGCGCCGCAACAGGGCAACCATTGCCCGTGCTGAACGTAAACGCATGGTAAAACGGCTGCACACACATCGGATCAGGCTGAACTACGTATGCGAAGCCGCCGATTTCATCCTCACACCATCCGGGCCAGGCAACCGAACCGAACTCAATGCTATCGGCAGACCCGTCTCATCGCTTGAGTTACCCCACGACACAGGAAAGCCACGCATGAACACCTCTACTGGCGCCCGCCGGGACGCCTGCCGGACCCTCGAACACCGCATACAAAGCGTTGACACCAGGAACTCTCGCACCTGTCCTGCACAAAGGTGAAAATTTTTGTTCCACACTTGCACGTGCGGGAAAAAAAACATGGTTTTCCTGCCCTCAACACGCATGACATGCAATAAATTGCGTTCACAGCGCGTCAGAAGCCGTAACACACGCGTTTTTTTACATGTTCAAAGGTACTGCAACAGTAGATAACGCGAAAAATCGCGCTCACAACGCCTTACAACGCGTGATTCGTGTGAATTTTTGCCTGATCACGGTCCTGACACTGCTATACAGGCAAAAATTACCCCCACCGGAGCAGAAAATGTGCGCAAAAGCAGAAAATTTTGCCTCGTAATTGTTCCCCGGCAGGAAATTTTCGCGTGTCTGATGGCAATTAACGTTCACGAAGGCGAAATTCATGCGCCATCGGCGCCATCAGTGGTGTCAATGTGGCAAATTTTCGCCTGCGTACGCCTCAACCGCACCATGAATCGAAACCCGGGCAATGTTTTTACCTCTGAGACACGGAGATCAGCACAATCACACCCCGGATTTTTTGCAACAGGCGTGTTCGTGCGGGTGATCGCGACCTTCAATGCATGAAATTTCGCCACGGCATGCCCGCTATACACAAATTTTTACGCTGATGACGCTCCAACCAGGGGTTTTCTTACAAACCAGCGGCCAAAAAACGCGATTTCAGTTTCAAAAACGAAATCAAACGCCACTTCACTGGTCTACCGACAGGCAAAATGGCACTACCATGGCAGTATCAACACGCTTTCCAACAAACTTTAGTGATAACAACGCACAACAAACGCAATTTAACTGGACTTACTAGCATTTTTATTTAACTTGGCTATACTCTGCGAAAGTTCAATGCTCAACCTGGAGGTTTGCAACATGGCGACCAAGAAGAAAGCGAAAAAGAAGACCGCTGCCAAGAAGAAGGCAGCCAAAAAGAAGGTAGCGAAGAAACGCGTGGCTAAGAAGAAAGTAGCCAAGAAGAAGGCGAAGAAGAAAGCCAAAAAGAAAGTAGCCAAGAAAAAGGCGAAAAAGAAGGCCAAGAAGAAGGCTAAGAAGAAGGTAGCCAAGAAAAAGGCGAAAAAGAAGGCTAAGAAGAAAGCCAAAAAGAAAGTAGCCAAGAAAAAGGCGAAAAAGAAGGCCAAGAAGAAGGCTAAGAAGAAAGTAGCCAAGAAAAAGGCGAAAAAGAAGGCCAAGAAGAAGGTAGCCAAGAAGAAGACCCGTCGTCGGAAGAAGAGATAAGTCTTCC
>DRKU01000065.1 GCA_011051615.1 Gammaproteobacteria bacterium
CACGCGGTTGCCGGCGAGACGCTCGAATCCGTTGAGGCAGCCACTGGTAGCGATCACCACCGCGCGCAGGCCGCCATCGCGCACCAGCAGGTTGGACCCCAGGCCCAGCATGAATATCTCATCCGCGCTATCCAGTTGTGACAGAAACAGGCACAGGTCCTCGGCATCGGCGGGTCGATAGAAACGATCCACCGGGCCACCGGTGCGCCACGAGGTATGACGCGCCATGGGCTCGTCGACCCGCAGTTCCCCGCGCAACTCTGGCTGTTCCCTTGTCGTCATGAATCGCAGTCCGTTTTCCGTCATCGCTTCATTACCCGGCCTCACCCGCTACCGCCGCGAGCTTCTCACCCAGCGATTGCGCAATGGCGCCAACGCTGCCCGCACCAAGGGTCAGCAGCACGTCCTGATCCTGCAGGACGTTGACCAGTACCTGTGGCAGCTCCTCGACATCCTCCACGAACAGTGGATCCACCTGGCCGCGCAGGCGGATGGCACGCGCCAGGGCGCGCCCGTCGGCGCCGGTCACCGGGGCCTCACCGGCGGCATATACCTCCAGCAATACAAGTACGTCCACTTCGGAGAGCACACGGCAGAAATCCTCAAAGAGATCGCGCGTACGACTGTAGCGATGAGGCTGGAACACCAGCACCAGGCGGCGTTCGGGCCAGCCTTCGCGAATGGCACGCAGGGTTGCCGCCATCTCCGTGGGGTGATGGCCGTAATCATCCACGTGCAACACCTGCTTACCACCCACGTCCATTTCCCCGTAGATCTGGAAACGTCGACCGATACCCTCGAAACGGGACAGTGCCTCGCAAATGGCCGCGTCGCTGACGCCGAGTTCCTGGGCCACGGTGATGGCGGCCAGGGCATTGAGTACGTTGTGCTGCCCCGGCAGATTGAGTGTCACATCCAGTTCGGAGTCGGTGATGCGACTGGTAACGTGGAAGCGGGTGCGGTTGCCGTGCTGCTCGATGACCGTGGCGCGCACGTCGGCGTCTTCGCTCAGGCCGTAGGTCTGCACCGGGCGACTGATGCGTGCGCGGATATCGGCAATATTGGCGTCGTCGGCACACAGCACGGCGAGCCCATAGAATGGAAGGTGATGGAGAAACTCCACGAAGGTATCCTTGAGGCGTTCGAAGTCACCACCGTAAGTCTCCATGTGATCGGCATCGATATTGGTGACGATGGCCATCATGGGTTGCAGGTGCAGGAAGGAGGCATCACTCTCGTCGGCCTCCGCCACCAGATAACGGCTCGCACCGAGGCGTGCATGGGTGCCGGCGCTGTTGAGCTTGCCGCCGATGACGAAAGTGGGATCCAGCCCGCCCTCGGCCAGTACCGTGGCCACCAGGCTGGTGGTGGTGGTCTTGCCGTGCGTGCCCGCCACGGCGATACCGAAGCGAAAACGCATCAGTTCGGCAAGCATCTCCGCACGCGGCACCACCGGGATACGCTGCTCACGCGCCGCCACCACTTCGGGGTTGTCTTCACCCACGGCACTGGAGATCACGACCACGTCACAGCCCTGTACATTCTCGGCCGCATGTCCCTGTGTTACCCGCGCCCCCATGTCCCTGAGACGCCGGGTCACGGCATTGCTGCCAAGGTCCGAGCCGCTGACCTCGTAGCCGAGATTGATCATCACCTCGGCAATACCGCCCATGCCCACGCCGCCGATGCCGACGAAATGGATGCGTTGCACCGGCCCCATGCCGGGGATGGCGTTATCTGACATTGGCTTGTCGTCTTTTCTCAGCTTAGCGCCCACGGCTGATCTCCAGGCAGGTCAGGGCCACGGCCTCGGTGGCATCGGGCCGCGCCAGGGCACGCGCCGCCTGCGCCATCTTCAACAGGCGACGGCGCCCCTCGGTGAACAACTCACGGAGCGTGTCCGCCAGACCGCTGATCGACAGTGTCTCTTCGGAAAAGACCTTTGCCGCGTCGGCATCGGCGAGAAACTGTGCATTGGTGGTCTGATGATCGTCCACCGCATGGGGATAGGGCACGAGGATGGCGCCCAGTCCCGCGGCGGCGATCTCGCTCACCGTCATGGCGCCCGAGCGCGCAACGACAAGATCGGCCCACTCGTACGCCCTGGCCATGTCGTCGATAAACTCCTCCACGCGCGCCTCGATACCGGCTTCTTTATATAAGGTATGGGCGGCGTCCTGCTTGCCGCGACCCGTCTGGTGCCAGATCTCCGGGCGCAGGGCCGCATCCAGCCGTGCTACGGCGGCAGGCACCGTTTCATTGAGTGCCTGTGCGCCCTGACTGCCGCCGATGATGAGCAGACGCAGGCGGCCCTTGCGCTGGCCGAAGCGCAGCTCGGGAACCGGCAGGCGGATGATATCTTCGCGCACCGGGTTTCCGGTGAGGCGCGCATGCCGTTGCGGTGGGAAGGTACCGGGGAAGGCTTCCATCACCTGGCTGGCGAGGCGTGAAAGAATGCGATTGGTCGTGCCAGGGACGGTGTTCTGCTCATGGATAGCCAGCGGCACGCGCATCAGGAAGGCCGCCGCGCCGCCCGGCCCCGAGACAAATCCGCCCAGCCCCAGTACCACATCGGGCTTGCGCTGGCGCAGAATGCGCACCGCCTCCCAGAAGGCCACCATGACCCGCATCAGGCCATGCCAGCGAGCCTTCATGCCGGTGCCGCGCAACGGCCGCACGGTAATGAAATCGATGGCGTAACCCCGGGCCGGTACCAGTTGTGCCTCGATACCCTTGCGCGTGCCCAGCCACGTCACCAGCGCACCCTGCCCGTGCAGGTAGTCGGCCACCGACAGGGCGGGAAACACATGGCCGCCGGTACCACCGGCCATCACCAGCACGCGATGCCCCTGTGCAATGCCCTGCGAGTCCGGCTGCATGGACGGTGTTGTCATGGAAGGCGTCATGTGCGTTTCACCCGTCGCTGCGAGGCCCGGTCGTAGCGGTGCAGTTCATGGAAGGTGCGCAGCACGATGGCCAGCGCCACGCAGGTCACCACCAGGCTGGAACCGCCATAGCTCATCAGCGGCAGGGTCAGGCCCTTGGTGGGCAACACACCCATGTTCACGCCCATGTTGATGATCGCCTGCAGGCCGACCCACAGGCCGATGCCGTAACACAGCCAGGCGGCAAAGGCATGGTCGCGCTTCTCCGCTTCGCGCCCGATGTGAAAGATACGGTGGATGAGTACCAGGAACAGGCCAATGACGGCGAGCACACCGACCAGGCCCAGCTCCTCGCCAATAACGGCGAGGAGAAAGTCGGTATGTGCCTCGGGCAGGTAGAACAGTTTCTGGATCCCGCTGCCCAGGCCAACACCAAACAGGTCGCCGCGACCGAAGGCAATCAGTGCCTGAGTCAGTTGAAAACCTTTCCTGAAAGGATCCTGCCAGGGGTCGAGAAAGACCGTCAGGCGATCGATACGATAGGATTCGAGCAGTGCCACGGCCGCCAGCATGGCAAACAGGATCAACATCAGCAGAATGAACTGGCTCATGCGTGCACCGGCCAGCCACATCATGCCCATGGCCGTGGCCAGCATGACCGCGGCGGCACCGTAGTCCGGTTCCAGCAGCAGCAGGACGACGAGGAAGGCGAGCAGGATCAGCGGCCGCAGGAAACCCGCCAGGCTGGAACGCACCGCCTCGGCGTGACGCACCAGGTAACCGGCGAGGTAGATGATGACGAAGAACTTGGCCAGCTCCGACGCCTGGAGATTGAACAGACCGAGGTTCAGCCAGCGACGGCTGCCCTTTACTTCCGTACCGAGTCCCGGAACGAAGACCAGCATGAGTACCAGGGCCGCACCAACGATCAACACGGGACCGGCCTTTTGCCAGAAACCCATGGGCACGAAGAAAGCTCCCACGCCCAGGGTCAGCGCTACCAGCACGTAGGCCGACTGGCGCCACAGGTAATGAAAAGGATCACCGAAGTCGTGTTGTGCCACACCCAGCGAGGCCGAACCCACCATTACGAGGCCCAGCACCAGCAACACCAGCA
>DRKU01000066.1 GCA_011051615.1 Gammaproteobacteria bacterium
ATCGAGGGCAAGGCCATCCAGCTCCATCCGCTGGTATGTACCGCCTTCAACGCCGACTTCGACGGTGACCAGATGGCCGTGCACGTGCCCCTGTCGCTGGAAGCCCAGCTCGAAGCGCGCGCACTGATGATGTCCACCAACAATATCCTCTCGCCAGCCAACGGCGAACCCATCATCGTGCCGTCGCAGGACGTGGTGCTGGGTCTGTACTGGATGACACGTGAGCGCGTCAATGCGCCTGGCGAGGGCATGGTCTTCGCCGATACGCAGGAAGTCCATCGTGCCTATGAGGCTCGCCAGGTGGGGCTGCAGGCGCGCGTCAAGGTGCGTATCACCGAGTACCTGCCTGCCGAGGACGGTGAGCTGGAGGAGAAAACCTCCATCAAGGAAACCACCGTGGGGCGCGCCCTGTTGTGGGAGATCGTGCCGAAGGGACTGCCCTTCGATATCTTCAACCGTGACCTGAAGAAGAAGGCCATCTCCGAGCTGATCAACATCTGCTACCGCCGCCTGGGCCTCAAGGCCACGGTCATCTTCGCGGACAACCTGATGTATACCGGTTTCCGCTATTCGACCCGTGCCGGTGTCTCCTTCGGTGTGGAAGACATGGTCATTCCCGAAAGCAAGGCGGAAATCCTCGCCCGCGCCGAAGAACAGGTCAAGGAGATCCAGGAACAGTACACCTCGGGCCTGGTTACCGATGGCGAGCGCTATAACAAGGTCGTGGACATCTGGTCGCACACCAACGATCAGGTTGCCAAGGCCATGATGGACAAGCTGGGCACCGAAGAGGTCGTCGATCGTGAAGGCAATACCGTGCGCCAGAAGTCCTTCAACTCCATCTTCATGATGGCCGACTCGGGCGCACGTGGTAGTGCCGCGCAGATCCGTCAGCTTGCCGGCATGCGTGGCCTGATGGCCAAGCCGGACGGCTCCATTATCGAAACGCCCATCACCGCCAACTTCCGCGAAGGCCTGTCGGTACTGCAGTACTTCATCTCCACGCATGGCGCGCGCAAGGGTCTCGCCGACACGGCGCTCAAGACGGCCAACTCCGGTTACCTTACGCGCCGCCTGGTGGATGTCTCCCAGGACCTGGTGGTCACCGAACACGACTGCGGTACCGAGGAAGGCCTGCTCATCACCAGCCTCATTGAGGGTGGCGACGTGGTCGAGCCCCTCAGCGAGCGCGTCCTTGGTCGCGTGGTGGCCAAAGACGTGATCAGTCCTGACGGCAAGGAAGTGCTCATCGAGCGCGGCACGTTGCTCGACGAGTCCTGGGTGGAGCGTCTCGACGACATGGCCATCGACAGCATGGTGGTACGTTCCGCCATCACCTGCGAGACCCGCTACGGTGTGTGCTCCTCGTGCTACGGTCGCGACCTGGCGCGTGGTCACCTGGTCAACGCCGGCGAGGCGGTGGGTGTCATTGCCGCACAGTCCATCGGTGAGCCGGGTACCCAGCTCACCATGCGTACCTTCCATATCGGTGGCGCGGCCTCGCGTTCGGCGGCGGTCAACAACATCACCATCAAGACCACGGGTACCGTACGTCTGCACAACATCAAGATGGTGCAGCACAAGGATGGCCACAACGTGGCGGTCTCCCGTTCCGGTGAGATCACCGTACTCGATGAGCACCACCGCGAGCGCGAGCGCTACAAGGTGCCCTACGGTGCGGTACTTACCGTCGACGACGAAGACAAGGTCGAAGCCGGTCAGATCCTCGCCACCTGGGACCCGCATACCCACCCGGTCATCACCGAGGTGGCGGGCCAGGTACGTTTCGACGACGTGGTCGACGGCCTCACCGTGACCTCCGAGGTGGACGAGGTCACCGGTCTTACCAGCCTGGTGGTCATCGATCCCAAGCAGCGTCCCGCCGCGGCCAAGGACCTGCGCCCCATCGTCAAGCTGGTGGATGAAAAAGGCGATGACCTGTGTATCGCCGGCACGGAGATCCCGGCCCATTACATCCTGCCCGCCGGCGCCATCATCGTGCAGAAGGACGGCGCCATGGTGGATGTGGGTGACGTGGTAGCGCGTATTCCGCAGGAGTCTTCCAAGACCCGCGACATCACCGGTGGTTTGCCGCGTGTGGCGGACCTGTTCGAGGCCCGCAAGCCCAAGGAATCGGCCATACTCGCCGAGATCACCGGTACCGTGGGCTTTGGCAAGGAGACCAAGGGCAAGCAGCGCCTGGTCATCACCCCCAACGAGGGCGAGACCTACGAGGAGCTGATCCCCAAATGGCGTCACATCACCGCCTTCGAGGGCGAGCACGTGGAGAAGGGCGAAGTCATCGCCGAGGGCGAGCTGGATCCGCACGATATCCTGCGCCTGCTGGGGGTTCCCGAGCTGGCCAAGTACATCGTCAACGAGGTCCAGGACGTCTACCGCCTGCAGGGTGTGAAGATCAACGACAAGCACATCGAGGTCATCGTGCGCCAGATGCTGCGCAAGGTGGAAATCACCGAGCCGGGTGATTCCAGCCTGCTCAAGGGCGAGCAGATAGACCGCGCCCGCGTGCTGGACGAAAATGAGCGTCTGGAGGCCGAGGGCAAGCAGCCGGCCCGTTACCAGCGCCTGCTGCTGGGCATCACCAAGGCCTCGCTGGCGACGGAATCCTTCATCTCGGCGGCCTCTTTCCAGGAGACCACCCGGGTACTCACGGAAGCGGCCGTCACCGGCAAGCAGGACGACCTGCGGGGGCTCAAGGAGAACGTCATCGTCGGGCGCCTCATCCCCGCCGGCACCGGCCTGGCCTACCACAAGGAGCGTCACCGCCGGGACGAGGAAAAGGCCGAGATGGCGGCCGCCGAGGCCGCCCTGCGGGCCGAACTGCCCGCCGTGGACAGTGCCGAGAGCCCCGCGGAGGCCGATGGTTCGCAATAAAATTTGAAGATAAGTCCCCGACCGTATTGACATAAATGGTCGGGGTTCCTAAAATTCGCGCCTCACGACAGGTCAGTGGTAGCTGGCCTGTCGTTTATTTTCGGGAGTGAAAAAGAAATATGTCCACAATCAATCAGTTAGTGCGCAAACCTCGAAAGCGCAAACCTGAGAAGAGCAACGTACCGGCGCTGGAGGCCTGCCCCCAGAAGCGTGGGGTCTGCACCCGTGTGTACACCACCACGCCGAAAAAGCCCAATTCGGCTCTGCGTAAGGTCGCGCGTGTGCGCCTGACCAACGGATTCGAGGTCACCAGCTACATTGGTGGCGAAGGCCATAACCTGCAGGAGCACTCGGTGGTGCTCATCCGCGGTGGCCGTGTGAAGGATTTGCCGGGTGTGCGCTACCACGTGGTACGCGGCTCGCTGGATACCGCCGGCGTCAATGATCGCCGTCAGGGCCGTTCCAAGTACGGCGCCAAGCGGCCAAAATCCTGAAACTGATTATAAATCAATCAGTTATGAGTTTGGCTTAACCGATACTATATATAGAAGCACGTATTCAGGAATAACAGGTATTTTCCATGGCAAGAAGACGCGAGGCAGAAAAACGCAATATTCTCCCCGATCCCAAGTTCGGGTCGCAGAAGATTGCCAAGTTCATCAACATGCTGATGTTGAGCGGAAAGAAGTCCGTCGCGGAGAAGATTGTCTATGGAGCGCTGGACGTGATCGCCGAGAAGGGCAAGGGCGAGGCCGTCGAGGTGCTGGACAAGGCGCTGGACAACGTCGTACCCACCGTGGAGGTGAAATCCCGCCGCGTGGGTGGTGCCACCTACCAGGTGCCGGTGGAAGTGCGTGCCGATCGCCGCATGACCCTGGCCATGCGCTGGCTCATCGATTCGGCCCGCAATCGTGGCGAGAAGGGCATGCGCCTGCGCCTGGCGGGTGAAATCATGGACGCCGCCGAGCATCGCGGCGCCGCGGTGAAGAAGCGTGAGGACACGCACCGCATGGCCGAGGCCAACAAGGCCTTCGCCCATTATCGCTGGTAAGAACGGAGAACCAGTCAGAGAACAGAACAGTGGCGCGCACAACCCCTATAGAGCGCTATCGGAACATCGGCATCATGGCCCACATCGACGCGGGCAAGACGACGACCACCGAGCGCATACTGTTTTACACGGGGATTTCGCACAAGATTGGCGAAGTGCACGACGGCGCGGCCACCATGGACTGGATGGAGCAGGAACAGGAACGCGGGATCACGATCACCTCCGCGGCTACCACCTGCTTCTGGTCGGGCATGGCCCGACAGTACGAGCAGCACCGTATCAATATCATTGATACGCCGGGGCACGTGGACTTCACCATCGAGGTGGAGCGCTCCCTGCGGGTGCTGGACGGTGCCTGTGCCGTGTTTTGTGCCGTCGGCGGGGTCGAGCCCCAGTCCGAGACGGTGTGGCGACAGGCCAACAAGTACGGTGTACCGCGCATGGCCTTCGTCAACAAGATGGACCGTGCCGGGGCGGACTTTCTGCGCGTAGTAGAGCAGATCCGCACGCGACTGGGTGGTAACCCGGTCCCGATACAGCTGAATATCGGCGCCGAGGAGCATTTCCAGGGCGTGGTGGACCTCATCAAGATGAAGGCCATCTACTGGAACGAGGCTGACATGGGTGCCACGTACGAAGAGCGTGACATACCGGACGAGCTGGTGGCGCAGTGTCAGGAACTGCGCGAGCAGATGCTGGAGTCGGCCGCCGAGGCCAGCGAAGCGCTGATGGAGAAGTACCTGGAAACCGGGGATCTCTCCGCCGAGGATATCCGCCAGGGGCTGCGCATGCGTACCCTGGCCAATGAGATCGTGCCCTGCCTGTGTGGCTCGGCATTCAAGAACAAGGGCGTGCAGGCCATGCTGGACGCCGTGATTGATTACATGCCCTCGCCGGCCGATGTCCCACCCATCGTGGGCCATCTGGACGACAAGGACGAGACCGAGGCGACACGCCCGGCCGATGACGATGCGCCGTTCGCGGCGCTGGCGTTCAAGATCGCCACCGACCCCTTCGTGGGCACGCTGACCTTCTTTCGCGTGTACTCGGGGGTGTTGAAGACGGGTGATACGGTCTACAACCCGGTCAAGGGCAAGAAGGAACGCGTGGGGCGCATCGTGCAGATGCATGCCAATTCGCGTGAAGAGATTAAGGAAGTCCGTGCGGGCGATATCGCCGCGGCGGTGGGACTCAAGGATGTGACCACCGGTGACACCCTGTGTGATGTGGACAATGTCATCACGCTGGAACGCATGGAGTTCCCGGAGCCGGTGATCTCGGTGGCGATCGAGCCGAAGACCAAGCCGGACCAGGAAAAAATGGGCATCGCCCTGGGCAAGCTGGCGCAGGAAGATCCCTCGTTTCGGGTACATACCGACGAGGAATCGGGCCAGACGATCATTTCCGGCATGGGTGAGTTGCACCTGGAAATCATCGTCGATCGCCTCAAGCGCGAGTTCAAGGTCGATGCCAACGTGGGTGCACCGCAGGTGGCCTACCGCGAGACCATTCGCAAGGCGGTCAACGCGGAAGGCAAGTTCGTGCGCCAGTCCGGTGGTCGTGGCCAGTATGGCCATGTGTGGCTGAAGCTGGAGCCACAGAAGCCGGGTACGGGATACGAGTTTGTCAACGACATCGTTGGCGGTGTCGTACCACGGGAGTACATCCCGGCGGTGGACAAGGGAGTTCAGGAACAGATGGAGAACGGTGTGATCGCCGGTTTTCCGGTCGTCGACGTCAAGGTGACGCTCTACGACGGGTCCTATCACGACGTGGACTCCTCCGAGATGGCGTTCAAGATCGCCGGCTCGATGGCGTTCCGCGAAGGGGCCAGAAAGGCCAGCCCGGTATTGCTGGAACCGATCATGAAAGTGGAAGTCGTCACCCCCGAGGAATACATGGGTGACGTGGTAGGTGACCTGAACCGCCGGCGTGGTGTCATCCAGGGGATGGACGAGAGCGCGGCGGGCAAGGTGATCCGCGCAGAGGTGCCGCTGGCCGAGATGTTCGGTTATGCCACCGACCTGCGCTCCGCGACCCAGGGTCGCGCCACCTACTCGATGGTATTCGAGAAGTATGCTGAGGCACCGGCGGTGATAGCCGAACAGGTTACCAGGAGCCACTGAATTAACGTCGTGTTTGCGACCGGAAGAACTGGATTAACAAACAAAATTACGAGTAAAGGGTAAGAGTCATGTCCAAGGAAAAATTTGAACGCACAAAGCCGCACGTAAACGTGGGCACGATTGGTCACGTTGACCATGGCAAGACGACGCTGACGGCGGCGATCACCAAGGTCATGGCGGAAGCGCAGGGCGGCGAAGCGAAG
>DRKU01000067.1 GCA_011051615.1 Gammaproteobacteria bacterium
AAGCTCCAGCGCACCGTAGCGGCGCCCGGCACCGAGGACGACGATGGCACCGGCGGATGGTTTTTCCAGTGCAGCGGGGTTGATGGGTGGGGTGATCTCCAGCAGGTAGAGCAGGCCCTGGGCAGTGATGGGCAGGCTGGCAACAAGCAGACCGAGGAAACCGGCCAGCACCATGAGGGTGCCGGTACGATACCAGCGACGCAGTGCGAAGGTGCCCAGTAACATGAGCAGGATCAGGCTGCCGGGTGGAATGAGCAGGGATTCCAGAAAGCGTACCAGGTAGATCTCCATGTCCTGCAGTCTCTGTACGTGGGGTCAGGGGACGTTGCGTGCCGCGGATCATACCCGCTCGGCAGTATTGCCTGCACTAATACGATCGGAATACGTGCATGTCCAGCGTCTGGCGGACAGACGGTGGGAAAATCCGGATACCCGTCGCCGCGAAGGTGAGTTCAGGTTCAGCGCAGGGCCGCGGCCAGCAGCGCCAGCAGGCGGTTGGAAACGGCATCATGCTCGGCGTCACACAGATCAGTGAGGCGGGTTACCGGCAGTTGTGGGTAGCCACAGGGATTGATACGGGAAAAGGGCGACAGTGCATTGTCGAAGTTGAAGGACAGACCATGGTAACTGCAGCCGTGGCGAATGCGCAGACCGAGGGCGCAGATCTTGGCACCATCCACGTAGACACCGGGGGCATCACGGCGAGCGCTGGCGGTGATGCCATACTCGCCGAGCAGGGTGATGACACTGTTTTCCATGAGCGACACCAGCTGACGCACACCAAGACCGCGGCGACGCATATCCACCAGTACGTAGACGATGAACTGGCCCGGTCCATGCCAGGTTACCTGCCCGCCGCGATCACTCTGTATTACCGGCGTATCGCCGGGATCGAGGAGATGTTCGGGGCGGCCGTTGAGGCCCTGGGTATAGACCGGCGGGTGTTCAAGCAGCCACAGCTCATCGGGTGTGTCGACATCGCGCTCGGCCGTGAAGCGGCGCATGGCCTCCTGAGTCTCGGCATAGTCCCGCTGGCCGAGGTGGCGGACGATGAGATCGGTGGGCATGGCGCGCGGGGCGGTGTTCATAGCGCCATAAGGACATGCTCGGAAGCGGTCAACTCCCGGTAGGCTTCGTCCAGTTGTGCACGACTGCCGGCACGCACGGTGACGGTGAGGGACAGGTAGTTTGCCCCACGGCTGTTACGTCGCCGGGTGTCGAGAATATCGGCTGCGGCAAAATGACGACGCAGTACGTCGTGGACATGTTGTTCGAACTCCTCGCTCTGGCGTCCCATGACCTTGATGGCAAAATCACAGGGAAACTCCAGCGGGGAGTCTTCGTCACGGCTCATGGTATTCGTGTCCCGTTTACCTTTCATCATGCGCGGCGCAGGGCCTGCTTGTAGTCCTGGTAGATGGCGAACATCTTTGCCCATACGGGTCCCGGTCGGCCATCGCCGACCGGCTGGTCATCCAGTCGTGTCACCGGCAGGATCTCCCGGGTCGAGCTGGTGAGCCAGATCTCATCGGCCTGGGTCAGCGTTGCGACAGGGATGTCTTCTTCGACACAGTCGAGGCCGTGTTTGTTGGCCAGTTCCACCACCAGGTCACGGGTGATCCCCGGTAACAGCTGACGGCTCTTGGGTGGCGTGGTTATACGCCCGTCGTGGACCACAAAGACGTTACTGGCGGCGCCCTCGGTGACCAGCCCGTCGCGGATGAGAATGGCCTCCGCGCAGCCGGCATCGACGGCCTCCTGACGCAGGAGGATGTTGGGCAACAGGGTAATGGCCTTGATATTACAGTGTTTCCAGCGCGTATCTTCGAGGGTGATGGCACACACGCCCTGTTCACGGACCTGGTTATCCACCGGCTTGAGGGGATTGCACATGACGAAGACGGTGGGTGTGATCTTTTCAGGGAAGCCGTGATCGCGTACCGCAATACCCCGCGTGACCTGCAGATAGACCGACTGGTCCCCATCCCCGTTCTTCTCCAGCAATGTTTCGAGAATGGTGCGCCATTCGGTATTGCTGTAGGGGTTGGTGATACGCGTGGCAGTCAGGCTGTCATCGAGCCTTTGCAGGTGTTCATCGAGGCGGAACAGCTTGCCGTTATAGGCAGGGATCACTTCATAGACACCATCGCCAAAGATGAAGCCGCGATCCAGCACGGGAACGCGGGCTTCCTCGGCGGGCAGGTACTCACCGTTGAGATAGACGATGCCGCTCATGGCTGGTCGGGTGCTAGTTGAACCACAGCATGATGCTGTCGGTGAAGCGCTGCCACAGCCCGCCCTCGGGGACGTCCTGCAGGGCCACCAGGGGGTGCGTGGCGATGACTTCATCTCCCAGGCGTACTTCAACCGTGCCATAGGTATTGCCCTTGAAGGCCGGCGCGATGATCTCCGGTTCCACCGTCATGCTGGCATCCAGTTTTGCGCGCTGGCCGCGTGGCAGGGTGATGTAGAGATCGTTGGTCAGGCCCAGTGGCAGCATCTCGATTTCGCCTTTCCAGATGCGCATCTCGGTAAGTGGTTCATTGGCCTTGTACAACTGGAAGGTGTCGTAGAAGCGGAAGCCATAGTTGAGCAGCTTGCGCGTGGCCTCGACACGTGCATTTTCACCATCGGTGCCGAGCACGACGGAAATCAGGCGCATGTTGTCCTGTCTGGCCGAAGTCACCAGGCAGAAACCGGCGCTCTCGGTGTGCCCGGTTTTGACACCATCGACACGTTCGTCGAGCCACAACAGACGGTTACGGTTGGACTGGCGAATATTGTTATAGGTGAACTCCTTGATGCTGTACCAGGAATAGTACTCGGGGAATTCACGGATCAGGGCGCGGGTGAGGATGGCGAGGTCGTGCGCCGTGGTGTAGTGATCTTCGTCGGGCCAGCCGGTGGCATTGACGAAATGGCTGTCGTTCATGCCGAGCAGTTTGGCGTGCTGGTTCATCAACTGGGCAAAGGCATCTTCTCCGCCGGCGATGTGTTCGGCCAGTGCCACGCTGGCATCATTGCCTGACTGTACGATCATGCCAAGCAGCAGGTCATGGATGCTGACTTCCTTGCCTACCTCGATGAACATACGTGAACCTTTCATCTTCCAGGCCTTCTTGCTGACCCGCGTGGTTTCATCGAGGCTCACGGTACCGTTACGGATCTCGTTGAATACCACCCATGCGGTCATGAGTTTGGTCAGGCTGGCCGGCTCGATGCGTTCCATGCTTTTCTTTTCCGCCAGCACGCGGCCACTGTTGGCATCGATGAGCAGATAGGCGCGGGCCTTGATGGCCGGCGGTGCCGGTACCAGGTCAGGGCGTGCGCTGACGGTGGCGGTGAAGGCCAGCAGGCAGAGGGCAGTGACAAAACGCATCGTTTTCATGATTCTTCCGTGTTCGTGTTTCGGATTTCAGACAGGGGATATTGTACTGATTGTGTGGGGTGAAACCCAGTCCACCGTATGGCAGGCAGAACGTGAACTAGATAACTGTTCCGAAATCCAGGTCATTTCGGGGGGGCAGGCGCCGGTTGGTCGGTACGTCGCCCCACGTGTCCTGCCATGACACGCGGTAAATACGTCCCTGTACGCTCGACAGCCGCGTCCCTGCGGCTGACGGTCATGCCAGGACACGTGGGACGACGTAGCTGGCGTAGGGAGTGATCTATATTTCGGAGCAGTTATCTAGTCGACCACCACATGGGCACGTGCAATGCCAAGGGCCGAGATCCGCTCGGCCAGGCGATCGGCGGCTTCGACGCTGGAGACCGGCCCGATATGCACGCGGTAGAGCCTGTCCGTGCTGGAAAAGCGCATGTGCACGGGATGGTGGCCGGCAATGCTGTCCAGGCGGTGCTTGAGGCGCTCGGCATTGACGCGACTGGTGAAGGCACCGGCCTGCACGTAGAGGCGATAGCTTCCACCGGCGGGGGCCGGCGACGGGACCGGCTGGCCGGGACGCCAGCTGTCGGGATCGATGGCGCGCACTTCCACCATGCCGGTACCAGTGGCGGTGATGCCCAGTTTGACGGCGGCCGCATAGGAGAGATCGATGATGCGATTGTCATGGAAGGGGCCACGGTCATTGACGCGTACTACCGCACGGCGGTTGTTCTCCAGGTTGGTGACCAGCACGTAGCTTGGCAATGGCAGGGTGCGATGGGCGGCGGTCATGGCATACATGTCGTAGGTTTCGCCACTGGATGTGCGATGGCCATGGAACTTGGCGCCATACCAGGAGGCAACACCCCGTTCCACGTAACCCCGTGCCGACTGCATGACCGTGTAGCGCCGGCCACGTTCCACGTAGGAGGCCGGGTTGCCATAGCGTGAACGCGGCTCACTGCGTGGCACGGCGTCGGCAATGCGATCGGGATCGAGGCTTCGTGAAGGAGCACCATCCACCGCACGGCTGTAACGGGAAGTGCTACAGGCTGACAGGAAGAGACTCAGCAACAGCAGCAGGGCAAGACTGATATGTGTACGTCGCAACATGGTGAGTGACCGCCAGGGACTCATCAGGGTGTCGGGCTTGCAATGGCCTGGCTCAGCTGGAACACGGCCATGGCATACAGCTTACTGTGATTGTAACGCGTAATGACGTAAAAGTTGTGCCAGCCGAGCCAGTATTCCGGACCATCCTTGCCCTGTAGTTCAATAAGTGTGGCGAGGCGATCGGCGGGGATGTCAGCGGGCACTTCGACGCCGGCTGCGCGCAGTTGCGCCACGCTCCAGTGGGGTTTCAGTTCCCGGCCGAGCAGGGCGCGCCAGGCCTTGCCCGTCACCGTAACCGGCTGGGCGATGGCTTCACCGGTGCGCCAGCCGTGACGTTTGAAATAGTTGGCCACGCTACCGATGACGTCATGCCTGTTCTGCCACAGGTCGCGTTTGCCGTCGCCATCGAAATCCACCGCGTAGCGGCGAAAGCTGGAGGAGATGAACTGTGGCATGCCCATGGCGCCGGCATAGGAACCGGTCTGTTTGAGCGGGTCCATTTCCTGCTCGCGCGTCATGAGCAGGTATTGTTCCAGCTCACTGCGAAAGAAACGCGCGCGCGGCGGGTAGGCAAAGGCCAGCGTGGAGAGCGAGTCGATAACCGGGTAGCGGCCCTTATGACGCCCGTAGAAGGTTTCGACACCGATAATGGCGGTAATGATCTCACCGGGTACGCCAAAGCTGACGGTGGCGCGCTGCAGGATGTCGGCATTTTCCTGCATGAAGCTTCGCCCGCCTTCGATACGTTTCGAGGTCAGGAAAATAGGTCGGTACTCGTGCCAGGGCTTGGCTTCCGCGGGGCGGGAGATGGCGCGAATGATATCGCGGCGTAGCCGGGCCTGGCGCAGCACGCTTTCCAGGTCGCGGGCATCGAACTTGTGTCGCGTGACCATGTCACCGATGAACTCGCGAATGGCATCGAGATCGACTTCGATCTCGGTCTCCGGCGAGGGGGAATTGGCGGCGGCCGGCAGGCCAAACAGCAGGCCCAGCAGCAGGGGAGCGACTCTACAGCGTTTCAGATCCATGTTGTGTCAAGTATATCCAAAAATCAGGTGGCCATGAGGCGACGGTGTGTATGGATGGACATAAGGATACCAAAGGCCGCCATCATGGTGACCATGGAAGTTCCACCATAGCTGACCAACGGCAGGGGCAGGCCTACGACCGGCAGGATCCCGCTGACCATGCCCATGTTAACGAAGAAGTAGACGAAGAAGGTCAGCGTAAGGCCGCCGGCCACCAGGCGACTGAAGGTATCCTGAGCCTGTGTCGCAATCACCATACCGCGCGCGAGGATCGTCAGGTAGATGGCCAGCAGCAACAGGCTGCCGATGAAACCGAACTCCTCGCTGTAGACGGCAAAGATGAAATCCGTCGAACGCTCCGGCAGGAAATCCAGGTGCGACTGGGTACCGTGCAGCCAGCCCTTGCCGTAGAGGCCGCCGGAACCGATGGCGATGGTGGACTGGATGGTGTGATAACCGGCGCCAAGGGGATCGCTTTCGGGATTGAGCAGGGTCAGCACACGTTGTTTCTGGTAGTCGTGCATGACGAACTGCCACAGCAGTGGCATGGAGGCGCCGGCCAGCACGGCGAGGCTGATCATCAGTCGCCAGCTGAGGCCGGCGAGAAAGAGCACGAAGAATCCCGAACTGGCAATGAGAATGGCGGTGCCGAGGTCCGGTTGTTTGGCCACCAGCAGGGTCGGCAGCAGCAGGAAGATGCTGGCGATGAACTTGCGCCGGTGACTGGGGGGGAGCGGGGCATCGGCCAGGTAGGCGGCGATCATCAGCGGCACGGCCAGTTTCATCAGTTCCGAGGGTTGGAAGGTGAACAGGCCGAGATCGAGCCAGCGCTGCGCGCCCTTGCCTGTCACGCCCAGCAGGAGCACGGCGAACAGCAGGATGAGGCCGATACCGAACAGCCACGGTGCCCAGCGACGCAGCACCATGGGCGGGATCTGCGCCAGCGCGAACATCACGCCGAAGGCAATGGCGAGGCGGATCAACTGGCGCACCACCAGTGCCGAATTCTGTTCGCCGGCACTGTAGAGCACGAACAGGCCCAGCCCGGCGAGTAGCAGCAGGGAAACCAGCATAGGCAGATCGATATGCAGGCGCATGAGCAGCTTGCGCCCGGCGCTGATGCGATCCTCCTCAATGAACTGGCCGCTGTGGGTGCTCATTGGGCCTTGACCAGAAAGGCATCCATGACCTTGCGCGCGATGGGCGCCGCCACGGCACCGCCGCTGCCACCGTTTTCGACGATCACGGCCACCGCGATGCGTGGGTCTTCCACCGGCGCGAAGGCGATGAACAGGGCATGGTCGCGCAGGCGCTTCTGGATGTCCTCGGCAACGTATTCCTCGTCCTGCTTGATGCCGAAGACCTGCGCGGTGCCGGTCTTGCCGGCGATGGTGTAAGTCAGATTCACGTTGATCCTGCGTGCGGTGCCATAGATGGAGTGTACAACACGCTTCATGGAACGAATGATCAGGTCCCAGTTTTTCTGCTGATGAATTATGACAGGTTCGAACTGGCGCGGTTCCAGCGGGATCACATTTTCAGCGCCGGGATGCTGGATACTGCGTACCAGGGTTGGCCGCATGTGCCGGCCGCGACTGGCCAGGGTGGCAGTGGCCGAGGCCAGTTGCAGCGGGGTAGTCAGGGTAAAACCCTGGCCGATGCCGGTGATGAGCGTCTCGCCGTGGTACCAGCGCTGGTTGTAGGTGGCCTTCTTCCATTCTCGTGATGGCAGCAGGCCGGGCAGTTCACCACGGATGTCGATGCCCGTGCGCTGGCCGAGGCCGAAGCGCGACAGGTAGCTGTGGATGCGATCGATACCCAGCTCGAAGGCGAGGTCGTAGAAGTATACGTCGCAGGACTCGACGATGGCCCGATCCAGGTCCACGTCGCCATGGCCGCCCTTTTTCCAGTCACGGTAGCGCCGTTCATCGTTCTTGAGCATGTACCAGCCGGGGCAGTTCACCTCGCGCTGGGGATCGGTGACCTTGAGCTCCAGCCCGGCGAGGCCCATGAAGGGCTTGATAGTGGAGCCGGGCGGGTACTGCCCCTGCAGGGCACGGTTGAACAGCGGGCGGTTGGGTGAATCGCGCAGGGCCTTGTAAGTGGTGCTGTCGAGCCCGTTGACGAACAGGTTGGGGTCGTAGGTCGGCATGCTGACCAGTGCCAGTACGGCGCCAGTGCGTGGATCGATGGCCACCAGGGCGCCGTTTTCCTCGCCAAAGGCCTGCTGCGCGGCCAGTTGCAGGCGTGCATCAAGATTGAGATACAGGGTCTGGCCGGGGACCGGCAGGGTGCGATCCATCTTGCGTAAAACGCGCGCCTGGGCATTGGTCTCGACGCGCTGGTGGCCGACCTGGCCGTGGAGGATATCCTCATAGTATTTTTCAATGCCCACTTTGCCGATGTAGTGACTGCCCCTGTAGTTGGATGGATCGAGCGTACGCAATTCCTCGATGCTGATGCGACCCACGTAACCCACCGCGTGCGCAGTGAGTTCACCCAGCGGATAATGACGCGCCAGGTCGGCATTGATAAACACGCCCGGCAGGCGGTGGCGGCGCGCGGCGATCCGCGCCACCTCCTCGTCGGTGAGACGAAAGCGCAGTGGTACACCTTCGAAGCGGTGCGTGACCTTGAGTTGCTCGTGGAAACGCGCCAGGTCCTCGTCGGTGATGCGCACCAGTGTGGCCAGCTCAGCCAGCGTCTGCTCCATGTTCTCGACACGCTCGGGGACGATCTCGAGGCGGAAGCTGGGCAGGTTCTGCGCCAGCAGCACGCCGTTGCGGTCATAGATCAGGCCGCGTGTGGGCACCAGCGGGCGGATGCTGACACGGTTGTTCTCCGACAGCGTGGTGTAGTGTTCGTGCTCGAGGATCTGCAACTGGGCGAGGCGGCCCATCAGCACGCTGATCAGCAGCAGCACCACCACCCCGGCGACCAGCATGCGGCGGTTGAACAGCAGGGTCTCACGCAGGTGATCCTTGATCGGCAGTGGGTTGAGTCGCGCCATGGCGAGCCGCTACTTCACCTGGTAGCGTCGGCGTACGAAACGCATGAACATGAACAGCCATGGCCAGACCAGTGCCGTGGTCAGGGTCGGCGCCAGGTTCGACCAGATGGTCGGTGCCGTTCCGGTAAGTCCGCGGATCCACAGCATGACAATGGAATAGATCATCACCAGCAACAGCACCGTCAGGGCCTGCTGGCCGAGCGGAAAGACACGAATGCGTTGATGCAGCTTGATGGTGAGGAAGGCGACCAGCGCCATGGCCATGGCATGCTGGCCGAGCAGGGTGCCCTGAGCCACGTCCACCATGAGACCGGCAAACCAGCCCAGCCCTACGCCGACGCGCTCGGGCAGGGCCATACACCAATATATAAGCACCATGACCACCCACTCGGGGCGCAGCAGGCGCGCCCATTCGGGCAACGGCACCATCAGCAGGATCATGGCGGCGACGAAGGTGAAGAAGATGATCCAGCCACCGCGATGGGTATGTGCTGTCATGGCATCGCCTCCGCGTCGATGGTCGGGGCCTCGTCCGGTGCGCCGGGGACCTCGCGTTTCCACACCAGCAGCACCTGGCGACCGCGATCCAGGTCGGCCTGGGGCCGCGCGACGATGGTGGCAAACTGCAGGCTGGGATTGATATCCACCGACACCACTTCGGCCGCCGGGTAGCCCGCCGGGAAGACACCACCGAGCCCGGAGGTCACCAGCAGGTCGCCTTCCCTGATGTCGGCGTTGGTGGGCTGGAAGGGGATCTCCAGCAGACCGTCGGCACCGGTGCCGATGGCGATGGCGCGCAGGCCGTTACGGTTCACCTGTACCGGCAGCGTATGGTTGGGATCGGTGATCAGCATGGCGACGCTGTTGAGGGCATCGGCCTGCACGATCTGGCCCATGACGCCCTTGGCATCGATGAGTGGCTGGCCGAGAAAGACGCCGTTGCGCGAACCCTTGTTGAGTGTCACCAGGCGCCGGTAGGGATCCAGGTCCACGGAAATCAGCTCGGCCACCAGCACATGTTCGCCGACCTTGCGCGCCGACTTGAGCAACTGGCGCAGGCGCACGTTTTCCGCCTCCAGCGAAGTGAACTTCTGCAACTTGGCCTTGAGCAGTTCGTTCTGCGTGCGCAGGATCTCGTTTTCCTTCTGCAGGCTGCTACGGCTGGTGAATTCGTCGGCAACCCAGTTGGAGAGGTCCCCCGGTACGGTGATGACGTATTGCAGGGGGTAGACCAGCAGCTTGAGGCTGGCACGGATGTGGTTGCCGTAGCGAGTCTGCTGGTCGAGGGTCATCAGACCCACGGACAGCAACATCAGCAGCAGCAGCCGCGTACCAATGGAAGGACCCTGGACGAAGAGAAGCTTAATAACGGCGCCCCGCGTGTGACGGCAAATACCGGCAACGGCCCGCCGTGTTCTGCCTATTCAACGCTGAACAGGTCTCCACCGTGCTCATCGATCATCTCCAGTGCGCGGCCACCGCCACGGGCCACGCAGGTGAGGGGATCTTCGGCAATGATGACTGGCAGGCCGGTCTCTTCCATGAGCAGGCGGTCCAGGTCGCTGAGCAGGGCGCCGCCACCCGTGAGTACCATGCCACGTTCGGCGATGTCGGCGGCCAGTTCGGGCGGGGTCTGTTCCAGTGCGGTCTTCACCGCGGCCACGATCCCGGACAGCGGTTCCTGCAGGGCCTCGAGGATCTCGTTACTGGTGAGCGTGAAGCTGCGCGGTACACCCTCGGCCAGGTTGCGACCACGGACCTCCATCTCGCGTACCTCGTTGCCGGGGTAGGCGTTACCGATCTCGTGCTTGATGCGCTCGGCAGTGGACTCGCCGATGAGGCTGCCGTAGTTGCGGCGCACGTAACTGATGATGGCCTCGTCGAAGCGATCACCGCCGATGCGTACCGAGGCGGAATAGACGATGCCGGACAGCGAGATCACCGCTACCTCGGTGGTGCCGCCGCCGATGTCCAGCACCATGGAGCCGCTGGCCTCGTTAATGGGCATGCCGGCACCGATGGCGGCGGCCATGGGTTCCTCGATGAGGAATACTTCGCGCGCACCGGCGCCGGCGGCGGATTCGCGAATGGCGCGCTGTTCCACCTGGGTGGAGCCGCAGGGGACACAGATCAGTACGCGCGGGCTGGGGCGAAAGAAACGGGACTCGTGGACCTTCTTGATGAAGTGCTGGAGCATCTTCTCAGTCACGGTGAAGTCGGCGATGACACCGTCACGCATGGGGCGGATGGCAACGATGTTACCGGGGGTGCGGCCGAGCATACGCTTGGCCTCGGCGCCCACGGCGGCGATACTCTTGGGCCCGCCGGGTCCGCGTTCCTGGCGGATGGCCACCACCGAGGGTTCATTGAGGACGATACCCTGGCCACGCACATAAATGAGCGTATTGGCGGTGCCGAGGTCGATGGATACATCGTTGGAAAACAGGCCGCGAAGGCGATTAAATACCATTTGGGTTCCAGCTCAGGTCGTTGAAAGAGGGTGTGACTGCATTAGTATAATAAATAAGGTGTAATTAAATAATACTACGGGCTTTTGAGCAAGAACGCATCTGTGATACCGTTGCCATTTTTCGGCCCCCCGGCCCCGTGGAGACCTGCAGGCCCATGTCACTGGAGAACAAAGACGTCCAACGCATTGCCCACCTTGCCCGCCTGGCGGTGGATGAAGCGGCGATCCCCGATTATGCGCGTGATCTGGGTAATATTCTCGATCTGGTTGCCCAGATGGATGCCGTGGACACCGCGGGCGTGGAACCCATGGCCCATCCCATGGAAGTCAGCCAGCGCCTGCGCCCCGACGAGGTGACCGAAAGCGACCAGCGCGAGCGTTTTCAGAAGCTGGCGCCACAGGTGGAGAACGGCCTCTACCTGGTACCGCAGGTGATCGAATAGGCCTTTGGCGACAGAGACCACCGGCCGTAACACGTGATTCAGTCAGGACCCCAGATGCACAACATGACCCTTGCCCAGCTGGCCGCCGCCCTGCAGGACGGCAGTTTTACCAGCGAGGAGCTGACTCGCCACCTGCTCGAACGGGCGCGTAGCCTCGATTGCCGGCTCAACAGCGTGGTGACCCTGGCCGAGGAAACGGCACTGGCCCAGGCGCGCGAGGCCGATGCCCGCCGTGCTGCCGGCGAGACCGGTCCCCTGCTCGGCATTCCGTTGATGCACAAGGATATCTTCTGCACCGACGGCGTGCGCACCAGCTGCGGATCGAAGATGCTCGACAATTTCATCGCACCCTACGATGCCACGGTGGTGGAAAAGCTCGCCGCCGCGGGCATGCCCATGCTGGCTAAGACCAACATGGACGAGTTCGCCATGGGTTCCAGCAACGAGACCAGTTTCTACGGTGCGGTGAAGAATCCCTGGCATACCGACACCGTCCCCGGCGGTTCTTCCGGCGGTTCGGCGGCGGCGGTGGCGGCGCGCATTACACCGGTTGCCACCGGCACTGACACCGGCGGCTCCATCCGCCAGCCGGCCTCGCTGTGCGGTGTCACCGGCCTCAAGCCCACCTACGGGCGGGTTTCGCGCTGGGGCATGATTGCCTTTGCTTCCAGCCTCGACCAGGCCGGGCCGATCACGCGCACCGCCGAGGACGCGGCCCTGTTGCTCGGTGCCATGGCCGGTTTCGACCCGCGTGATTCCACCAGTCTCGATGAACCGGTGCCGGACTACAGCGCGACACTCGATGATGACATCCGTGGCCTGAAGATCGGCCTGCCAAAGGAATACTTCGGCGAGGGACTCGACAGTGAAGTGGGTGCGCGCGTGCAGGCCGCCATCGAGGAACTTACCCGCCTCGGTGCCGAGGTCAGTGAGATCAGCCTGCCCAACACCCACCTTGCGGTGCCAGCGTATTACGTGGTGGCGCCGGCGGAATGCTCGTCCAACCTGTCGCGTTTCGATGGCGTGCGCTTTGGTTATCGCTGCGACGATCCGCAGGATCTCGAAGATCTCTACAAGCGCAGCCGTGGTGAAGGTTTCGGCGACGAGGTCAAGCGCCGTATCATGGTGGGCACCTATGCCCTCTCGGCAGGCTATTACGATGCCTATTATCTCAAGGCACAGCAGATCCGGCGCCTGATCCGTGATGACTTCGTGCGCGCCTTCGAACAGGTAGACGTGATCATGGGACCCACTTCACCCGAGGTCGCCTTCCGGCTCGGTGAGAAGACCGCCGATCCGGTCAGCATGTACCTGTCGGATATCTACACCATTGCCGTCAATCTCGCCGGCCTGCCGGGCATGTCGGTACCCTGCGGCTTTGCCCACGAGCTGCCGGTGGGTCTGCACATCATTGGTAACTATTTCGATGAAGCCCGCCTGCTGAATGTTGCCCACCGTTACCAGCAGGTGACGGACTGGCACGAGCGGATCCCTGCGGGATTCGAGTGACGAGGCACGAGAGTCGAGTGGCGAGGAAAGGGTTTTTGACGCGTCGCCGCTTATGGAGTTAGTCAGAAAGAATCGTAAACGAAAATCGTAACGAGCAGCATGACGGCGTGATACCACGATATGCCTGCCGGGAAAATGTTTGTCTCGCTACTCGTTACTTGCAACTCGGTACTGTTTTATGAATTGGGAACCGGTCATCGGCCTTGAGATCCACACCCAGCTTGCCACGCGCTCCAAGATCTTCTCCGGCGCATCGACGGCCTATGGCGCGGCGCCCAATACGCAGGCCTGCGCCATCGACCTCGGTCTGCCCGGTGTGCTGCCGGTGCTCAATGCCGAAGTGGTGAGCATGGCGATCAAGTTTGGCCTCGCCATCGAGGCGGACATCGCGCCGCGCTCGGTGTTCGCGCGCAAGAATTATTTCTATCCCGATCTGCCCAAGGGCTACCAGATCAGCCAGTACGAGCTGCCCATCGTCGGGCAGGGGCATATCGACATCGAGCTGGAGGACGGCACGCGCAAGCGCATCGGCGTGACCCGCGCACACCTCGAAGAAGACGCCGGCAAGTCCCTGCACGAAGATTTCCACGGTATGACCGGCATCGATCTCAACCGCGCCGGCACGCCCCTGCTGGAGATCGTCTCCGAACCGGATATGCGCTCGGCGGCCGAGGCGGTGGCCTACATGCGCAAGATCCATGCGCTGGTGCGCTACCTCGGTATCAGTGACGGCAACATGCAGGAAGGTTCCTTCCGTTGCGACGCCAATGTCTCGGTACGCCCGGCGGGCGAGGAAAAGCTGGGTACCCGCAGCGAGCTGAAGAACATCAACTCCTTCCGTTTCGTGGAACGCGCCATCAACATCGAGATCGAACGCCAGATCGAGATCCTTGAGTCCGGCGGCGAAGTGGTGCAGGAGACACGCCTCTACGATGCCGACCGCGATGAGACCCGTTCCATGCGTTCCAAGGAAGAAGCCATGGACTACCGCTACTTCCCGGATCCCGATCTGTTGCCGGTCGAGATCCACGCTGAGGATATCGAAAAAGTTCGTGCGAGCATGCCCGAGTTGCCGGACGCCAAACGGGAACGCTTCGTCAGCGAGTACAAGCTGTCCGTTGATGATGCCGCCTTCCTGACCCTGGCACGCGAGACCGCCGAATTCTACGAGGCCGTCGTTGCCGGCTGTGGTGACGCGCGGCTTGCCGCCAACTGGGTGCGCGGTGAACTGTTTGGCTATCTCAATCGTGAGAACCGGGACATCAGCGACAGCCCGGTGAGCGCGGCCATGCTGGGTACGTTGATCAGCCGTATTCAGGACAACACCATCTCCGGCAAGATCGCCAAGGAAGTGCTCGAGGCCATGTGGAACGGTGAAGGCGAGGTCGATGCCATCATCGAGGCGCGTGGCCTCAGGCAGATCACCGACACCGGCGCCATCGAGGCCGAGGTCGATCGCGTCATTGCCGAGAACCCCAAACAGGTGGAGCAGTACCGGGCCGGCAAGGACAAGCTGATGGGCTTCTTCGTCGGCCAGGTCATGAAGGCCACACAGGGCAAGGCCAACCCGGCGCAGGTCAATGAGCTGATCAAAAAGAAACTCAGCGACTGAGGCGTGGTCAAAACTTCAGCCTGTACCGTCTGGCCTCACCCCGGTCAGCGATGGCGCCATCACTGAACCGACACGGAGCGCAGCCATGCACAAAGATCCCTCGACATTCCGGCGGCTGTGGAAGCAGTCCTTCCTGTTCCAGTTTGCCGTGCTGGCATTGTTCATTTCCAGTACACGCTCGGTGATCGCCGACTGGAACTATGTGCCCACCGGCTCCATGAAACCGACCATCATCGAAGGCGATGCCGTGTTCGTCAACCGTATGGCCTATGATATTCGCCTGCCCTTCACCACGGTTTCGCTGTGGCACCGGGGTGATCCCGCGCGCGGCGATATTGTCATCCTCTATTCACCCGCCGATGGTCAGCGCCTGGTCAAGCGTGTCGTCGGCCTGCCGGGTGATACCCTGGCGCAGCGCAACGGTATCCTGAGCATCAACGGGCAACGCCTGTCCTACTTGCCGCGTGATGCCGAGCCGTTGCTGCCGGCAGGTGAGGCCGCCCGCCACCGTTTTCTCACCGAGTATCTGGGTGAACATTCCCATGCAGTAATGGTCGACCCGGCAGGCCGGCAACAGAGGGACTTTGGTCCCGTCGTTGTACCGGCTGCACACTATTTCGTCATGGGTGACCATCGTGACAACAGTGCCGATTCGCGCTATTTCGGGTTCGTCGAGCGCAGCCTGATCCTCGGTCGTGCCAACGCGGTTCTCGTCTCACTGGATCCTGCGCACACCCTCTCCCCGCGTTGGTCGCGGTTCTTTTCGTCGCTACCGTGAGCCCACGTTCTCACCTGTTCAGCACTTGTCCGGCATGAATGACAATGATGTCCTGCGCCGCTTCCTGTTCGAGGCAGCCCCGGTTCGCGGTGTCAGCGTGCGCCTCGATGCCACCTGGCGCGCGGTGCTGATGCGCCATGATTACCCTCCGGCGATACGACAACTGCTCGGTGAACTGATGGCCGCCGTGGCGCTGCTGTCGGCAACGCTCAAGTTTGAAGGCCGGCTGGTGGCCCAGTTGCAGGGCCATGGTCCGGTGACCCTGCTGGTGGTGGAGGCTACCAGCCAGCGTACCTTGCGCGCCATCGCCCACTGGAACGAGGAACCGAAGCGCTACGATCTCGCCGCCATGCTGGGTGATGGCCGCCTGGTGATCACCGTTGAGCCTGAGGGGGGTGGCGAACGCTACCAGGGGATCGTCGAGCTGGCCGGCGATACCGTAGCCGAGACCATGAGCAACTACCTCATGCAATCGGAGCAGCTTGGTACCCATGTGTGGCTGGCCGCCGACGATCAGCAGGCCGCTGGCCTGTTGATTCAGAAGCTGCCCAGTGATGCCACTGCCGAGGATGCGGATCTTTACAACCGCGTGGTGCACCTGGCCGAGACCATCACTGTGCCTGAGTTACTGGAACTGCCGGCCAGGGACCTGCTCAGGCGTCTGTTCCACGAGGAGGATGTGCGCCTGTTTGAAACCGAACCGGTCTGTTTTCGGTGTACCTGCAACCGTGATCGGGTGGCCAGCATGTTGCGCGCACTGGGCAGCGAGGAAGTCCACAGTATTTTGCTCGAACAGGACCGGGTGGAAGTGGCCTGCGAGTTCTGCAACCAGAAATATCGTTTCGACGCGGTGGATGTGGAGCAGTTGTTTGCCACCGACATGTCACCGGGCACGCCGGGAACGTTCCACTAGACGATCTGGTCTCCAGGAGCCCGGTTCCCGCCTGATCGCTCTAACGACAGTTGACCCCCGTGCGACGGATGGTATTCAGCAGCTCGTCCGAACGCCAGTCGCCTGCCCCGATCAGGCGGGCAACGATCAGACCATCGGGCCCGATCAGGTAGGTCGTTGGCAGGGCGCGGATCTCCCAGGCCCGGCGCAGGGCAAGGTTGTTGGCATGGATGACTGGCAGCGTGAGGCCATGTTCCTGTACGAAGCGTTCCACTGGCCGGCTGTCACCGGGGTCGGCTGCCACCGTAACAATGCTCAACTGGCGGGGATCACAGGACGCCTGCAAGGCCTGCAGGGCTGGCAATTCCACAATACAGGGGCCACACCAGGTGGCCCAGAAATGCAGGAGCAGTGTTTGCCCACGATAGTCGTCGAGTCGCACCGGCCGGCCATGCAGATCGGCCTCCACGAACGTGGGTGCCAGACGGTGTTCGACGGGAAACTGCCAGCCCGGCGTCCTGCCTGCTCCTGCCGCCAGGGGACAGATCAACAGAACGGAAAGAATAAAAGGGCGCAATCCCCCCGGCGGCCAGATCAATGGCAGGGGGGCTGCGCAAGTACCCAACCAACGCGAGAGGATGTGGTTAGCGGGCATTTTGGGACAGGTAGGACAGGATACGCTGTCGCTCATCGTCACCGAGCGGCGCATGTCCACGCTCCTGCATACGTCTTTCCATCAGGGCCACCACATGCCGCCACTGCTGTGCGGTATGGCGTGCGGGGTGGGGAAGGGCATGGCAGGCGGAACAACGTGTATTGAATACCTGGCGTGTCTGCGCGTCTGTGGGAGGCATGCTCTGTTCCTGGGTGGCACAGGCAGAATTCAGGATGAGGGCAATCGTCGGCAGGATCAGTTTTCTCATGGCTGTCTCCGGTAATGTCTGTTCAGAAACCGAGGCGGCCGGGGGCCGGTGCATCGCTACCCGTATAGCGCACACTCCTGCGCGTCGGTAGTTCATAGAACCACGTCAGCATGATGCGATAGTCGGTTTCCAGTTGCGGGCCGTTGAGATTGCGATACAGAGGTAGCGAGAACTGCGCATCGATGACATGCAGTGGCGCGGGTTGCCACTGGACGCCAAAAGTTGCAAAGGCCTGTGTGCCACCATAATTGTTTGGGTCCCAGAGGGGACTCATATAGGGTGAGGTGGGATCGCCCTGTACTGCGTGTCCCGAGGCACCAGTCAGGGCTTCATCTGCTTCACCGCGGATGCGGCCCTGGTGATGGAGATTGAGCTGTGCCTGCAGCAGGAAGTCATAGCGTATCTGGTACATGCTGTAGAAATCGATACGTGTCTCATTGCCAAGCCGGTAGCCGCGGTCGTTGTCTTCGATACGGGCGGTGTACATGGCATTGACACCCCACCACCAGGGTGAACGCGATGCCTGGTAGAGAATGCCGATGGCAGGGTCGAAGGTTCCCGAGCCCAGTTGCATGCCATAAGGCAGGAGTTCCGTCTGACGCATGGCAAGCGGGTGAGTGGTGTTGCGTTCGTCGATGGAACCCGTGGGAATGCTCAGACCAAGGAACAGTGAAGCCTGGCGTGTGGGCATGAGGGGATCATTGGCAAACAGGCGGTACTTGGCCATCAGCATGATATCGGCCAGACCGTCGGATTCCATGGTGTAGCCACTAAGGCCGGTGAGAGTCTGCATGGCGGCATTGAATTTCATGTCCATGCGGTTGTCCTTCCACATGGCCATGATGCCGGCGAAGAAATCATCGCTGAAACTGTAGCCCACCGTGAGGTTGAGCATACGCATGTCCATGGAAAGGGGGGCGGCCATGTACTTGCCCGCTGCCGGCATGCCGAGGATGCTGTCTATGTCGATGGCGTCGGTACCGTCGCGCAGACCTTCCATGTGCATCAACATGGGACTGACCTTGAAGCGAAACTCCCAGGTCTCGGGTACGCCACCGCCGGGGATATTCATGGGCATATTGCCGCCACACTTCCCGCAGCACAGACCGACGTAGGCACTGGCTGCCGGTCCCCATAGCAGGAGGACAACGAACAGAAGTGCAGTGGTTGCCCGAGTAGAATACTGTGATAAAGTTTGTCGTGGTGTCATGGTGTTCCACCTGCTTGCTGTATGGCCTGGTAGCGAGACTAATGCCGATTTTCCCTGCTGAAAATGTGACATGATGTCGCGCGACAATTTGTCGCATCCCCTGTGTCACGCCCCCGTAGCTGGTAAACTTCTCATTACAGGTAGTGATCAACACATTCCATGGATCACCATAACGACGACAGTACATTGCCATCCACGCAGGACAGCGAAATGCGCGCAGCGCGGCAGCACCTGCGACTGCTTTTCCTGTTGCGTAACATCGCCCTTGGCGGGCAGGTGGCGGCATTCGTCGTTGCCATTGTCTATCTGCACATGCGCTTGCCTTATGTACCGGCCATGGTGGTGATTGGTGTCATGGTGGGATTCAATCTCTGGACTCGCTATCGTTCCCGACATGCGACGAAGATCGGCGAAGGTGAGCTGTTCCTGCAATTATGCATGGATGCCATCAGCCTGACCGTGTTGTTGTATCTTGCCGGCGGTGCCACCAACCCTTTCACCGCCCTGTATCTTTTGCCCATCACTATTTCGACGATCATTCTTCCCGCACGCTTTACCTGGCTGCTGGTTGGTTTGACGGTGCTTTGTTATTCCCTGTTGATCCCGTTCAACATTCCCCTGCCCATGAATCATGACCTGCATACCGCCAATACGGAGTTCAATCTGCATGTGCTTGGCATGTGGCTGGGATTTATCCTCAGTGCCGGTCTGGTTGCCTTCTTCGTGGTGCGCATGGGGGAATCACTGCGCCGCCAGGAGAGGCTGATCAACCAGCAGCGCGAGGAGAGCCTGCGCAATGAACGATTGCTCGCCCTGGGTACGCAGGCGGCGACCACGGCCCATGAACTGGGTACGCCCCTGCAGACCATCTCCCTGTTGATCGATGAGCTGGGGGAGTCCATTACCGACGAGGCGCAGACGACGGAGATCCTGGCGACCCTGAAGATGCAGGTGGAACGGTGCAAGAATGCACTGGCAGAGTTGTCGGCGGTGGCGGGCAATCCGGCGGCCACCTCCGGGGGGCTGATGGCGGTGGAAGAGTTTCTTGACGAATGGCAGGCTGGCTTGCAGGCATGCAACATGCGCATTACGCCGGTCGTGGTCTGTGGCAAGGGGCCGCCGGCCTGTTTCCTGCTGGTGGACCGGATGCTCTACCAGGCCCTCAATAATCTGGTCGACAATGCCGTGCGAGCCTGTGCGCACCGTGTTGCCGTGGCGGTGGAGTGGGATGAAGGTGTGCTCAGTATTGTTATTGAAGACGACGGCCCGGGTATGAACGAGGCAATCCTGCGCCTGTCATACACAGGACCGGTGGATACCGGGAAAGGTGGCATGGGGATAGGTCTGTTTCTCAGTCGCGCGGTCATCGAGCGTTTCGGCGGCCGACTGGCTTTTCGTGACAGGGAGAGTGGTGGTACCTGTGTCGAGGTTGTGTTACCGGTTCGGCAACAGAACGAGGAAACGGAGGATAGCAGATGGTGAAGTCGCGCCTGTTGCTTGTGGACGACGATGAAGTATTCTGCCAGACCATGGCGCGTGCGCTTACACGCCATGGGTTCGATGTGGTGATCGCCAGTTCCTCGCATGAAGCGCTCGAACGTGCAGATGGCACGAGCTGTGGTGTTATCGATCTGCGTATCGGCCAGGACTCGGGGCTAAGTCTAATCGCAGAACTGCACCGGCGGTACCCGGGCATGAAACTTGTTGTGTTGACGGGCTTCGCCAGTATCGCCACGGCCGTCGAGGCGATCAAACTTGGTGCCACTCACTATTTGACCAAGCCGGCGGATGCCGCAGAGATCGTTGCCGCCTTCGGTCGGGAGAGGGGGGACAGCAGCGCGGAGATCAGCGAGACCCCCATGTCGGTAAATCGCCTCGAGTGGGAGCACCTGCAACGTGTCCTCGCCGAGCATGACGGCAACATCTCCGCTGCCGCGCGTGCCATGGGGATGCATCGTCGTACGCTACAGAGGAAACTGCAGAAGAAACCCGTGCGCCGTTGAAGGTGTGCCCTAAGTTCCAAGCGCCCGTGCCGCGTAGCGGATCTCGTCCCGTGCCTGTTGCAGGATCTCAAGGCTGCCGTCTGCGCCCAGCTTGCTCACGGGCAGCTTGTGGAACACCGCGGTGTCGGTCATGGTGGGCAGGTCTTCGGGGTGGTTGTCACTACCGAACAACGCATGCATCTGTGCGACGATGATGATGTCACAGTAGTCGATGGCTTCACCGGTGTCCCGGTGCCAGTCCTCGGCATGTTCGGGGACCGCGGCGATATCGGGATCGAAATTCCATTTGTGCAATACCATGGAGCCCAGCAGACCGCGCAGGGAGGAGAGGCAATGATCCAGCAGGCCGGGTTTGTCCACCAGTTCGGTGTAGTCTTCGGCGTAGCGCAACAGGATCAATTCACCGATGTCATGGGTCAGCCCTGCGAGCATGGACTTCTCGGGCTGGATGGTTGGCGTGACGCCACCCAGCACACCGGCGATGGCGGCGATGTGGCGGCTATGGGCCCAGAGTTCGAGGATACGTTGGCGGAAGGGGCTTGTCTCATGGGCGAATACACTGTTCATGGCCAGGCAGGTCACCAGGTCACGTACCGCGTCGAGTCCCAGGCGTGCGATCGCTGCGTGGGCACTGTCCACGGGTGAAAGGTGGGCAAAGGCCGCCGAGTTGGCGATCTGGATGATGCGGGCGGTGATGTTGGTCTCGGTCTGGATGATACGTGCCAGTTTGCCCAAATCGACATTGTCATTGGCCACGGCAGCGCGAACCCGCCATACCACGTCGGGCAGTGACGGCAGCTCGACGGTGCCGGCATTGCATTCATCCATGACCTGTTCGGTCAGTTCTCGTACCACTTCCATAGGCGCGCCATTATAGTTGTACGGCGGGTTCTGGCTGTGTCGGCCCAATTATATGTGGACTTTAATCCCTCTCAGGAGCGACTGCATACCGGGCAGGCCGGATCCTTGCGCAGCTTCATGCTGCGCCATTCCATGGACATGGCATCGAGCAGCAGCAGGCGGCCATCAAGCGGCTGGCCGATGCCGAGCAGCACCTTGATGGCTTCCACGGCCTGCAGGGCGCCGATGGTGCCCACCACCGGGCCGAGGATACCGGTCTCGCTACAGGTCTGTTCGTCCTCGCCTTCCTCGTGGTACAGGCAACGGTAACAGGGACTCTCGGGGCGCAGATTGAAGACGCTGAGTTGCCCCTCCATGCGCACGGCGGCACCCGAGACCAGCGGTTTCCCCGTCGCCACGCAGGCGGCATTGATGGCGAAGCGCGTGGCGAAGTTGTCCGAGCAGTCCAGCACGACGTCGACGGCGGCGCTGTGTTGCTGCAGGCCCGACTCATCAAGGCGATGACCGATGGTCTCGAGCCTTACTTCCGGATTGAGTGCCCTGAGGCGGGCCTGTGCCGAGGCAGTCTTGGGTATGCCGATGTGCTCGTTGTCGTGGAGGATCTGGCGTTGCAGGTTGGACAGGTCCACGCGGTCGTCGTCCACCAGCACCAGGCGGCCGACACCGGCGGTGGCCAGGTACATGGCCGCCGGTGAGCCGAGTCCGCCGAGGCCGATGATCAGCACCGCCGACTCACGCAGGCGCTGCTGCCCGGCGGCATCGATCTGTGGCAGCATGATCTGGCGGCTGTAACGCAGGAGCTGTTTGTCATCCATGGGCGCAGTATCGAATCTTGTGCCGTGTATCGCAAGGGAAGGGGGGAAATCAGGGGCAAGGGGCGAGGGCCGAGTATCTGATCCCCGCCCCCTGTCCCCCGCCCTGAGGGCGGGGGGACCGGTGTTTTTCAGCAAACGAATAGCCCGGGTGACGCGAAGCGTAACCTGGTGAAGATGATCCCGGATTTCGGCCTGCGGCCTGCATCCAGGCCAGGGTATTCACCACGGGGACAGGGGGCGGGGATCAAACGCCTGTTCCTCGCTACTCGCCACTCGCTACTGTTTTTTCGCCAGGCTCAGGCGTTCATGCCCGGCGTGATCGCGTACGGTCTCGATGTTGCCCAGACCCTGTGCGGCGAGCAGGGTGCGCACGGCCTCGCCCTGATCGAAGCCGTGTTCCAGTAACAGCCAGCCGCCGGCTTCGAGGTGGGCCGGTGCGTTGGCGACAAGCCGGGCCAGATCGTCGAGTCCCCCGGGACCGGCGTGAAGTGCTTCGATGGGTTCGAAGCGCACATCGCCCTGTTGCAGGTGAGGATCGTCTACGGCCACGTAGGGGGGGTTGGCGACGATAACATGGTAGCGGTGACCCTGCAGGGGTGCGAACCATTCCCCGACGAGGAAGGTGACGTTGCTGATGTGCAGTTGCCTGGCGTTGTCTCGTGCCACGGCGAGGGCCGCTTCGGATCGGTCTGTCGCCGTCACCGTGCAGCCGGGGCACTCATGGGCGAGGGCCAGCGCGATGGCGCCGCTGCCGGTACCGAGATCGGCGATGCGCCAGTCGGCCCTGGCGGGAATGCGTGCCAGGGCCTGTTCCACCAGCAGTTCGGTCTCGGGGCGCGGGATGAGGGTGTCGGGGGTGACGCGCAGGGGCAGGGACCAGAATTCCTGTTCACCGACGAGATAGGCCACCGGCTCGCCCGTGGCGCGGCGTTCGATCAGGGCGGAGAAGCTCGTCTGTACCGCGGGGTCGAGGACCTCCTCCGGCCAGGTATGCAGGTGGGTGCGCGAGACACCGAGGACGTGGGCGAGCAGGATCTCGGCATCGAGGCGCGCGCTGTCCGACTCCGTCAGTCGTTGCCGGGCGGCGGCAAGCTGCGCGGCGATAGTGGCGGGCGCAGACATGGGCAAGGCCTTATTCGTTGCTCATTTCGGCGAGCAGATCCATCTGGTGTTCATTGATGAGGGGATCGATGATCTCATCGAGGTTGCCGGCCATGATCTCGTCGAGCTTGTAGAGGGTCAGGTTGATGCGGTGATCGGTGACGCGGCCCTGGGGAAAATTGTAGGTGCGAATACGCTCGGAGCGATCACCCGAGCCCACCAGCAGGCGACGGGTCTGCGCCTGCTCGGCCTGCTGTTTCTCCTGTTCCTGTTGCAACAGGCGTGACTGCAACAGCGACATGGCGCGCGCGCGGTTCTTGTGCTGCGAACGTTCGTCCTGGCATTCCACCACGATGCCCGAGGGCAGGTGCGTGATGCGGATGGCCGAGTCGGTCTTGTTGACATGCTGGCCACCGGCGCCCGAGGCGCGAAAGGTATCCACCTTGAGGTCGGCCGGGTTGATGTCGATGGCGTCCACTTCGTCTATTTCCGGCATCACCGCCACGGTACAGGCCGAGGTGTGGATGCGGCCCTGGGATTCGGTCTCCGGCACACGCTGCACGCGGTGGCCGCCGGATTCGAACTTGAGTCGCGAATAGGCGCCCTTGCCGATGATGCGCAGGATGATCTCCTTGTAACCACCGTGTTCACCGGGGCTTTCGCTGATCACTTCCAGTTGCCACTTGCGTGCCTCGGCGTAGCGCGCATACATGCGGTAGAGATCACCGGCGAACAGGGCGGCCTCGTCGCCGCCGGTGCCGGCGCGGATCTCGAGGAAGATATTGCGCTCGTCATTGGGATCGGTGGGCAGCAGGAGTTTCTGCAGTTCCACTTCGAGGCGTTCACGCTCGGCACGCGCGTGTTCGATCTCATCTTCGGCCATGGCGCGCATCTCGGCGTCATCCTCGCTGAGCATCTTCTCGGCCTCGGCCAGGTTGGCCTCGTTGTCACGGTATTCACGGTAGCAGTTGACCACCGGTGTGAGTTGCGCGTGTTCCTGGGACAGGGTACGGAAGCGTTCCTGATCGGCGATGGTGTCGGGATCGGCGAGCAGGGCATTGATTTCTTCCATGCGCTCGTCAAGCCCCTCCAGTTTTTTCAGCAGGGATGGTTTCACGGTGGTTGCAGTTAGTCGTTGGTGTCTTTGAGGTCAAGCAGTTCGCGGGCGATGGCGAGCACGTCCTTGCGGCCTTCGAAGGCGGCGCGGTTGAGCTGGGCCGTGGGGCTGTGGATGAGACGGCTGGTGAGCAGGCGCGCCAGTTCGTTGAGCACTTCCTCGGGATCCTTGCCGGCGGCGAGCTGGCGGCGCGCGTCGGCCAGCGTGTCGTCGCGGATGTGTTCGGCCTGTTCGCGGTAGTGGCGGATGGTCTGCACCGCGTCCAGCGAGCGTAGCCAGCCCATGAACTGCTCCACCTGGTTGTCGATGATCTCCTCGGCCTCCGCGGCGGCGGCGGCGCGCGAGCGACGATTCTCCTCGATGACCGCATGCAGGTCATCGACGGTGTAGAGATAGACGTCGTTGAGTTCGCCGGCCTCGGGCTCGATATCACGCGGTACGGCGATGTCCACCATGAACATAGGGCGATGCTTGCGCTGCCTGAGGGCACGTTCCACCATGCCCTTGCCGAGGATGGGCAGCGGGCTGGCGGTGGAAGAGATGACAATATCCGCGTCGGCCAGCGCCTGCGGCACATCGGCGAGCACGATGGCCTCGCCACCGATCTGGCGGCTCAGCTGACGTGCGCGCTCGACGGTGCGATTGGCGATGATCATACGCTTGATGCCCTGTTCGCGCAGGTGGCGTGCCACCAGTTCGATGGTCTCGCCGGCGCCGATGAGCAGGGCGGTGTGGCGGCCGAGGTCGGAAAAGATCTGGCGCGACAGGCTAACCGCGGCGAAGGCTACCGACACCGGGTTGGCGCCGATGGCGGTGTCGGAACGCACCTGCTTGGCCACCGAGAAGGTGTACTGGAACAGGCGGTTGAGCAGGCGGCCAATGGTGCCGGCATCGCTGGCGGTATGATAGGCATCCTTGATCTGGCCAAGGATCTGCGGTTCGCCCAGCACCAGCGAGTCGAGGCCGCTGGCGACGCGCAGGATGTGGCGCACGGCCTGGCTGTCAGGGTGGGCGTAGATGTAGGGCGCCACTTCCTCGGCACCGAGCTTGTGGTACTGCCGGAACCATTCGATGATGGCGTTGGCATCCGGTGACTCGGCCTGGCAGATCAGCTCGGTGCGGTTGCAGGTGGAGATGATGGCGGCTTCGCTGACCGGCGCGTGGGCGAGCAGATCGCGCAGGGCCTCGCCCACCTGCTCGGGCTGGAAGGCCACGCGCTCACGGATCTCTACCGGGGCGGTTTTATGATTGATGCCAAATGCGAGCAGGGTCACGGGCGGATACCGCTGATGGGTTCTGGGGGCAAACTTGAATTAGCCATTTCGATTGTGTCACAACGCCCACATTATAAAGGTAATTTCGCGTAAAGTTGTTTATAGTTTCCCCAGGCCGCTGCATCGTCGCATCAGGATTAGCCAAGGTTGGACCCCCAGGTATGAAGATCTCCGCATTATTGCTGTTTTCCACACTTAATATATTGATATTACAGGGCTGCAGCTCCCTGCCGGATTCCCCCGGGGTACCGGAGGGCACGCCGGTGCCCATGCCGGTGGCCCGCCCGGCGGCGCCGGCGACACCCACGGTCCCCGTTGCGCCGGCCACCACGCCGCCGCCCGCCCCGGCGCCCATCGCTGCGGCCCCCGACGAGCAGTTCGAGCCTCCGGCCGGGCTCAATGCCGATATCCTTTATAACCTCATGCTGGCGGAGATCGCCGGCCAGCGTGGCCAGCTCAAGCTGGCGGTTCAGCACTACGTCAGCGCCGCCATGCTGTCACGCGATGCACGCATTGCCGAGCGTGCCACGCGTGTGGCGGTCTATGCGCGCGATGATGAGAATGCCCTCATCGTCGCCAAACTGTGGGCCGAACTGGACCCTGAGAATATCGAGGCCAACCAGGTGGCCGCCGCCATGCTGGTACGCAAGGGCGAGGTGGATGGCGCACTGGGCTTCCTCGAAAAGGTCGTGGACGTGGCGCGCGGCAGCGGCAAGAGCTACCAGCTCATCGTCTCCCTGCTCAGCCGTGAGCGCGATCGCGACACGGCGCTGGCGGTGATGGAAAAGCTGGCACAGAGCCGCGCCGACGACATCGAGGCCAACTTCGCCTATGCCCAGCTCGCGCTGTTGCTCAATGCACCACAACGTGCGCTGCAGGCCGTCGATCGCCTGCTGACCATGGCCCCGGATCTGACCCGCGCCCTGATCCTGCGCAGCAACATCCTCGTACGCCTCGACAAGGGCGCCGAGTCGCTGGACATGCTCAGCGCGGCGGTGGCGCGCAAGCCGGACGACAGCGAACTGCGCACCTATTACGCCCGCCGGCTGGTAGATGAAAACCGTTTCGATGACGCCAGGGAACAGTTTGGTCTGCTGCTGGAGGCCGATCCCGCCAATGTGGATGCCATCTACGCACTGGGCCTGCTTAATCTGCAGATGAACCACTTCGACAGGGCTGTGCGACACTTCAAGCGGCTGCTGGAGCTGGGGCAACGCATCGATGAGGCCAATTATTACCTTGGTCAGATCGCCGAGAAGCGCAGGGACTGGCAACAGGCACTGGATTATTACCAGGCGGTGCGCAGCGGACGTTATTATCTCGAAGCACAGATCCGTATCGCCGTGGTGTACAGGAATCAGGACGGTGTCGAGAAGGCGCGCCGCCATCTGCACAGCATCACCCCCACCTCGGCGGAAGTGGAACTGCGCCTCTATCTGGCCGAGGGGGAACTGTTGCGCGAGGCAGGCATGTACGCCGAGGCGGTGGAGATGTATACCGAGGCGCTGGGCAACCTGCCGGACAATACCGAACTGCTGTACGCGCGCGCGCTGATCGCCGAGAAGATCGACCGCCTCGATATCACGGAGGGGGATCTGCGCAGCATTCTCGAACGTGAGCCGGAGAACGCCCAGGCCCTCAATGCCCTGGGTTACACGCTGGCCGATCGCACCGATCGCCTGGAAGAGGCCCTGGGTTACATCGAGCGTGCCTACAAACTCAAGCCCGACGACGCGGCCATCATCGACAGCATGGGCTGGATCCATTACCGTCTTGGGCACCATGACAAGGCACTGGAATACCTCAACAAGGCCTTCGAGATCATGACCGATCCCGAGATCGCCGCGCATCTTGGCGAAGTGCTGTGGGTCACCGGCGACCACGAACGGGCGCGCGAGGTCTGGGAGGCCGCGGTGCGCATTGCGCCCAAACACAAGTTGCTGCTCGACGTCATTCGCCGCTTCACCCAATGATGCGATCCCTGCTGTTTGCCTGCCTGTTGACCCTGGCGGGCTGCGCTGGCGTCGCGCCGGTCTCTCCCGACCTCGGCGGGGACGGGCAGGATCCTGCCGTGGCCTGGGCAGAGCGCCAGCAGGCCCTGTCCCGGCTCGATCACTTCCGCCTCGTCGGTCGCCTCAGCGTCGTGCGCGGCGTGGAATCCTGGTTCATCAACGTGGAATGGCAGCAGCGTGGCAGCGACTGGCTGGTGGTACTGAGCGGTCCCTTCGGCGCCGGCCTGCGGCTGAGTGGTGCCGGCGGCGGCCCGGTGGTGCTGGAGAACAGCGAGGGACGCTTTCACGCCGACAGCGCCGAGCAGTTGCTCTACCAGCACACCGGTGTCGTCATGCCGCTGACCGGCCTGCGCTACTGGATGCTGGGGTTACCGGACCCGCGTCTGGCGGTGGACGGCGAGGAACTGGATGATCGTGGGCGCCTGCGGACCCTCCACCAGGCTGACTGGCGTATCCGCCTGCGCCGCTACGTTGCGATCAATGGCCTCGAACTGCCCGACAAGGTCTTCGCCGATCAGGGCGAGCTCAAGGTGCGCCTGATCGTCGACGAATGGTACCTCGGTCTGGGCTGAGCCGCGTTCCCGGCTGCGGGAGGCTATAATGGCCGCCATGCCCCAGGACCCTGCCCAGTTCACATGGCCCGCGCCGGCCAAGCTCAACCTGTTCCTGCACATTACGGGTCGCCGTGACGACGGTTTCCACGAACTGCAGACCCTGTTCCAGTTTCTCGATCGCGGCGACCGGCTGCGTTTTGCGCCACGTGGCGACGGCGCCATCGTACGTCACGGCGGGCTGGCGGCGGTGCCCGCCGAGGATGACCTGGTGGTGCGCGCCGCGCGGGCCCTGCAGGCTCGCTGCGGGACGGACAGCGGGGTGGATATCTGGCTGGAGAAGGTGTTGCCGGCGGGGGGCGGTCTGGGGGGCGGCAGTTCCGATGCCGCCACCACGCTGGTGGCCCTCAATGCCCTGTGGGACTGCGGTCTGGGGGTGGCGGAACTGGCCCGGCTGGGGCTGGAGTTGGGCGCCGACGTGCCGGTTTTCGTGCGCGGCGAGGCGGCCTGGGCCGAGGGGGTGGGCGAGCAGCTGGCACCGGTGGCCGGGCTCGGGGTGGACCTGCCCGAGCCCTGGTACGTGGTTCTCGCCCCGCCGGTAAGTGTCTCAACAGCGGAGATTTTTTCCGACCCCGCATTGATACGGGATTGCCCAGCCATTAAAATACGCGACTTCCTGGCGGGGCAGGTCAGCAATGTCTGTGAAAAGGTCGTCTTTCGCCGCTACCCGGAGGTAGCCAGGGCGCAGGGCGAGCTCGCCCGTTTTGCGCCGGCGCGCATGACCGGCACCGGTGCCTGCATCTTCGCCGCCTTCGACGACGAGGCCGCGGCCCGCGAGGCGGCGAAGGCCCTCGCCGGGCGCTGGCCACTGCTGGTGGCGCGGGGCCGCAACCGTTCCCCGTTGCAGACGGCACTGGCGACGTGGCGGGCGCAAGCCGGTGCGGGAAACTGAATTGGGCCGTCGCCAAGCGGTAAGGCACTGGGTTTTGATCCCAGCATTCGCAGGTTCGAATCCTGCCGGCCCAGCCAGACAAGCCTGATCTGTTTGCCTGGTGGCAAACAGATCAGCCAGCTGGCGGCAGGATGAGAACCGCAGGTTCGACAAATTCGTCGGGAACGAATTTGAACATTCCTGTCATGCGTTGCATGACAGGAATGGCCCGAAGGGCACTGTGCAGGGATGCACAGTGTAATCCTGCCGGCCCAGCCAGATTGAGCCAGTTTGAATTTTACGCACCAGGGTGAGTGACGTGGCAGACAGCAGCATGATGGTCTTTTCCGGGAACGCCAACCCGAAGCTGGCGCAGGCCATGGTGGCACGCCTCAACATGCCGCTGGGCAAGGCCACCGTGGGGCGTTTCTCCGATGGTGAGATCCAGGTGGAGATCATGGAGAACGTGCGCGGTCGCGACGTCTTCATCGTACAGCCCACCTGTGCGCCGCCCAACGCCAACCTCATGGAACTGATGGTGATGGTGGATGCGGTACGCCGTGCCTCGGCGGGGCGTATTACCGCAGTGATCCCGTATCTTGGTTACGCACGCCAGGATCGCCGTCCGCGCTCGGCGCGCGTGCCCATCACTGCCAAGGTGGTGGCCGACATGCTGTGCGGCGTGGGCACCGACCGCGTGTTGACGGTGGATCTGCATGCCGATCAGATCCAGGGATTCTTCGATATCCCGGTGGACAACGTCTATGCTTCGCCCATTCTGCTGGGCGACGTATGGCGGCAGAAATACCCCAATCTGATGGTGGTGTCGCCGGACGTGGGTGGCGTGGTGCGCGCCCGCGCACTGGCCAAGCGCCTCGATGACGCGGACCTGGCCATCATCGACAAACGCCGGCCGCGCGCCAACGAGGCCAAGGTCATGAATATCATCGGCGATGTCGAAGGCCGTACCTGTGTCATCGTCGATGACCTGGTGGATACCGCCGGTACGCTGTGCCAGGCCGCCGGTGCGCTCAAGGAGCACGGTGCCGAGCGTGTGGTGGCCTATTGCACCCATGCGGTACTGTCCGGTCCGGCGGTGAGCAATATCAGCAACTCTGCGCTCGATGAGCTGGTGGTGACCGATACCATCCCGTTGCGCGAAGACGCGCAGCAGTGTGAACGGATCCGGCAACTGAGTGTTGCCAGCATGCTGGCCGAGACCATGCGTCGTATCAGCGACGAGGAATCGGTCAGTTCCATGTACGTGGATTAGCCGCCGCGCCGACAGGCGCGATGGCCAACAGTCGTCTTCCCTGGTCGCGGGGAGGCGCGCGCAGCGGCAATGGTGCAGCTGCGTTCAACTTTGACTTGGGAGTTCTCACAATGAGCACAAGTTTCGTTCTTAATGCCGAAGTCCGTACGGACCTGGGGAAAGGTGCGAGCCGCCGCCTCCGTCGGACCGGCAAGGTACCCGCCGTGATGTACGGCGCCCACAAGGATCCGGTGTCCCTGACCCTGGATCACGATCAGCTTTTCCACAACCTGGAAAACGAGGCGTTCTACTCACACATCCTGACCATCAAGCTGCCGGACGGTGAAGAGCAGGCGATCCTCAAGGATCTGCAACGTCATCCCGCCAAGCCGGTGGTTCTGCATGTGGACCTGCAACGTGTCAGCGCGAAGGAAGCCATTCGTGTTCACGTTCCGCTGCACTTCATCAACGGTGATATCTCGCCGGGCGTCAAGGCCGGTGGTCTGGTCACACACAACATGACCGAGACCGAGGTCAGCTGTCTGCCGGGCGATCTGCCGGAATACATCGAGGTGGACCTGGCGAAGATGGAACTCAACGATACGCTGCATCTGTCCGACCTGGAACTGCCCAATGGTGTTGAACTGGTGGCACTGGCACTGGGTGCGGAACATGACCAGCCGGTGGCGGCCATTCACCTGCCGCGTGGCGCCAAGGATGCCGAAGGCGAAGAAGGCGAGGGTGAAGAAGAAGCCGCTGCCGAAGGCGAGGAAGGCGGCGAATAGCCGTTTTCCCTGCGCGCAGATACGGGTAGCTTCCCTTGTCGCGTATCGAACTGGTCGTGGGCCTGGGCAATCCGGGCCCGGAATATGCTGGAACCCGGCACAACGCCGGGTTCTGGTTTATTGACCAGCTGGCACGGAGCTTTCACGGCAACTTCAAACGTGAAAAGAAGTTTCACGGCGAAGTGGCGCGCGTGCGTCTCGCCGGTCACGATGTGTGGTTGCTCAAGCCGGATACCTTCATGAACAACAGCGGCCAGGCAGTGGCCGCGCTGGCGGGTTTCTACAAGATCGCGCCGGAGAGCATCCTTGTGGTGCATGATGATCTCGATCTGCCGGCCGGTGTGGCACGCCTCAAGCTTGGTGGTGGGCACGGCGGTAACAATGGTGTGCGGGATATCATCAGTCGCCTGGGCAACAATCGTAGCTTCGTACGCCTGCGACTGGGCATTGCCCACCCGGGAGAATCACGCAAGGTCACTGCGCACGTGCTGGGCAAACCCTCGGCCGAGGATCGCCGTGCCATCGAAGACGCCATCGAGCGTGCCATGGACGTTCTGCCACTGGTCATCGAAGGCGACACCCAGGCCGCCATGAACCGACTGCACGCGACTTGATCAACCACGGGGAACACGGGGTGCACGGGGAAAGATATCCAGGGGGGAAAAATCATGCTACAGGGACCAGGTAGCACAAGCGAACTGATTGAATGTAGTGACGAGCTATGCGGCAAGGTACTGGATGCGGCTACTGACGTTCATCGCTGTTTAGGACCGGGTTTGCTCGAATCCAATTACGAGAAAGCCCTCGTCATAGAGTTGGCAGAGCGAAATATCAGCGCCAGATGCCAGGTTGAAGTCCCCGTTTTCTACAAAGGGGTAGAACTGGGAAAAGGCTACTATGCGGATATTGTCGTGGAGGATTGTCTTCTACTTTAGTTGAAGTCAGTTGAGCAACTAACCCCGGTACATCTGGCGCAAGTGATGACATACCAAAAGTTTCTCCAGATCAAGAGGGGGTATCTTCTCAATTTCAACACCCGGTTATTGAAGCATGGAATCAAACGGGTCTCGATCTGAGCCCTTTTCGGCAAGCATGAAAAGAGTGGTTTTTAGCAATCTTTTCCCCGTGCGCCCCGTGTTCCCCGTGGTTAACAAAGGTAAATAGCAATGGGATTTAAATGCGGCATTGTCGGTCTTCCCAATGTGGGAAAATCGACGCTTTTCAACGCGCTGACAAAGGCCGGTATTCAGGCAGAGAACTATCCGTTCTGTACCATCGAGCCTAATGTGGGCGTGGTGCCGGTGCCGGATCCACGTCTCGACAAACTGGCCGAGATCGTCAAGCCACAGCGCGTGTTGCCAACGACGATGGAGTTTGTCGATATCGCGG
>DRKU01000068.1 GCA_011051615.1 Gammaproteobacteria bacterium
AAGGAGTCAACCATGTCCGCTACGTCGTCGGCAAAGTCCGCGCCGCGCCTGCTCGACGAGGTCCGAACTGCGATTCGCGTGCGCCAATACAGTACCAGCACTGAAAAGAACTACTGTTACTGGATCCGCTTTTTCATCCACTTCCACAACATGCGCCACCCGCCTGCTGGAGCGGGGTTCAAACCTGCGCACCATACAGGAGTTGCTCGGCCACGCGGATGTACGTACCACCGAGATCTATACCCATGTGCTGAAGATCAATACGTACCATCGAGATCTATACCCATGTGCTGAAGATCAACCGGGTCGGTGTGCGCAGCCCTGTGGATGAGTAGGTGCGGTGCAATATGAGGTCAATCCCGGTTTTATCGCGCCGGGGCGGCGCTTCTGCAGGGAAGTGTCGAGATGCGAGGTGCGAGGGCTGAGGTTCTTGATCCCCTCACCCTGGCCCTCGGCTCTAGCATCCTGCTTCGCTCTACCTCCGCCATCCCTGGCGTCGTCTCCCTGATGGGAGAGGGAACGGGTTTTCCTGGCCTGGAGGCGGAACAAAGATTCGTATCGCGCCGGAGCGGCGCTCCTACAATTTTGGTTTTTATCGCGCCGGGGGCGGCGCTCCTGGCGGGCATATGGGTAACGCTATCGCGCCGAGGCGGCGCTCCTACGATTTTGGTTTCTTTCGCGCCGGGGCGGCGTTCCTGCAATTTTGGTTTCTTTCACGCCGAGGCGGCGCGCCTGCACGGTAGATCGGAGCAGCTACCCGACTTTTTGCGACGTGAGCTGCCGCCGCACGCGCTCCAGGTCGCCCTCGGTATCGACACCGGCGGGGGGGAGCTGGACGGCCTCGGCCACGGCGATGCGGTAGCCGTGCCACAGGGCGCGCAGTTGTTCCAGCGATTCCATCTGTTCGAGGGGGGATGGTGTGAGCTTGCCGTAGTCGCGCCCAAAGTCGGCGCGGTAGGCGTACAGGCCGATGTGACGCATGAAGGGCGTGGGAGGTTCGCTGAGATCGGCGTCGGGTGCTTCGCCAAAGCGCTCACGCCACCAGGGGATGGGGGCTCGACTGAAGTACAGCGCCTCGTCGTCGCGGTTGGCGACGAGCTTGACGACGTGGGGGTCGAACATGTCTTCCGGATCATCGAGCGCGGCGTAGAGGGTGGACATGGCGCACTCGGGGTGGGCAGTGAGGACTTCGGCCACCTGGCGGAGACACTCCGGCGGCATGAGGGGTTCGTCACCCTGCAGGTTGACGATCACGGCCTCATCCGGCCAGCCCATCTTCTCGATCACTTCGCCCAGGCGCTCGGTGCCGTTGCTGTGGTCGGTGCGGGTCATGCACACCGCGGCGCCAAAACCCTCCGCCGCGTCACGGATACGTTCATCGTCGGTGGCAATAAGGATCTCCTCGGCGCCGCTCTCCAGCGCGCGTTCATGCACATGCTGGATGAGCGGCTTGCCGGCGAGGTCACGCAGGGGCTTGCCCGGCAGGCGCGTCGCCTGGTAGCGGGCGGGGATAACAATACGGAAACTCAATCCACTTCCTCGTCGGGAGCCAGCTCGCGGGCCTCGTCTTCGAGCATCACGGGGATATCGTCGCGGATGGGATAGGCCAGGCGATCTCCCTTGCAGATGAGTTCATTGGCGTCTTTCCTGTAGACCAGCGGTCCCTTGCACACGGGACAGGCGAGTATATCGAGCAGTTTTCTATCCATTTCGGCTTTCCAGCAGGTTTAACAGGCGGATGCCGAATTCCTCCGGCAACTCCGGCGTGATGGGCAGGTACCAGAAGTTGTCACGCGCGAAGCGATGACACTTTACCGCATCTTTCTCGGTCATCACCACCGGCAGGTCGTCGTCGAACTCCAGCTCGGTGGCGGTAAAGAAATGGTGATCGGGAAATTCATGGACGATGATGTCCAGCCCGGCCTTGCGTAACTCAGCGAAGAATGCGCCCGGGTTGGCAATACCGGCCACGGCATGCACGCGCTGTTGCGCCAGTTTCTCCAGTGGTTGGGTACAGGACTCATCGACAAGCTTGCGCAGTGGGCCGGCCACATAGCGCAACAGGTACTCGCCACTGCCGGCGACGTTCTTGCTGACGAGGAAATCCGCCGATTCGGCACGGCTTGCCGGTTCGCGCAACGGCCCTGCCGGCAGGCACTTGCCATTGCCAAAGCGCCGGTGACCGTCGATGGCGACGATCTCCACCTTGCGCGCCAGGGGGTAATGCTGCAGGCCGTCATCGGAGATGATGATATCACAGTCCGAATGATTGAGGATGGCCTGCGCATCGGCAACACGTTCGGGGCCGACGGCCATGGGGCAGTCAGCATGGCGCGCGATGACGATGGCCTCGTCACCGACGATCCAGGGGTCGGCATCCGCCCTCACCTGCTGCGGCCACTTGCGGGCATGCCCGCCATAGCCGCGGCTGATGATGCCCGGCTTGTAACCGGAACGCGCCAGGAAACGGGCCAGCCAGATGGTCAACGGCGTCTTGCCGGTGCCGCCGACGGTGATGTTACCGACCACGATCACCGGCACCTTGAAACGCACCGAGCGGAAGATCCCCACGCGGTAGGCGAAGCGGCGCAGGACGACGATGGCGCAGAACAACCAGGACAGCGGCAACAGCGGCTTGACCAGCCAGTGGCCCTGGTACCAGGTCTTTTCCAGCGTATTTCGGATCAACTTCACAGCGTTCGACCGTTATCAGTAAGAACGAAAATATCAGCGCCGGCTCTCGACGGGGCTGAATTGCGCCTGGTAGAGGCTCGCATACAGGCCATCACGGGCCAGCAGTTCCTCGTGCGTGCCGGTTTCCTTTATCTGTCCGTCTTCCATGACAACGATGCGATCCGCCTTTTCGATGGTCGAAAGACGATGCGCGATGATCAGGGTCGTGCGATCTTCGAGCAGGTGGTCCAGCGCATCCTGGATGTAGCGCTCGGATTCCGTGTCCAGTGCCGAGGTAGCCTCGTCGAGGATCAACAGCGGCGCGTTCTTGAGCAGCGCGCGGGCAATGGCCAGGCGCTGGCGCTGCCCACCGGAGAGCATGACGCCATCTTCGCCGACTACTGTAGCCATTTTCTCGGGCAGTTTCTCGATAAATTCATCGGCATGCGCCAGGCGCGCCGCTTCCCACACCGCCTCGCTGCTGGCGGCCTTTTCGAGATCACCGTAGGCGATGTTGTGTTCGATGGTATCGTTGAACAGGGTCACCTGCTGACTGACCAGTGCAATATTGGCACGCAGGCTGTGCAGGGTGGCATCGCGCACGTCCACGCCGTCGATGGTGATGCGCCCGCGCTCGCAATCGTAGAAGCGTGGCAACAGGTTGACCAGCGTGGTCTTGCCCGAGCCGGACCGACCCACCAGCGCCACCGTCTGCCCCGGCTCGATCTCAAGATTGATGTGTTGCAAGACGTCGCCCTTGTCTTCACTGTAGCGAAAGAAGACATTGTCAAAGATCACGTGCCCGCGCACCCGTCCCAGTTCCCGCGCGCCGGTATCCTTCTCCACTTCCTGATCGATGAAGTCGAAGACGCTCTCCGAGGCGGCGATCCCCTGTTGCAGGTTGGCATTGACGATGGTCAGACGACGAACGGGCTGCATGAGCAGCACCATGGAGGTCATGAAGGAAACGAATACACCGGCGGTAATGGTCTCCTGCATATCCGGCCGCAGCGCCATGTAAACAATGAGGGCAAAGGCCGAGGCCACCAGCAATTGTATGAAAGGAACATTAAAGGCATTGGTGGCGGCCAGTTTCAGTTGCTGGCGCATGTTGTATTCATTGGCCTCGGCAAAGCGGTGTGACTCGTAATCGCTGCCGCCAAATACCTTGATGACGCGGTTGCCGTCGATGGCCTCCTGCGTGACATGGCTGACGCTGCCCATGGATTGCTGGATGCGGCGGCTGAGTTTGCGAAAACGCCGACTGACGAATACCACGATCACGGCCAGCAGGGGAAACACGGTGATGAACACCAGTGTCAGGGTCACGCTGGTGTAGAACATCAACCCCAGCAGGGCGAGCACGGTGAGTGAGTCACGTATAAGAATGGTGATGACGGTGGACGAGGCCTGCGCCAGTTGTTCCACGTCGTAGAGCAGCTTGGCGATCAACACCCCCGAGGTGGAAGTGTCGTAGAAGCGGATGGGCAACTCCAGCAACTGGTGAAACATGACGCGACGCAGATCACGGATCACGTGGCGCGCCACCCAGGCCATACCGAAATCGGAGGCAAAACGCGCAAAGACCCGCACGATGAATACACCGATTATGGCCAGTGGCAACCATTGCAGGACTTCGGTATCGCGCGCGGCGAAGCCCTCATCGAGCATGGGCTTCATGAGATGCGCAAAACCGGCGTCGGTGGTGGCGTAGATCGCCATGCCCAGCACGGCGATGACGAACACCGGCCAGTAAGGAACGACGTGGCGCACCAGGCGTCGATAGAGTGCAAATCCGCCTCGCGTGTGGGGGGAGCCCGTCATTCCGATTTACGGTTCCCTGGCCTGTTGCGTGGCAAGATTGATGTTGACCAGCCCCACCTGGCGCGCAGCATCCATGGCGCGTATGACCGCTTCATAGGGCGTGCGGCGATCGGAACTGATGATCAACTGCGGGTTGGGCGCATCGCCCATGATCTCACGAATGGCGCGCTTGAGTGTGCCGATACGTTCATCGACGACACGTTTCTGGTTGATGAAGTAACGACCCTGTGCGTCGATGCTGATCTCGACGACGGTCTTTTCTACCTTCAGCGGATCACCCGCGGCCTCCGGTAAATCGATGCTGATACGGGTCTCACGGTTGAAGGTGGTCGAGACCATGAAAAAGATCAGCAACAGGAACACCACGTCGATCAGCGGCGTCAGGTTGACCAGCGGTTCGGAGTCATTGTGTTTGGTGCGAAACTGCATGCGGTGTCTGCCCGTCGTCGGCTCAGGCGGCCTCGCGTTCACGATCACCGTGCATGACATCGACGATCTTGAGCGCTTCTTCTTCCATCTTCAGCACCAGTTCGTCCACGCGGCGGCGGAAGTAACGATGAAACATGAGGGCGAAGATGGCCACGGTGATACCGGCGGCAGTGGTCACCAGGGCCTCGGAAATGCCGCCGGCCAGCACGGTGGGATTGCCCACCCCCTGGGTGGTGATGGCGGCGAAGACCTTGATCATGCCGATGACGGTACCGAGCAGGCCAAGCAGGGGTGAAATGGACGCAATGGTGCCGAGCATGTTGAGGTAGCGCTCCAGTTGCGGCACCACCTGGCGGCCGGTGTCCTCGATGGCCTCCTTCATGATCTCACGCGGGTGGTTGCGGTTGACGAGGCCGGCGGCGAGGATGCGTCCCAGAGGTGAACTGTTGCGCAGTGCCTGGATGTGATTCTCATCGAGGGAGTTGGCCTTGTACCACTGCCAGATCTGGGCAACCAGGTGTTTCGGCGCGATCTTCTCCTGGTCCAGACTCCAGAAACGTTCACCAACGATGGCGACCGCGAGAATTGAACAGATGACGATGGGGATCATCAACAGACCCCCGGAAATCAATATCTCAAACACGTTGGTGCTTCCCCTCCTGCGCCACACGAAAATCTTTGGTTATTCAAGCGGCTAAACTGTATCAGAAGCGCCCTCCTGCCGAAAGGGCGGACTGCCCGGCACGCCCACTCACTGCCGGGAACCCTGCCAGAAATGTCGGTGTCGCTGCCGGTAGTGCGTCAGTCGAGGTTGCCCGTGCCGCGACCAGCGCAGGGTGATGGCCCCCGAGGTGATGGTATCGAACAGCGGGATACCGAGCCGGGCATAGCGGCGTCGGATACGCGCAGTGGGAAAATGGTAGCGATTTCGATAGCCGGCGGCGGCGATGGCCACGCGCGGCGCCACGGCATGCAGAAATGCTCGTGTCGATGAGGTGTTGCTGCCGTGATGCGGCACCACCAGCACCGTCGCCCGCAGGGCCGGGCCGTAGCGCGCCACCAGGCGAGCCTCGGTGGCCGCCTCGATGTCGCCGGTGAGCAGCATACGTCCCGCCTGCCCGTCACGCCCGGCAATGAGCAGCACGCAGGAGCGATCGTTCTCACCCGCCCCGACGGGTGTCTCCGGCGCCGGGTAGAGCATGTGGAAACGCACGCCATCCCACTGCCAGTGCTGGCCGGCGCTGCAGGGGACCTGGCGCGGCAGCGGCCGGCCGCCGGGCAGAACCACCGGCGCACTGCCCAGCACGCGGTCGATGGGCACGGCCTCGCTCAGGCCCACCACCCCACCCGCATGATCGTTGTCCAGGTGGCTCACCACCAGGGTGTCCACATGAGTTCGTCCACGTCGGTGCAGAAACGGCGCCACCACCGCTGCGCCGGTGTCGAAACGCGGCCCGAAGCGCGGCCCGGCGTCGTAGACCAGCACGTGGCGAGCCGTCTCCACCACCACCGCCAGCCCCTGCCCCACATCCAGCACGGTGGCCCGGTAGTCACCCGCGGCCGGCCGGTCGGCCTGGGTGAACAGCAATGGCAGGAGCAGCACGGCACCGAGGCCCCGGCGCGGCCAGCCACGCGGCGCCAGCAGCCACAGGCTGCCCAGGCCGGCCATCACCAGCGCCACTGCGCTCCAGCCGGAGCGGGCCACCGGCCATACCGCCTGTGGCAGGCCATCGAGCGCGGCGAGCAGCGGCCAGAGCAGGTCCAGCAGCCACGCGGCGAGGCGCAGCAGGACCCCGGCGGCATCGGGCCAGCCCGCCAGCATTGCCGCAAGCAGGCACAGGGGCACCACCAGCACGCCTACCAGCGGGATGGCCACCAGGTTGGCCAGGGGCGACCACAGGGGAATGTAGCCGAACAAGGCACTGCCCAGCGGCAGCAGTCCTGCCAGCATGGCCACCTGTACCCGCCACCAGGCCTGCGCGCGCCACCACCACCCCGCGCGGGACGGCGGCAGGCCCACGCGACCAGCCAGAACCAGGGCGATGAGGGTCACGGCACCAAACGAGAGCCAGAAGCCCCAGGACAGCACCGCCAGCGGATCCCGAACCAGCACTGCCGCCAGCGCCAGCAACACGACGTCCCGCCACGGCAGGCGCACCTGCCAGGCCAGCAGGCCCATGACCACCGCGGTCATGATGAAAGCCCGCTGGGTGGGGATCGAAAAACCCGCCAGCGCCGCGTAGGCCCCGGCAGCGGCCATGGCCAGCCAGGCGGCCACGACCGGTGCCGGCCAGCGCGATTGCAGGCCGGGCAGCCACCGCCACAGGCGGCGCGCCAGCCAGAAGGCCATGCCCGCCACCAGGCCCACGTGCAGCCCCGAGATAGCAATCAGGTGCGCGGTGCCGGTGCGCTGCAGAAGCCGCCGCTGGGCGGGATCCAGATCGCCGCGAAAACCGGTCAGCAGCGCGACGAGGATCCCCGCGTTGTCTCGCGCCCCCTCCCCGCCGGCGTCCGCCAGCGCCGCGTGAACGCGCTGCCGCAGCCGCCAGCGCAGGCGGGTGAGCATCTCGCCATGGGATCCCGCCAGCAACCGCGCGCTGCCGGTGCGCACGTAGCCGGTGGCACGGATCCCGCGCTGGTAGAGCCACGCCTCGTAGTCGAAACTGCCGGGACTGGCATAGCCACGCGGGCGCTTGAGGCGCACGCTCAGGCGCCAGCGCTGTCCGGGCACGAGCGCCACCCCGGCGGGAAGGCGATACCAGTTGAGGCGTACTTCTGCGTCACTCGCCACGGGGCCGTCCAGCAGATAGACACTGTCCAGGCGCAGACGAAAACGCCACGCGCGTCCCGTATGCCGGGGGATGCTGGCAACCGTACCGCTGACCACCAGGTCGCGGCCTTCGTACGTCGCCAGCCACGATGGCGGCGCCAGGCTCTGCGCATAAACGGCGCACCACAGGAAACCCGCCAGGCCGAAGGCGATCACACGGCCGCGAGAGAAAAAGAACAGGACGAGGGCTGCACCGCACAGCAGCACAAACAGGCCGCCGAGGGGCAGGAGTGTCTCGCGCGTGCAGAACAGCACCACGCCGAGAAGGAAGGCAATCGTCCCTGATCGCATACCGTTCCGTGTTCATTTGTTGGATAATGGCGGCGCCAGACTCTGAACCCAGGCGCCGTACCGCCGTTATTCAGGATAGCACGTTGAAGAAGTTTATACGCCGTTACACGCCGGAACACCGCACCATTCGGGAAAACCGCCACCTCAACCGGATCTTCGGCCGCCTGTTACACGATCCCCACCTGTTGCACCTCAACCGGCGCTCGGTGTCCATGGCCTTTCTCATCGGTCTGTTCTGGGCCTTTGTGCCCATGCCCTTCCAGATGATCCCCGCGGCGCTGTTCGCCATCCTGTTGCGCGCCAACCTGCCCATCTCCATCGGCCTGGTGTGGATCTCCAATCCCCTTACCATGCCGCCGCTGTACTACGCCTGTTACGTGTTCGGCGCCTGGCTGCTGGATACGCCACCACTGGACGTGGAATTCACCCTCACCTGGGAATGGTTCAGCAACGAACTGGGCGCCATCTGGCAACCATTGTACCTTGGCAGCATTCTCGTCGGGCTCATCGCCGCGGTGCTGGGTTATGCCGCTGTACGCCTGCTGTGGCGACTGCACATCGTGCGCTTCGTCAGGCGCAAGAAACAGGAGCGCGCCAAGCGCCAGCGCAAGGCGGCGTCGGGGGAGTAGTAATCCTTCTCCGGATTTCAGGTTCGAGAGGCGAGGGGCGAGGATCTGATCCCCGCCCCCTGTCCCCCGCCCTGAGGGCGGGGGAACCGCTGTTTTGAGATCCGTGCCGTCATGAAGAGCAGCGGCAAGGTTCGAGGACTGAGGATCTGATCCTCGCCCCTCGTCACTGTTCTCAGGCCGGTTCCAGCACACCTTCGACGAGGCGCAGGCGGCGATCCATGCGATCGGCAATGGCCATGTCGTGGGTCACGACGATGAAGCTGGTGTTGTATTCCGCGTTGAGTTCCTGCATCAGGTCATAGACGCTCTCGGCGGTATGCCGGTCGAGGTTACCGGTGGGCTCATCGGCCAGCACGCATTTTGGCCGCGTTACCAGGGCGCGCGCGATGGCGGCGCGCTGGCGTTCACCGCCCGACAATTCACCGGGTTTATGAGTCAGGCGTTTGCCGAGTCCCACGCGATCGAGAATGGCACGTGCACGCTCCTGCGCCTCGCCGACCGGGAACCTGCCGAGCAACAATGGCAGGGCGACGTTCTCCAGCGCGGTGAACTCGGCAAGCAGGTGATGAAACTGGTAGACGAAACCCAGCGACTGGTTGCGCAAGCGACCGCGCTGGGTGGCATCGAGGCTGGCCATGGGATGACCGTCGACGAGAACCTCACCGCTGTCCGGCGTATCCAGTCCGCCGAGCAGATGCAACAGGGTGCTCTTGCCGGAACCCGACACGCCGAGAATGGCCACCTGCTCGCCCGGCGCCACCTGCAGGTCCACGCCACGCAGGACTTCGATGACCTCCGTACCCTGCACGAAGGACTTGCACAGCCCGTGGCAGGCCAGCACCTTGCCGTTGGACACGGCGGCGGGACTACTCATAACGCAGCGCCTCCACCGGCTGTACGCGCGAGGCGCGCCACGAGGGATAGAGCGTGGCCAGCACGCAGATGCTGAACGCCGCCACCGCGGTGACCCACACATCGGGCCATTGCAGGTCGGTGGGCAACTCGGACACGTAGTAGACCGTGGGATCGAGGAACTTGATCCCCATCAGTCCCTCGATGAACTTGACCACCGAGTCCACGTTGAGGCCGAGGCTGATACCGCCGATGACACCGAGCAGCGTACCGAAGAAACCCAGCAACGTGCCCTGCATGAGAAAGATCCCGCGAATGGTACCGGCGCTGGCGCCAAGGGTGCGCAGAATGGCGATGTCACTTTCCTTGTCCTTGACCACCTTGACCAGCATGGAGATCACATTGGTGGCCGCGACGACGAAGATGATGAACAGCAGGAAGAACATCATGCGTTTTTCGATCTGCACGGCACGGAACCAGTTCTGGTGCACCATGCCCCAGTCCTGTACCCAGTAGCCGGCAAGCAGGCCCTGACTCAGCTTGACGCGCATGTTGACCGCCTGGTCATAGTCGTCCAGCTTGAGGCGCAGACCGGAGACCTCACCTTTCATGCGAAAGAGTTTCTGTGCGTCGCCGAGGTTGATCAGGGCCAGGCCGTTGTCATAGGTGCTGTGACCGGCAAAGAAGATCCCGCTGACGCGAAAGCGTTTGAGACGCGGCGCAAAGCCCGCCACGGTAACGTTGGCCGCCGGTGTTACCAGGGTGACACGATCACCCACGCGCAGTCCCAGCCGTCGCGCAAGATCCCGCCCGAGAACGATATTGAATTTACCCGCCTGCAGATCTGACAGGCTGCCCGCCTCCATATGCTGTTCGATCTTCGAGACCTTTTTCTCGCGCTCCGGATCGACACCGCGCACCAGCACCCCACGCACTTCACCGAGGTTCATCAACATGCCTTCGGCGCGAATATAGGGCGCCACGGAATCCACCCCCGGCTCGGCCTGGATACGTTCACCGAGCACCTGCCAGTCCGTCAGGCGGCCGCTGAACTCGGTCACCGTGACATGGGCAATCATGTCGAGCATGCGGTCACGGACTTCTTTCTGAAAGCCATTCATCACCGACAGCACCGTGATGATCGCGGTCACGCCCAGTGCGATGCCCAGCATGGCAGCGGCCGAGATGAAGGAAAACAGGAAACGGTGCTTGCGTGCGCGGGTGTAGCGCAGACCAATGTAGACTGTCAGTGGGCGGAACATTGTCTTCCTTATATATTAGCTTTATGGGTGCGAAGCCAACGTGTTCACTCCAGCGGTGTCAGATCCACGTCAACCGGCGCCACAAGCCGACTCTGGCTGGGCGTAGTGTCGCCTTTATAGGCATAAATCTCCACCCCCTGTTCCGCGACTTCGCACAAAGTGCGGGCATAATCGTCATCGATGGCCCACGCTGGTTGAAAAATCGTCACATCGGCACGTGGGATGCAAAATAGCATCACTGCACGGTGTCCCCTGTCCACTTGTGCGGCAAGTTCTACAAGATGACGTCGCCCACGCGTTGTTACCGCATCGGGAAATATTGCCACGCCCGGTGCCGCCACGGCGGTAACATTTTTCACTTCCACGTAACAGCGCCGCATGCCCTCTTCCAGCAACAGATCCACGCGACTCTTCTCACCGTAGCGCACCTCGCGGCGCAGGCCCGTATAAGCTGACAGGGATTCGATGATCCCCTCTTCGATAGCCTCTTCGACGAGACGATTGGCAAACAGGGTATTGACACCCACCACTACACCCTGCGCGGTTTCCGAGGCATCCCAGCTGTAGCGGTACTTGCGCTTCGCCGCCGTTTTCTCACCCGCCGTGTCGCGCAACCAGACTCGCATACCTGGCTCGGCACAGCCCTGCATGCTGCCCGTATTGGGTGTATGCACGGTAATGGTCTCACCGGATTCGAGCACAACATCGGCGAGAAAACGCTTGTAGCGCCTGATGAGTCGAGCGGGGATCAGAGGGGGATCGAAACGCATGGCGGCCCAATTATGCCAGAGCCCGGCACGAACAACACGCCATGTCAGTGCGTCAGGCGGCGTACCTCGTAGACATTGCGCAACTGCCCCAGCAGGTCGAGGATGCGACTCAGTTCGCTGATGTCGGTGACTTCGAGGGTCAGATCCATCTTCGCGCGATTACCGCGCGCCTCCGAGCGCGTGGTAACAGCCAGTACGTTGATGTTCTCGTTGGCCAGCACCGCCGTGACATCACGCAACAGGCCCTGGCGATCGATGGCCTCGATACGAATGTCCACCGGGAAGCAACTGCGCTCCTCCTGTGCCCAGTCCACCGCGATGAGGCGCATCTGCTTGCGCTCGTTGAGGGTAAGAATGTTCCGACAATCGCGGCGATGCACCGTCACACCGTGACCCTGGGTGATATAACCGACGATGGGATCCCCTGGCGTCGGCTTGCAGCAACGTGCCATGCGCGTCATGAGATTGCCGACACCATGAATGGAGACTGCTTCTTCGGCGCGCGCATGCTTGCGTCGCCGTGGTGCCGGCAACGGCGCACGCGCCTTTTCGGGACGTATCAGGGACGCGGCGGCATTGCTGATCTGGGCCGAGCTGAGATCGCCGCGGCCGATGGCGGCATAGAGATCGTCCACCGACTTCATCTTCAGTTTCTCGGCCAGCTCTGCATGCGAGAGGCCATGTATGGCAAGGCGGTGCAACTCGCGATCGAGAATGTTGCGTCCTTCGCTGACATTCTTTTCATGGTCCTGCAACTTGAACCAGTGGCGCACCTTGGCACGCGCGCGTGAAGTACGCAGATAACCAAGATTGCGATTGAGCCAGTCGCGACTTGGCCCGCCGTGACGGGCAGTCAGGATCTCCACCTGTTCGCCACTCTTGAGTTCATAGGTCAGCGGAACGATACGTCCATCCACCTTGGCGCCGCGACAGCGATGACCCACCTCGGTATGAATGTGGTAGGCGAAGTCCAGCGGCGTGGCGCCCTGGGCGAGGTCGCACACATCACCCTCGGGCGTCAACACGTAGACGCGGTCCTGAAAAACCTCGGACTTGAAACGATCGATGAAATCACCGGCATCGGTGGATTCCTCCTTCCATTCCAGAAGCTGGCGCAACCAGCGGATCTTCTGCTCATACCCCGTGTCATGGGTGGCGCTGGCGCGCCCACCTTCCTTGTAGCGCCAGTGCGCTGCTACACCCAGCTCGGCATGTTCATGCATGTCCTGGGTGCGGATTTGCACTTCCAGCGTCTTGCCGCCGGGACCCACCACCGCGGTATGGATGGACTGATACATGTTTTCCTTGGGCGTGGCGATGTAGTCGTCGAACTCGCGCGGGATATGCCCCCACAGGGTATGCACCACACCCAGTGCGGCATAACACTGCGCCACGTCCCTGACGATGATACGCAGGGCACGCACGTCATAGAGATCCTGCAGGCCGACGCCCTTGTGGTGCATCTTGCGCCAGATACTGTAGATGTGTTTCGGACGCCCGGTGACCTGGGCAGTAATGCCCTGCTTCTTCAGCGCCGCCTGCAGGGTCGTGATGACCTCCTGGATATAACGCTCTCGATCGGCTCGCCGCTCATCCAGCTGGCGTGCCACACCGTGATAGGCCTCGGGATCGAGAAAGCGGAAGGACAGGTCTTCCAGTTCCCACTTGATCTGCCAGATCCCCAGACGATTGGCCAGGGGTGCATAGATGTCCAGCGTCTCGCGGGCAATGCGCTGCTGCTTGGATTCCGGCAGGTACTTGAGCGTGCGCATGTTGTGCAGGCGATCGGCCAGCTTGATGAGCACCACGCGCACGTCCTCGGCCATGGCCAACAGCATCTTGCGCAGGCTTTCGCTGTGCAGTTGTTCGCGCTGACCGGCTTCCGGATCGGCCGCCTGTTGATCGATGACATTCATCTTGGTGACGCCGTTGACCAGGCGCGCCACGCTGTCACCGAAACTGGCGGCAATGTCTTCCAGCGTCAGTGCGGTGTCCTCCACCGTGTCGTGCAGGATGGCGGCGATGAGCGTCTCGGTATCGAGATTGAGGCCGGCGAGGATCTCCGCCACTGCCACGGTGTGGCTGATATAAGGTTCGCCGGAGGCACGATGCTGTCCGGCATGGGCCTGTTCGGCCAGGGCAATGGCCTTGCGCAGCGCCTCGGCACGCGCCGGATCGCAGGCAACCAGCAACCCGCCGCCCCACTCCGTCGGTGACGCGGTGTCGACTTCTGCCCGGGGCGCCTCCCCGGTATCCTGTGATCCTGGGTATACCATGCGTGAAACTCAGATCTGCCCGTCGGCCGGGGCTGGATCCGCCCAACCCGTCGGCCCGGCGGTTGCCGTTAATTCAAGTGTGGCATACGAGCAATATGGGGTTGCATACCCCTGACCACAATATGCATTAAATTTTGCCTGTAACCTATTGATGGAGTATAGTTTATAGAGCTTCAAGCTCAATGGTTCACGGAGCCGCTGCATGAAACCACAAATTTGCACCACCCTGATCCTGCTTGCCCTGACGGGCGCCCCGGCCACTGTGCTGGCGGACACCCTCGCCCTGCCGCCCGAGACGCACGCCATGGAACCCGCTCACCCCATGCCGGCCGAACCCATGCATCCGGCGGAATCCATGCCCGCCGAATCCATGCCCATGGAAACCGCGCCCGCCCCCGGCGCGGTCTACTCGGTGGAAATGCCCGCCCGCGGCATGACCATGGAGCGAGTGGAAGATCTCTTCGGCAGCCCGCTGGAACGCCAGCCGCCGGTTGGCGAACCCCCCATCACCCGCTGGATCTACCCCGACTTCGTGGTGGTATTCGAGCACAAGTGGGTCATCAATTCGGTGCTGACACGAGGCCAGCCGCAGGCCCACTGACACCCGTGCCACCGACCCCGCGCGCCCACCCCCCCCGGGGCCATGTGCTCCAGCCCGAGTGGGCCAGCCAGAGCGGGGTGCTGCTGACCTGGCCCCATGCGCATTCCGACTGGGCCAGCAAGCT
>DRKU01000069.1 GCA_011051615.1 Gammaproteobacteria bacterium
ATGAAGTAGGGACACTGATCCTGCTGGTGGTGACCGGTGCCGGTGACCTTGATGTTGTAGGTCTCGCCGTGGAAGGTAACGTTGAATTCGCTGGCCGCAGTCTGCGGCGTGGGCGCCTCGCTGGGTGGCGGTTCCAGTGGCTCGGGTTCCAGCGTGCCTTCCTTGCGCTGGCGCAGGAATTCCAGACCCACGTCGGGAAACATGGCGTAGGTGAGCACGTCCTCGTCGCTGAGGGCGAGATCACCGATCTCGAAGCGCAGGCGCTCCATCTCGGGTTCGAGCAGATCCGCCGGGCGGCACTCGATGACATCCTCGTTGCCGATGGCCATGTGCCGCACCTGCGGACTGACCTTGTCCGGTGTGCGACCGTAACGCCCCTGCAGGTAGAGCTTCACTTCGTTGGTGATGGTCTTGTAACGCTCGCCGGTGATGACATTGAGCACCGCCTGGGTGCCGACGATCTGTGACGTGGGCGTAACCAGCGGCGGGTAACCCAGTTCCTTGCGCACCTGCGGGATCTCGGCGAGTACCTGATTCATCTTGCCCAGCGCATCCTGTTCGCGCAGCTGGTTGGAGAGATTGGAGATCATGCCGCCTGGTACCTGGTTGACCTGCACGCGTGTATCCAGCCCGGTGTACTCGCTTTCGAACTGGTGATACTTCTTGCGCACTTCGCGGAAATAGAAACCGATCTCCTGCAGGAGTTCCAGGTCCAGCCCGGTATCCCACTGCGTGCCACGCAGGGCAGCGACCATGCTTTCGGTGGGTGGATGGCTGGTGCCGCCAGACAGCGCGGAGATCGCTGTATCGATCCCGGCGGCGCCATTTTCGATGGCCTTCAACTGGCACATGGCGGCAAGTCCGGCAGTGGCGTGCGAATGGATATGGACCGGGATGTTCAGTTTGTCCACCAGCGCGGCGACCAGTTCGGCGGTGACCATGGGCGTGAGCAGACCGGCCATGTCCTTGATGGCGATGCTGTCGCAACCCATGGCTTCCATTTCGCTGGCCATTTTGACGAACTGATCGATGGTGTGCACCGGGCTGGTGGTATAACAGATGGCACCCTGGGCATGCTTGTCATTGTTCTTCACCGCCTCGATGGCGGTTTGCAGGTTACGCGGATCGTTCATGGCATCGAAGATACGGAACACGTCGATGCCGTTGACCGCGGCACGATGCACGAAGGCGCGCACTACGTCGTCGGAGTAATGGCGGTAACCAAGCAGGTTCTGGCCGCGCAGCAGCATTTGCAGGCGCGTGTTGGGCAGGGCCTTGCGTAGTTCAACCAGGCGTTGCCAGGGATCCTCCTTGAGAAAACGCACGCAGGCGTCGAAGGTGGCGCCGCCCCACATCTCCAGCGACCAGTAACCCACCTTGTCGAGGCGTTCACAGATGGGCAGCATGTCTTCGGTACGCATGCGCGTGGCCAGCAGTGACTGGTGGGCGTCGCGTAACACGGTGTCGGTGATGTGTATCTTTGCCATGTGTTGTTGTTCTCAGGTAGAGGCCGCTTACCAGCCCATGTGCGCGGCCAGCGCCGCGCCGATGGCTGCGGCCACGTCGCGGTTGGAGCGCTTGACCGAGTAGTTGACCAGTTCGGGATGGTGCTCCACGAACGAGGTGTTGAACTTGCCGCTCTGGAATTCCGCCGAGCGCAGGATCTCCAGGTGATAGGGAATGGTCGTCCTGATGCCGTACACGCCGATGTCCTGCAGGGCACGCTCGGCACGATCCAGTACTTCGTCCCATTCCAGCGCCCAGACGATGAGCTTGGCACACATGGAATCGTAGTAGGGCGGGATCTCGTAGCCGGTATAGATGGCGCCATCGGTGCGCACGCCGGGCCCGCCGGTGGCGAAGTAGCGCGAGATACGCCCGAAGCTGGGCAGGAAGTCGTTCTTGGGATCCTCGGCGTTGATGCGGAACTCGATGGCGAAACCGCGTCGCTGGATCTCGTCCTGGGTGTAGCGCAGCTTGAGGCCCGAGGCGATGCGGATCTGTTCCTTGACGATGTCAACGCCGGTGATGGCCTCGGTAACGGGGTGTTCCACCTGCAGGCGGGTATTCATTTCCATGAAATAGAAGTTCTCGTCCGCGTCCATGAGAAATTCCACCGTACCGGCGTTGAGGTAATTCACCTGGCGGGCGGCGCGTACTGCCAGCTCCCCGATGTATTCGCGTTGTGCATCGCTCAACTGGGGCGAGGGGGCGATCTCGATGAGTTTCTGGTGACGCCGCTGAATGGAGCAGTCGCGTTCGAAAAGATGGATGGTGTTGCCCTGGTTGTCGGCGAGGATCTGTACTTCGATATGGCGCGGACTGGCGATGTACTTCTCCAGAAAGACCTCGGCGCTGCCAAAGGCCTTGCTGGCCTCGGAGATGACGCGCTCGTAGTTGCGCCTGAGCGCATCGGCATCATCACAGCGGCGAATGCCGCGCCCGCCGCCCCCGGAGGTGGCCTTGAGCATGACCGGGTAACCCACCTCGGCGGCCAGTTCCAGGGCCTCGTCCAGCCCCGCGAGGTTGCCGACGCTGCCTGGTGTAATGGGGATCCCCGCGGCCTGCATGGCCTTGCGTGCCTCGGTCTTGTCGCCCATGCGGCGGATGACCTCGGCATCGGGGCCGATGAAGCGGATGCCGCGCCGTGCGCAGGCCTCGGCCAGCTCGGGGTTCTCCGAGAGGAAGCCATAGCCGGGATGCAGACCGTCGCAGCCGGTGGCCACCGCCAGGTTCACCAGGCGATGAACATTGAGATAGCCGGCCACCGTATCGGGGCCGAGGCTGTAGGCCTCGTCGGCCTTCTTCACGTGCAGGGCGTAGCGATCGGCCTCGGCATACACCGCCACCGAGGTGATACCCATCTCGGCACAGGCGCGGGCGATGCGCACGGCGATCTCGCCGCGGTTGGCGATGAGGATCTTCTTCAACATGGGCGCGGTAAGGCCAGATTTACCCCGATTCTTGTATGGTTATAGTCTGCGGGTACCCGGCTATCTGACCCCAGTGGCCGCCGGGGTGTCAAGCGGACCCTGAGCGGCCTGAGGGGTGGCCCTGCCGCCGGGCGGGCGCTGGGTGGGTGCCGGGGGCAGGGGCGCCGATCCGCTGCGAAGCCCCGATATCTCAAGGTTTTTTGACAGGATGCGGGGGGATCATTAGAATTCGCCCCTTATGGCTGAGCAGCGCACCGGTTTGCCGGCCCGGGTCGATGTATTTCGACTGGCCGACGCGGGCAAGACCTTCAGTGGAGACCTGACCGCGAAAGAACTTGGCCGGCTGTTGCCCCTGCTGGCGAACGGCGAGGGCACGGTCCACTACCACCTGGCCTTCTACCGTGACGCCGAGGGGCGTGCCGTGGCGAGGGTGCAGCTGGATGCGCAGCTCGCGCTGATCTGCCAGCGTTGCATGAGGGCGATGCCCTTTACGCTGGCGGTGGATACCCGGCTGGCCTTTTTCACCCACGAGGTGGAGGTCAAGGGGGCCGAGGCGCAGTATGAGCCCGTCATCGTCGCAGAAGACACGCTCTCGCTGACGGACACCCTGGAGGACGAGATCCTGCTGGGTTTGCCCCAGGTAGCCATGCATGCGCCGGACGCATGTAAGGCCAGCACGATCATCGACGCGCTGGCCGAAGAGGAAACGCCGCGCGAGGATGACAACCCGTTTGCCGCCCTCGCCGCATTGAAACAGAAAGATACGCAAAACTCAGATTGAGGCAAAGTTATGGCAGTTCAGCAGAACAAGAAGTCACCCTCCCGGCGTGGTATGCGCCGCTCGCACGATGCGCTCAGTGCCCCGGCATTGTCCATCGAGCCCACCACGGGTGAGACGCATCGTCGTCATCATGTCAGCCCCGACGGCTACTACCGTGGCCGCAAGGTGTTTGACACCGATACCGAATGATCCCGCACACAGGTGCCGCGTAAGCGGATCGGGCGCAGGCCCAATGCCAGTGACAGTGCAAGATAACGGGACATAGTGTCAGCGCACTATGTCCCGATTTTGTTTTCGACGTGAATTCGCAGAATCCGACAGGGGCAATGGATACTAACAGAACAACAATCGCCCTCGATGCCATGGGTGGAGATACCGGTGCCGACGTTGTCGTTCCCGCGGCCCTGCAGGCGCTGGCCGACGATCCCCAGCTGGCACTCATCCTGGTGGGTGACCAGGATACCCTGCGCGAGGTGCTTGCGCGCCACAATGGATCGGCAGGCGAGCGGCTACGCATTCACCATGCCTCGCAGGTGGTGAGCATGGACGATCTGCCCTCCCATGCCCTGCGAAGCAAGAAAGATTCTTCCATGCGCGTGGCCATCAACCTGGTCAAGGAAGGCGCGGCGCAGGCCTGTGTCAGCGCCGGCAATACCGGCGCCCTGATGGCCACCGCGCGTTTCGTGCTGAAGATGTTGCCTGGTGTCAACCGCCCGGCGATCTGTACCACCTTGCCGACGCTGCGCGGGCATGTGCATGTGCTGGACCTGGGTGCCAACGTGGATTCCAGCGCTGAGCACCTGTTCGAATTTGCCGTCATGGGATCGGAACTGGCCGCGGCCATCGATGGCAACCCTGCGCCGACCATCGGTTTGTTGAATATCGGCGAGGAAGAGATCAAGGGCAACGAGCAGGTCAAGCAGGCGGCGCAACTGCTACAGAACAGCAAGCTCAACTATATCGGTTACGTGGAAGGCGATGGCATCTACGCCGGCGATGCCGACGTAGTCGTCTGCGATGGTTTCGTCGGCAATGTCATGCTTAAAACCTCCGAGGGCGTGGTCAAGATGGTCGTGGCCTTCATGCGCGAAGCCTTTCAACGCAACCTGTTCACCAAACTGTCGGCACTGGTGGTGCTGCCAGTGATGCGGGCGCTGAAAAAGCGTATCGATCCGCGTGAATACAATGGTGCGAGCCTGCTTGGCTTGCGCGGCATCGTCGTCAAGAGCCATGGCAGCGCCGATGCCAAGGCCTTTGCCACGGCGATCCGCGAAGCCGTGCAGGAAGTGAAACAGAACGTACCGCAACGAATAAGAAACAAACTGGAAACGGTTCTGGTTGAGGAACGCGTCGGGTGACATATTCAAGAATTACGGGAACGGGCGGCTACCTGCCCGAGAAGGTACTGACCAACCACGATCTCGAAGAGATGGTCGAGACCAGTGACGAATGGATCACCGATCGTACTGGTATCAAGAAGCGCCACGTGGCCAGCGAAGGGGAGACCACCTGTGATCTGGCCGAGCAGGCCGCGCGCCAGGCCATGACCGCCGCCGGCGTGACCAGCGACGACATCGACCTGATCATCCTTGCCACTACCACGCCGGATCGTATTTTTCCCAGCACCGCCTGCCTGTTGCAGGAGCGTCTCGGTGTGCAGGGTTGTGCCGCCTTTGACGTGCAGGCCGTGTGCACCGGTTTTGTCTACGCGCTGGCGGTGGCGGACAAGTTCATTGCCTCGGGTTCCCACCGCTGTGCACTGGTGATTGGTGCCGAGACCCTGTCGCGCATCGTTGACTGGAGCGATCGCGGCACCTGCGTGCTGTTTGGCGACGGCGCCGGTGCGGTGGTGCTACAGGCCTCCGATGAACCCGGCATACTCTCTACCCACCTGCATGCGGATGGTCGCTACAAGGACCTGTTGACCGTGCCGGCGGGGATTTCGGAGAATAGTGAACTGTTGCACGAAGGCCGTGCCTTCATGGAAATGCGTGGTAACGAAGTCTTCAAGATGGCAGTCAACACCCTGGGTCGAATCGTCGACGAGACCCTGGCGGCCAACAACATGCAGAAGTCCGACGTGGACTGGCTGGTGCCGCACCAGGCCAATATCCGCATCATCAACGCCACGGCGAAAAAACTCGACATGAGCCTGGATAATGTCATCGTCACCGTCGATGAACACGGCAATACCTCGGCGGCCTCCATACCGCTGGCGTTGGATATCGGCGTGCGCGACGGGCGTATCAAGCGTGGCGAGACCGTGTTGCTGGAGGCCTTCGGTGGCGGCTTCACCTGGGGATCGGCGCTATTGAAGTTTTGAACCAGGGCCCGCTGTGGTATCGCGGCCGAGTCACGGCAGTATTACAATAACAACCCGCAGGAGCGCCATCCCGGCGCGACGTATTCAGTCCGCCTGTTTTATGCCTTCGCGGCACTCCTGCATGACGACGAACAGATATTTCGAGGAATGACACGCTTATGTCAGTGGCATTTGTTTTTCCCGGTCAGGGCTCGCAATCGGTGGGCATGATGACCGCACTGGCCGACGAGGCCGTGGTGCGCGATGTCTTTACGGAAGCCGGTGAGGCGCTCGGCCAGGACCTGTGGCAGATCGTCCAGGAAGGTCCCGAAGAGACGCTCAACAGCACCGAGATAACCCAGCCCGCCATGCTCGCCGCCGGCGTCGCCCTGTGGCGACTGTGGCAGTCGCGCGGTGGGCCGGTGCCGGCGTTCATGGCCGGCCACAGTCTTGGTGAATACAGCGCGCTGGTGGCTGCCGGCAGCCTGGCCTTCGCCGATGCGGTGAAACTGGTGCACCGGCGCGGTCGTTTCATGCAGGAAGCCGTGCCGGCGGGCAGCGGCGCCATGGCCGCCATCCTCGGTCTCGATGACGAGGCCGTCGCGGACGTCTGTACCGCCGCCGCCGAGGGTGCGGTGGTGGAGCCGGTCAACTTCAATGCCCCGGGACAGGTGGTGGTGGCCGGAGAACGTGCCGCTGTCGAGCGGGCCACGGTGCTGGCGAAGGAGCAGGGCGCCAAACGGGCGCTGATGCTGCCGGTCAGCGTGCCGTCCCATTGCTCACTGATGAAACCCGCTGCCGAGCAGCTGGCGGGCGATCTGGCCGCGGTCGGCATCGACGCGCCGTCGGTGCCGGTGATCTGCAACGTGGACGTGACGCCGGTGGCCGATGCCGAGGCCATCCGCGATGCCCTCGTGCGCCAGCTCTACCGGCCGGTGCGCTGGGTGGAGATCATTCGCTACCTGGCCGCGCAGGGCGTGGACCAGCTGGTGGAATGCGGTCCGGGCAAGGTGCTCACGGGACTGAACAAACGAATCGAACGCGCCATGACCGCGCGGGCCGTCTTCGACCCGTCGAGTCTGGAACAGGCGCTGGCCGAACTGGGCGCCTAGTCCACACGGCGCCACGGAACCACAGACAGGGGAGACAATCATGTCACTGGAAGGAGAAATCGTCCTTATCACCGGCGCGAGCCGCGGGATCGGTCGGGCCGTGGCCCTGACCCTGGGGGCGCGCGGCGCCACCGTGGTGGGTACCGCGACCTCAGAAAAGGGTGCAGAAAACATCACTAACTACCTGAAAGAAAACAATATTAATGGGCTTGGTCTCAGCCTGGATGTGACCGACGCCGACAGCGTCAGCACCGCGCTGGCGGCCATGACCGAGCAGGTGGGTGCGCCCACGGTGCTGGTCAACAACGCCGGCATCACGCGCGACAACCTGCTCATGCGCATGAAGGACGAGGAATGGGATGCCATCATCCAGACCAACCTGACCTCGGTCTATCGCCTCAGCAAGGCGGTGCTGCGTGCCATGACGAAGGCGCGCAAGGGCCGCATCATCAGCATCGCCTCGGTGGTGGGGGTCTCCGGCAATGCCGGGCAGACCAACTACGCTGCCGCCAAGGCCGGTCTCATCGGCTTTTCCAAGTCGCTGGCCCGCGAAGTGGGTTCGCGTGGCATTACCGTCAACGTGGTGGCGCCGGGCTTCATCGACACCGACATGACGCGCGCACTGCCGGAGGCCGCGCGTGAGGCCCTGCTGGGGCAGATCCCCCTGGCCCGCCTCGGCCAGCCCGAGGAAATTGCCGCCGCCGTGGCCTTTCTGGCCTCGCCGGACGCGTCCTACATCACCGGTGAAACCCTCCATGTAAATGGTGGGATGTACATGGCGTGAACCCGTAACATACTGTAAATAAAGACAAATATATTGTTCGCAGAAGCCCCGCAAAGGTGTGCAGATTTTTTGGCATCTGCCTGCGGTTTTCACTAAAATAGCCACGCTCGGGCCCCGTGCCGGAGCAGAATTTTTTAACTGGAGGAACCGACTGTCATGAGCAGCGTTGAAGAACGTGTAACAAAAATCGTGGTTGAGCAACTGGGGGTGAAGGAAGACGAGATCAATGCCGATGCGTCCTTCGTGGATGATCTGGGCGCCGACTCCCTGGACACCGTCGAACTGGTTATGGCACTGGAAGAAGAATTCGAGACCGAGATCCCGGACGAGGATGCCGAGAAGATCACTACCGTCAAGCAGGCGGTCGAATACATCAACGCCCACAGCGGTTAACTCCGTTCCGTAACATGCCTGGGCCGCATCCACCCGGCGTGGTTGCGGCCTTTGTTTATTGGGTCGCCAGAGATTGCCTGCCGCCCCGATAGGGGCAACCATTCGAGGAAATAACAGTGACGAAACGTCGCGTCGTAATCACCGGCCTGGGCATGGTCTCGCCGGTCGGTCTCAACGTCCGGGACAGCTGGGCCAGCATCCTCGCTGGCAAGAGCGGCATCGGACCCATCACGCATTTCGATGTCAGCGATTTCAATACGCGCTTTGGCGGCTCGGTGCGTGACTTCGATGTCACCACGGTGATGTCGGCCAAGGAAGCGCGCAAGATGGATACCTTCATCCACTACGGCATTGCCGCCGGCAAGGAGGCCATCGAGGACGCGGGGCTGGAAGTCACCGAGGAAAACGCGCCGCGTATCGGCGTCTTCATCGGTTCCGGTATCGGTGGTCTGCCGGGTATCGAAAAGGGCCACAATGCCTTTCTCAGGGGCGGTCCTCGCAAGATCTCACCGTTCTTCGTGCCGAGCAACATCATCAACATGATCTCGGGCAACCTGTCCATCATGTACGGCCTCAAGGGCCCCAATCTCGCTATCTCCACCGCCTGTGCCACCGCCACGCACAGCATCGGCGACGCGGCGCGCCTCATCGAGTACGGTGATGCCGACGTCATGGTGGCCGGCGGCGCGGAAATGGCCACCTCGCCCACCGGCCTGGGCGGTTTCAGCGCGGCCCGCGCCCTGTCCACGCGCAACGACGATCCGGAAACCGCCAGCCGTCCCTGGGACGCCGAGCGTGACGGTTTCGTACTCTCCGACGGTGCCGGCGTGGTGGTGCTGGAAGAATACGAGTTCGCCCGCAAGCGCGGTGCGCGTATCTATGCCGAGATCACCGGCTACGGCATGAGTGGCGATGCCTATCACATGACCTCGCCCGCCGAAGGCGGCGAAGGCGCGGCGCGGTGCATGGTGGCGGCGATGAACAACGCCGGTATCAATCCCGAACAAGTGGACTATATCAATGCCCACGGTACCTCGACGCCGGCGGGCGACAAGGCCGAGGTCATGGCCGCCAGATCGGCCTTCGGCGATCATGCCTACAAGCTGGCCATGAGTTCCACCAAGTCCATGACCGGCCACCTGCTGGGTGCCGCCGGGGGTATTGAAGCCATTTTCACCGCGCTGTCCATTCACGAGCAGGTGGCGCCACCGACGATAAATATCTTCACACCCGATCCCGACTGCGATCTGGACTTCGTGCCGGGCGAGGCGCGCCAGATGCAGATCGATGTCGCCCTGTCCAATTCCTTTGGTTTCGGGGGCACCAATGGCACGCTGGTCTTCGCGAAACTGCGCTAGGTCAAACCGCGCCGTGGTGTTTCGCACACCATCGGCATGCGCACCCCTGGTATGAGTGCCAGCCTGCCATCATCACGTATGGCCACCGACCACCTGCGGCGGCGGCAATTACCCCGGCATACCGACCTGCTGGCGCTGGCACGCCATGATCCCGCGCGTTATCCCTTCCTGCTCGAGACCACGTCGCTGACGACCACAGGCGACGGGGCAGGCGGGCACGATATCCTGTTTGCCTTTCCCGCCGAGCGCCTCGAGTTGCATACCGATGGCCACGTCTATCTCGACGATGTGCCGCTCGAGGAGGATTTCTTCACTGCCCTGGATCGCCGCTGGCAGAGCGAGCACGATGCCGCACGCGAGACCGGCGTGGTATTCCAGGGCGGCTGGTTTCTCTATCTCGCCTACGAACTGGCGGGCAGTATCGAACCACGCCTGCGACTGCCGACTGGCGTGGGGACGCTGCCGGTGGCCAGTGCGGTGCGCTTTCATACTGCCATCCAGCGGGATCATGCCACGGGGGAAGTGATGGCGATCAGCGAGCCGGGCTTCGAGGCCCAGCAGAACCAGCTGTGCGCCGATCTGGCCGCCCTCGACGCGGCGCGCGCGGTATCACCACCGGCGCTGGTCCTGCACGAGGCGGAGCCGGCTGCCTATCTCGATGCCGTGGCACGCATCCGGGACTGGATCACCGCCGGCGATGTGTTCCAGGTCAACCTCTCGCGTGCCTGGCGTGGGAGCGACCAGCCGCTGGACCTGGCGCAGGCCGGGGCCGTGTATGCGCGCCTGCGCACGGTGAACCCGGCCCCCTTCGCGGGGCTGGCACAATGGCCCACGGCGGCGGTCATCAGTTCATCTCCCGAGCGCCTGGTGCGCGTGCACGCGGGCGAGGTGGAGACGCGTCCCATTGCCGGCACACGGCCGCGCAGCGGGGACGCCGCGGCGGACGAGGTCGATCGCCGTGCAATGGTGGCGCATCCCAAGGAGCGCGCCGAACACATCATGCTCATCGATCTGGAACGCAACGATCTTGGTCGTATCTGCCAGCCCGGTTCCATCCGCGTCGATGAGCTCATGGTTACCGAGAGCTATGCACACGTTCATCACATCGTCTCCAACGTGCGTGGTCGCCTGTGCGCGGGTATTACACCGGGTGCGGTGATCCGCGCGGTGTTTCCCGGCGGCACCATCACCGGCTGCCCCAAGGTGCGTTGCATGGAGATCATCGCCGAACTGGAACAGGAGCCACGCGGCCCCTACACCGGCTCCATGGGCTACCTCAATCGCAACGGGGATATGGATCTCAATATCCTTATTCGCACCATCGTGTGGCAGGACGCTACCCTCGAGATCCGTGCTGGCGCCGGCATCGTCGCCGACTCGGACCCGGTGCGCGAACTCGACGAAACCCGTGCCAAGGCGGAGGGCATGTTGCGTGCCCTGCGCCCGGCCTGAGTTGCCGTATGGCCAGCACCGCGCCAGCAGACATCCTCGTTCTCGTCGATGGCGAGCCCGCCACGCAGGTCAGCGTCTTCGACCGTGCTTTCCAGTACGGTGACGGGTTGTTCGAGACCCTGGCCATTCATGCTGGTCGTCCGGTGTGGGCCGATGCGCACCTGCAGCGCCTCACGCTGGGCATGACGCGCCTGGGTATCAGCGGGCTCGATATGGCGGTCGTACGTGCGGAGATGGCACAACTGGCCGCCGGTGTTGAGCATGCCGTCCTCAAGCTGGTGGTGACGCGTGGGCAGGGTGGCCGTGGTTATCGCACACCGGGCGCGGTCTGTCCCACGCGCGTGCTGTTGCGCTATGCCTGGCCCCGCCAGCCGGCCCACGCCGCAGAAACGGGTGTGCGCGTGCGCTGCTGTGACACGCTGCTGTCACGCAATGCCCGGTTGGCGGGGATCAAGCACCTCAACCGGCTGGAACAGGTCCTCGCCCGCCGGGAATGGTCTGACGACGAGGTTGTCGAAGGTCTCATGTTCGATGAAAAGGACTTGCTGATCGAAGGGGTATCCAGCAATGTATTCCTGCAAACGGGTGAAAAAATCCTCACCCCGCGCCTGGATCACTGCGGCGTGCACGGAATAGTCAGGCAAAAGATCGCGGAAATCGCTACAATTTTGTCCATGCAACTGATTGAAAAGGATATTGATCGCGGGCAATTACAGGCCCTGCTGGACGACGGCGCCGGCCTGTTCCTGACCAACAGCCTGATTGGACTCTGGCCGGTGCGCGAGCTGGACGGACAGCCGGTCCCCATCCCGGAACCGGTCCACCGTCTGCGCGATGTGCTGGCGCAGCAGCGCGGTTTTCGATGAAGCAGACAGCCTACAGGTTTATCGCCCTTGCCATCGTCACCCTGAGTCTGGGTGCCGGCTGGCTGTGGTGGGAGTACCAGGTGTTCCTCGATGCGCCGCTGCAGGGTGTGGCCGCCGAGGGAGAGCTGCTCGAGGTGGAACCCGGCTCCAATCTCACCCGCCTGAGCCAGTCCCTGCATGCCCGTGGCTGGTTGCGCAATCCCGGTTACTGGTTGTGGTACGCGCGCTGGAACGGCCGCGGTGACATCATGGTGGGAGAGTATCGTGTCACCCCCGAGGACACGCCGCGCAGCCTGTTGACACGACTCAACGAAGGCAAGGTAGCGCAGTACAGCCTCACCGTGGTGGAAGGCTGGACCTTCAGCCAGCTGCGCGAGGCCATTGCCGGCCACCCGGTGCTGGAAGAGACCCTCACCGGTCTGCCCGATGAGACGGTCATGGCGCAACTTGGCAGGCCGGGCATGCATCCCGAAGGCCGTTTCCTGCCCGATACCTACCACTTTCCCCGCGGTACCACCGACGTGGCCTTCCTGCAGCGCGCCATGCGTGCCATGGACCGCGTGCTGGCCGAGGAATGGGAAGCACGCGCCGTGGGGCTGCCGTTTCGCGATCCCTACGAGGCCCTGATCCTGGCCTCCATCGTCGAAAAGGAGACCGGTGTGGCCAGCGAGCGCCAGTTGATTGCCGGTGTTTTCGTGCGCCGTCTGACACGGCGCATGCGCCTGCAAAGCGATCCCACCGTGATCTACGGCATGGGCGAGCGTTATGACGGTAACATCCGCCGCCGCGACCTGTTACGCGATACACCCTACAACACCTACCGCCGCCATGGTCTGCCACCGACGCCTATTGCACTGCCGGGGCGCGATGCCATCCGTGCCACGCTGCATCCGGACGAGGGGGACGCGCTGTATTTCGTTGCCCGTGGTGACGGCAGCCACTATTTCTCCAGTACACTCGAGGAACACAACGAGGCCGTGATCCGCTTTCAGCTCAAGGGTAAACGTCGCGCCTTTTCATCCTACCGGGAACCCGGCCAGCGGAACTGATCACCACGGCATGCAGGGCAAGTTCATTACCGTCGAAGGCGTCGAGGGCGTCGGGAAGTCCACCAACATGGCCTTTATCGCCGACTACCTCCGTGGCCACGGGGTCACGGTGGTGGAAACGCGCGAGCCGGGAGGCACCGCCACTGGCGAGGCCATTCGCGAACTGCTGCTCGATGCCCGCCGCACCGATATCTGCACCGACACTGAACTTTTGCTGATGTTTGCCGCGCGCGCGCAACACCTGGCGGAACTTATTCGGCCGGCGCTGGAGCGTGGCCAGTGGGTGTTGTGCGATCGCTTTACCGATGCCACCTATGCCTACCAGGGTGGCGGCCGCGGCGTGCCACAGGCGCGTATTGCACAGCTCGAAGACTGGGTGCAGGGCGAACTGCGTCCCGACCTGACCATCCTGCTGGATCTGCCGGTGGAGGAAGGTCTGCGCCGCGCCGCGGGACGCAGTACGCCGGATCGCTTCGAACAGGAGAAACGTGACTTCTTCGAGCGCGTGCGCGACGCCTACCTGCAACAGGCGGCGGCAGCGCCACAACGCTATCGTGTCATCGATGCCGCACAGGACCTGGAGGCGGTGCAGGCGGCATTGCGCCAGGTACTGGAGGATTTCTGTGATGCGTGAGGAAACGGACACAGCTCCGCTCGATCTGCCCGCTGACCTCACTGCCGTCTATCCGTGGCAGGAGGATATCTGGCAGCAATGGCAGGCCCGCTGCAACACCGATGCCGTTCCGCACGCGGTATTGCTCAGTGGGGACGCCGGCATTGGCAAGGCCCACCTGGCCCTGTCCATGGCCGCACACCTGTTGTGCTCGGATCGGGAGCATGCCCCCTGCGGCCAGTGCCCCGAGTGCCGGTTCCTGCAGGCCGGCACGCACGCCGATTTTCACTATCTTCAGCCCGGTGGTGACAGCAAGTGGATCCGCATCGACCAGATCCGGGAAGTCATCGACGCCCTCAATCTCACCGCCCAACGGGGGCGCTACAAGGTGGCCATCCTGGCACCGGCGGACAGTCTCAATACCGCCGCGGCCAATGCCCTGCTCAAGACCCTCGAGGAACCCTCTGCCGACACGGTGCTGTTCCTCGTCAGTGCCCGCCCGGCACGTCTGCCGGCCACCATCCGCAGCCGCTGTCAGCAACTGGCCCTGGCCACACCGCAGCGCGCGGCGGCCCTCGCCTGGCTGGCCACGCAGGCGGAGAGCGCCACGCTCGATGCCCGGGAACGCGAGCAACTGCTGGATCTGGCCGCCGGCGCTCCCCTGCGGGCCCTGGCGCTGGCACGGGAGGGAGGACTGGCGGCCCGCGTGGCGGCCTTCGAGGCCTTTGCGGGCCTGGCGCGGGGCAAGGGTATCAGCCCGGTGAGCGTGGCGGCGGAGTGGGGCAAGGAGGGGCTCGATACGGCCCTGTTCTGGCTCTATGGCTGGGTGCACGATCTCATTCTGCTCCGCCAGCTGGGTGGGGATATCGCTGCCCCGGCCCTGCGCAATCGTGATCTGGCCGGGGCCTTGCAAGGTCTGGCAAATCCTTTAGACTTGAAGGCCTTACATGACTGGCTGGGCCGGATCCGCGGCGCACGGCGCTTCGTGAGTTCCTCGGTCAATGCCGGTACGGTGGTAGAGGACCTGCTTCTGGACTGGGTTAAAGTCTCGGCCCCGCACCGCCGATAAGCACCTCTATATAAAAGGAAAACAGGAAACAATATGGCCCAGATGCCCCAGGGAATGGCGGGTGGGGGTCGGCAGGGGATCCTGTCGCTGACCATCCGTGATAAAAGCGCCTTGTACGCGGCCTACATGCCCTTCGTCAAGAACGGTGGCCTGTTCATCCCCACCAACAAGGACTACCAGCTCGGCGATGAAGTCTTCATGCTGCTGACGCTGATGGACGAAAAGGAAAAGCTGCCGGTGGCGGGCAAGATCGTCTGGATCACGCCCAAGGGGGCGCAGGGTAACCGTGCTTCCGGGATCGGCGTGCAGTTCAGCGAGCAGGACGGCGGCGCGGCACGCACCAAGATCGAAACCTACCTCGCCGGCGCCCTCAAGTCGGATCGCCCGACCCACACGCTATAGCCCGACCCACGACGTGTGTTAGCATCCCCACCGCCCGTACCGGGCGGTTGTTATTTTCAGCACAGGAAAACCCCGTATGACAGCAACACTGGTCGATTCCCACTGCCATCTCGATCGCCTCGATCTCGGACGTCACGAGGGCTCCCTGGACCACGCGCTGGCTGCTGCACAGGAAGCGGGGGTGGGGCATTTCCTGTGTGTCAGTATCGATGCCGACAACCTGCATACCGTGTGCGAACTGGCGCAACATTACCCACAGGTCTCCTGCTCGGTGGGGATCCATCCCAATGAGCATGATGGCGAGGAACTCGGTGTCGAGCAACTGGTGGCCTTTGCGCAGCCTGACTACGTGGTCGCCATCGGCGAGACCGGGCTCGACTACTTTCGCAGCGAGGGCGATCTCGAATGGCAACGCGATCGTTTCCGGCGCCATATCGCCGCCGCGCGGGAAATCGGCAAGCCGTTGATCATTCACATGCGTGAGGCCACCGAAGATACATTGCGTATTCTGGGTGAGGAAAATGCGCGCGACGTAGGCGGTGTCATGCACTGTTTCGTGGATTCCTGGGACACGGCACAGGCCGCCATGGACATGAACTTCGCGATTTCCTTCTCCGGCATCGTCACGTTCAAAAGCGCTACCGAATTGCAGGATGTGGCGCGGCGTGTGCCGCTGGATCGCATGCTGGTAGAAACCGACTCCCCCTACCTGGCGCCGGTGCCCTTTCGCGGCAAGAGCAATGAACCGGCGTGGGTGCGCTACGTGGCGGAGTTCATCGCCCGGCTGCGCGGCATGGAATTCGAGGAACTGGCGCGTATCACCACCGAAAACTATTTTCGTATGTTTGGTGAAAAGAAATAACCACAGTGGTCGCGAAGCAAAAAACAAGGCTTAACCACGGGGAGCACGGGGCACACGGGGATAAGAAATATATTCCTTCCTGGAATGCAAAGTGGTAACCCGAAATCCACGGAAATCACTGGCTTCTGGCTTATGCAGCAAGGTGGAGAAAAATAACTGATTTACGGATTAGCACTGTACGTTTTTCTGGATGACGGCTGAAAGCCTGTTCA
>DRKU01000070.1 GCA_011051615.1 Gammaproteobacteria bacterium
CGCCATGCGACGCATGGCGTCCCCCGGAATGACGGGAAGGACCAACCGCAAGGGCCGCGAAGGAACGTGAAGCCAGAAAAAAACGTCATTCCTACGCAGGTGGTATTCCAGCGGGTCTGATAGCGGGTTGAATATGCGGAGGCAAAAACGGAAACTCAAAAGCGAGGCAGCTTATGCCGGCATTTACCATTCTTTTTTGATTTTTCTGAAGGAAAGGGAAGGTGGGCTACACAGTTTCCTGACAGATGAAAAGATTATGTAGAGCTTTTATTGGCATTTTATATCATGGCTAGAGTCGAAGGACAGATAGAGTCTTTAAAAAGGTTTTAATAGATGCATCTGTTTTCACGGAAGATGAAGGCGCATTTGGCCCTTGTGGCCTAAGCTCTACTTCTGAAGAACGTTAAAAAAGGGGGGATTACCGTTTCGCTATCGCGGCAGGGTGCTGCTCCTACGACAGGCTTGATCGCTTTCTTGTATACTCCCGCCATGTCGTCTGTCGTGGAACTCACCCTGTTCGTCCCCGGCCTGCTGGCCGCACAGCCCTTGCTGGCGGAGATCCCGGCAGGCCAGCGCCCTGATCTGAAGTTGCTGGAGACCCTGCTGTCCCGCGCCGAGGTCTCCAACTGGGGGACAGGGGAGCGTTTCAGCGATCTGTTTCGTCTCTTTGGCTTTGACGCGGAAGGCGAGGTACCGGTGGCAGCGGTGACCGGAGTTGCCGCAGGCTTTGATACCACGCAGGGCTGGTGGTTGCGCGCCGATCCCGTATGTCTGGCCCCCGATCGTGATCGGCTGGTACTCATGGAGGATGAACCGCCCCTGCGCATGGCCGAGAGCGAGGCACTACGCGCGACCCTCAATGCGCATTTCGCCGCCGATGGCTGGCAGATCGAGGCGCGCTCGCCCAACCAGTGGTTCATTCGGCTCGATGAAGCGCCGCGGATCACCACCACACCGCCGGCGACTTCCATCGGCGAAGATATCCATCCCCATCTGCCACAGGGTGAGGACGCCACGTTGTGGCGTCGTTATCTCAACGAAAGCCAGATGTTGCTCCACGACCATCCCATCAACCAGCAGCGTGAGGCCGAGGGCTATCGGCCCATCGACAGCCTGTGGTTCTGGGGCGGGGGCGCGTTGCCGCCGCGTGGTGCGGCGCAGTGGGATCAGGTGATTTCGAAATGGCATCTGGCCCGGGCGCTCGGCCGCTATCACAAGGTGCCCCTCGCCGGGCTGATGGAGGACATGTGCCCCCCCGGTCGGGTGCTGGTGTGCAGCGAAGCCTGTTGCAATGCCATTCAGCAGGGAAACGTCTTCGACTGGCTGGAGAGTCTGTTCCTGATCCAGCAAAAGTGGCTCGTGCCCATCGCTGATCGCCTGCGTGATGGCGCTCGCCTGGTGTTGCTGCCCGGCGACGAGCGGGCCTTTAGCATTGAACGCCCACGTGGGCTGGCGCGCCTGTGGCCGCGACGGCGCCCACTGATGTCCTTTCTTGCGCCATGAGTGCGGGCCGCATCCAGCGCCGTCCGGCGCCCGATCCCGCCGCCATCGACGCTCTGCGCGAGGCGGACATGCCGCCGCTGCTGGCGCGCCTCTACGCCGCGCGGGCGGTGTCGGCCGCCGACGGGCTGGCCCTGTCCCTCGACCGGCTGGCGCCGTTTTCCAGCTTCCGGGGCATGGATGCGGCCGTGGATCTGCTGGAGACGGCACTGCACGAAAACCAGAAGGTGGTCATCGTCGGTGACTACGATGCCGACGGGGCCACCAGTTGCGCCCTGCTCATGCGGGGCCTCGCGGCCATGGGGTTGGATAAGGTGGGCTACCAGGTCCCGGATCGCTTTCGCTTCGGTTATGGCCTCAGCCCCGAGATCGTCGCGGTGGTGGCCGAGGGCAGGCCCGATCTGCTCATCACGGTGGACAACGGCATCTCCAGCCTCGAGGGCGTGGCGGCGGCGCGCGCGGCGGGCATGCGCGTGCTCATCACCGATCATCACCTGCCCGGCAGCGAGTTGCCCGCGGCGGATGCCATCGTCAATCCCAACCAGCCGGGTTGTGGATTTCCCTCGCGCGCGCTGGCGGGTGTGGGCGTGGCCTTCTACCTGCTATTGGCCCTGCGTGCGCGCCTGCGCGAGAGGGGCTGGTTCGCCGCGCACGGTCGTGAGGCCCCGAATCTGGGCCAGTGGCTGGATCTGGTGGCCCTCGGCACGGTGGCCGACGTGGTGCCATTGGACGCCAACAACCGCATCCTGGTGGAACAGGGCCTGCGGCGCATCCGTGCCGGACGGGCCTGCCCCGGCATTCTCGCCCTGTTGCGCGCGGGTAAGCGTGACCCGGCCCGCTGCGTGGCCTCGGATCTGGGTTTTGCCGCCGGCCCGCGTCTTAACGCCGCCGGGCGGCTGGAGGACATGACCCTGGGCATCGAATGCCTGCTCACCGATGACCCCGTGCGCGCCGAACAACTGGCCAGCCGGCTGGATACCCTCAACCGCGAGCGGCGCGACATCGAGGCGCGCATGCAGGAAGAGGCGCTGGCCCAGCTCGACGCCCATCTGGTGGCGCAGGCCGGCGAGCTACCCTGGGGCCTGTGCCTGTTCGACCAACAGTGGCACCCGGGCGTGGTGGGCATCGTCGCCTCGCGCGTCAAGGAGCGCTACCATCGCCCGGTGATCGCTTTCGCGCCCGAGGACGACGCGCACGTCAAGGGCTCGGCACGTTCCATCCCCGGCCTGCACATCCGCGACGCGCTGGATGCGGTGGCGGCGCACCACCCGGGGCTCATCACCCGCTTTGGCGGCCACGCCATGGCGGCGGGACTCAGCCTGCCGGCCGCGAATCTGGAGCCGTTTCGCGCCGCTTTTGACGCCGAAGTGCGCCGGGTGCTCGACGAGACCCACCTTACCGGCACCCTCCTCAGCGACGGCGAACTGGCGGCCGAGGAATTCGACCTGGCGCTGGCCGAGGCCCTGCGCTACGCCGGGCCGTGGGGCCAGGGCTTCCCCGAGCCGGTCTTCGACGGGGTCTTCACGGTGGTCAACTGGCGCGTGGTGGGCGAGCGCCACCTGAAGATGGTGGTCTCGCCCGAGGCAGGCGGTGGCACCCTCGACGCCATCGCCTTTGGCCAGGAACCGCCCGCGGCACTGCGTGGGGACGGGGGCGCGGGCGGGGAGGCGCGCCTGCACCTGGCCTACCGCCTCGACGTCAATACGTTTCGCGGTCGGCGCAGCGTGCAGTTATTGGTCGAACACATGGCGCCTGTAGTATGATCACGCGCTTTGTAACCCGCAGGAAGATGTCAGCCATGGCCGAAGTCAATGCCATCCGCAACCAGATCGACGACATGAAGGCGCGTACTGACGCCCTCAGGGGGTATCTTTGACTACGATCACAGGCACGAGCGCCTGACCGAAGTCGTCCGCGAACTGGAAGATCCTGCCATCTGGGACGATCCCGAGCGCGCCCAGGAACTGGGCCGCGAACGCGCGCGACTCGAGGACGTGGTGGGTGTCATCGACCGCCTCGACGAGGGCCTGGCCGACGCCGCCGAGCTGCTGGACATGGCAGTGGAGGAGGGCGACGAGGAGACCATCGCCGCGGTGGAGGCCGATCTGGGCACGCTGGATCGCGATCTGCACACGCTGGAATTCCGCCGCATGTTTTCCGGCGAGATGGACGCCAGCAATGCCTTCATCGATATTCAGGCCGGCTCGGGGGGCACCGAGGCGCAGGACTGGGCCAACATGCTGTTGCGCATGTACCTGCGCTGGGGCGAGAAGCACGGCTTCAAGGTGGAGCTCATCGAGGTCTCCGAAGGTGAAGTGGCGGGCATCAAGAGCGCCACGGCCAAATTCAGCGGCGACTATGCCTACGGCTGGCTGCGTACCGAGACCGGCGTGCACCGCCTGGTGCGCAAGTCGCCCTTCGATTCGGGCAACCGGCGACATACGTCGTTTGCCTCGGTGTTCGTCTTTCCCGAGGTGGACGACTCCATCGACATCGACATCAATCCGGCGGATCTGCGTATCGACACCTACCGCGCCAGCGGCGCAGGTGGTCAGCACGTCAACCGCACCGACTCGGCGGTGCGCATCACGCATATTCCCACCGGCGTGGTGGCCCAGTGCCAGAGCGAGCGCTCGCAGCACCAGAACAAGGCCCACGCCATGAATCAGCTCAAGGCCAAGCTCTACGAGCTGGAGTTGCAGAAGCGCAATGCCGAGAAACAGGCGCTGGAGGATTCCAAGTCCGACATCGGCTGGGGCAGCCAGATCCGCTCCTATGTGCTCGACCAGTCGCGCATCAAGGATCTGCGCACCGGCGTGGAGAGCAGCAACACCCAGGCCGTACTCGACGGCGACCTGGATAAGTTCATCGAAGCGAGCCTCAAGAGCGGGTTGTGAGAAAACAACTAACAGAAGATAACCACGGGGGGCACGGGGCACACGGGGGAAAGAATAAAGAGGTTGTGAAAGCGGGCAGTCGAGTGTGGTGGAGCAATCTCCGGGCACAGTACTTGCGAAAAGGTAGTTGAAATGCAGTTTCCCCGTGTGCCCCGTGCCCCCGTGGTAAAAAATATTAATCCAAGTGAAAAAACATGACTGACGAAAAAGACAACAACGGCAAGGGCGGCAAGGACAAGGGCGGCAACAATACGCCGACGCCGGACGAGAACAAGCTCATCGCCGAGCGCCGCCAGAAGCTCGCCGCACTGCGCCAGAACGGTATCGCTTTTCCCAATGACTTTCGCCGCAATGTCATGGCTGGCGAACTGCATGCCGAGTATGGCGACAAGTCCGCCGAGGAACTGGACAAGCTGGGTATCCGTGTGCGCGTCGCCGGGCGCATGATGCTGCGCCGCATCATGGGCAAGGCCAGTTTCGCGCACATCCAGGACATGTCGGGGCGCATCCAGCTCTATGTGCAGCGCGACAGCCTGCCGGAAGGTTTCTACAACGAACAGTTCAAGAAGTGGGATATCGGTGACATCATCGGTGCCGAGGGGCAGTTGATGAAGACAAAGACCGGCGAGCTGTCGGTCAAGGTGGACGATCTGCGCCTGCTGACCAAGTCCCTGCGCCCGTTGCCAGAGAAGTTCAAGGGGCTAACCGACACCGAGACGCGCTACCGCCAGCGTTACCTCGATCTGATCATGAGCGAGGAGTCGCGCCGCACCTTCCGCCTGCGCACGGAGATCATTTTCTATATTCGCAAGTTCTTCAACGAGCGCGGCTTCCTCGAAGTGGAGACCCCCATGATGCAGGTGATCCCCGGTGGTGCCACGGCACGTCCCTTCACCACCTATCACAACGCGCTGGACATGGATCTCTTTTTACGCATCGCGCCCGAGTTGTACCTCAAGCGTCTCGTCGTCGGTGGTTTCGAGAAGGTCTACGAGATCAACCGCAACTTTCGCAACGAGGGCCTGTCCACGCGGCACAATCCCGAGTTCACCATGCTGGAGTTCTACGAGGCCTATGCCGACTACCACATGCTGATGGATCTCACCGAGGAACTGTTGCGTGGCCTGGCCGAGGACGTACTCGGCACCACGCAGATCCAGTACCAGGGCGATACCTATGACTTCGGCAAGCCCTTCACGCGCATGAGCGTGCGCGAGTCCATCCTGCACTTCAACGACGACATCAGTGCCGCCGACATCGATGATCTCGATAGCGCGCGCCGCCATGCCGAACGCCTGGGGATCCCGCTCAAGGACAACTGGGGACTGGGCAAGGTGCAGATCGAGATCTTCGAGAAGACCGTCGAGCACCGCCTCAAGGACCCGACGTTCATTACCGCCTACCCCACCGAGGTCTCACCTCTGGCGCGGCGCAACGACGAGGATCCCTTCGTCACCGATCGCTTCGAGTTCTTCGTCGGCGGGCGCGAGATCGCCAACGGCTTCTCGGAGCTCAACGACGCCGAGGATCAGGCCGAGCGCTTCCGCAAGCAGGTGGAGGACAAGGAGGCCGGCGACGACGAGGCCATGTTCTTCGACGAGGACTACATCACCGCGCTGGAGCACGGCATGCCGCCGACAGCGGGCGAGGGTATCGGCATCGACCGCCTGGTGATGCTGTTTACCGACGCACCCTCCATCCGCGACGTGCTGCTGTTCCCGCACATGCGGCCGGATTGACTCAGGCAAACATCACGCACCTGATGTGAGGAGAGGACAGGGACATGGTTGATTTTCTCACTGAATACAAGACGTTTTTCGAGTCGCTTGGCGCGCTGTTTATCGTGCTTGGTGCAGGATGGACAGTGCTGAAACTGCGGCACCGCCATCGCGAGAATTTCATCTTCATCACCAACTGTCACCTGCTGCCGTTGACCTTCTGGGAAGAGTATGTAAAACGCGCGAATCTGAAAACAGATGGCGAGCATGATCATGCGTTTCGGCCCATCATGTTTTTACCACGGGCGTGTCGGGGCTATGTTGACTTGCCGGCGAAGGGTGGCGATGTGACGCTGGAGTCCTGTGTCGATAACGAACGGCTGTGCATAACCTGTCAGGCGTACTGGATACCGGAGGACATGGAACCCTGGTGCAAGCTCGAGTATCCCATGCTGTCACTGGTGATCCGGCGCTTCCTTCAGATCGAGCGGCCCCTGTTCCAGGATGACGACTCGGCCCCAAAGGGGTGGGTACGGGTCAGTCACCCGGCGGCGCAACTGGCACCCCTCCACAAGCGTGATCCGCAACACCCCGGTCATCTCATCTGGGCGTGCTCGGATCACTATACTTTCCGTTTTCGCAATCCGGCGCTTGGTCGCTATACCGACGCCAATGACGATGAGGCCATCATCGAGTACTGCGGGCTTTCATTGAAGCTGCGCCCCAAGTCGATATTTGTTATTGACTAACGGACACGCATTGCCGTTTTGTAATCCCTCAGCCGCTCAATACCGATTTCACCGCCTCGATATCGGCGCTGGTCTCGTCCATTTCCACCACGTTGACGTCCACTTCCAGGCCCACGCGCGAGAAGGCCGACACGCTGTCCCAGTCCACGTCGGTCAGCGGGTGATCGGTGCCGAGGTGGCTTTGCAGGTTGGCGACAATGACCACGTCGGCATAGTCGGCGGTGCCGTCGTGGCTGCGCTGGATATCCTCGTGTTCGGCGGCGCAGGCCACCAGTTCGGGCGGGAAACTCCACTTGGCCAGAATGGCGCCACCGATGCGGGTGTGGGTCTCGCGAATGATGTCGTCGAGCATGGCCTCGTTGGCCAGCAGCTCGGGGCGATCCTCGGCGTGGGTGAGGATGGGCAGGGTGCCGATATCATGCACCAGACCCGCCAGCATGGCCTGTTCCGGCGCCAGTTTGGTGAACTGGGCGGCCAGCGCGTGGCAGATGGCGGCGACCTGGACGGTGTGTTCCCACACGGCGCGCAGGCGCGAGTCGGTGGCATCCGAGGTGGCCTGGAACATCTGCTCCATAACCATGCTTGTAACAAGGTTTCTGATCATGTTGCTGCCCATGCGCGTGACTGCCGCCTCGACGGTCTCGATCTGGCGGGCAGCGCGCAGCAGGGGGCTGTTGGCCACCTGGATCATGCGCGCCGAGAGGGCGGCGTCGGTGCTGATGGCTTCGGCCACTTCGCGCATGGAGGCGTCTTCGTTCTCCAGCGTATCGCGTACCTTGAGGGCTACTTCGGGCAGGGTGGGCAGGACCAGCTTGTCCTGTTCCAGGTCGTTGAGCAGTTCGTCGATGAAGCGGGTCTTGATGTCGTCACTCATGGGGTCGTTTTCCTTGTGTCCACCTGTTTCGCTGGTATGCGGTCCATCGCCGGGATGGGCGCGCTCCCAATGGAGAAACTATCGGCAGAACAAAAGGAAAGTTGAGCAGGCTATTCGCTCAGGGTGAGATCGTAGGGGGGATCGTTCACCACCAGCGCCGGTCCATCGGGGCCGCCGAGGCGCAGGGCATCGTCGCGGTTGTCGAGGCGCAGTACAGCGGTGAGTTCCTGGCCACCGGTGGGCGCGGGGGCGGCCTGCACCACCTCACCGATGGCCTGGTTGCCGCCTGCCACGTAGACCTCCGTGCCGGGTGCAATGGCATCGGGGGTCTCGCTGTGGGTGAGGAACATGCGCCGCTTGAGCTTGCCGAGGTAATGGGTGCGGGCGACGATTTCCTGGCCCGGGTAGCAGCCCTTCCTGAAGCTGACACCACCGAGGATCTCCAGGTTCATCATCTGCGGTACGAAACTTTCCATGGTTTCGGGGGCGATGGCCGGTTCGCCGGCGCGAATGGTGAGCAGCCGCCAGGCCGTCTCGCCGCCCGGGGTGGCGCCGCCGTCCCCGGCGACCCAGCTTTGCCACAGGTCCGGTGCGGTGTCGGGCCCGGCGAGGACGAGGAAGCGTGGGGTCTCACCGTGCAGGCGTACCACCCGTGCCCCGCCGCCATGGATGACATCATCGACCCCGGCGGGGACAGCGCCGCAGGTGGCGCGGACGAGGTCGGGAGCTGCTGTCCCGGCCAGGCCGAGCAGCACCTGTTCGTCACTGGCATCGGTCAGTTCTACCTTGCTGCGCAGGACGAACATGCGCAGGCGCTTGAGGGTATTGTCGAGGGTGGCGCGTGGCAGGATCAGCAGCAGGGCGTCGTCCTGTTGCACGATACGGAAGATGGCGAGGATGCGGCCCTTTGCGGTGCAGTAGCTGCTAATCTGGCTGCGGCTGTCGTTCACTTCACGCACGTCGCTACTGAACTGGTTCTGCAGAAAGTCGCGGGCCTCCTCGCCGGTGACGCGGATGATGCCAAGTGATGAGAGATCGGCGAGCAGGGTGCCGCCATCGGCCGCGTTCAGTGCCGCGGTCTCGTCGAAGCTCACCGTGTCGTCATCGATGGTCGCGCCTGCGGCGCGCAGGAAGTCTTGCCAGTCTGCGTTCATACGTCGCTTACCATGTCGTTATACCCACTTGAAACGGAAATTCGTACCCCGACAAAAAAAGGACTACACTTAACAGGGTCAGGACAGGGAGGCGTAGTATATCGCAGGCGCGCTCCCGTGTAAGAGGTCTCGCAGCGACAGTGAAGTCACAACAACAAAAACGACCCGTTTTTCTCAACCTGTTCAAGATACACCTGCCGGTTACCGGTTACGTGTCCATTGCCCATCGTATTTCCGGGGCCTTTCTCATCCTCGCCCTGCCAGTGCTCCTCTACCTGCTCGAACGCTCCCTCTCGGGACCTGACGGTTTCGCGCAGGTGACGACCATGCTTGCCGACCCGGAGATCAAGCTGGTGGCGCTGGTGGGGGTGTGGGCCATTGTCCATCATTTCCTTGCGGGCATCCGCTTCCTGCTCTCGGATCTGCACGTGGGTGTGGCCCTGCGCCCGGCGCGTGCTTCGGCCTGGGCGGTGAACCTGGGCGGCATCGTGCTGGCTTTCTATATATGGGGGACCTGGATCCTGTGAGTATTCGCGCCCAGGGTTTGCGCAGCTGGATGTGGCAGCGCTTCAGCGGTGCCTACATCGCCGTCTACCTGGTGTTTGCGCTGGTGGGGCTGGTGGTCGGTCAGCCGTGGGACTATGCCGGCTGGCGTGCCCTGTTTCAGGACCCGGTACTGGCGGTGGCTACCGGGCTGTTCTTTCTGGCGCTGTTCGTCCACGCCTGGGTGGGTGGGCGTGACATCCTCATGGACTACGCCCCGGCGGGGGCACCCCGCTTCATGGCGCTCGCCCTGTTCGCCCTGTTCCTGCTCGGCCTCGGCATGTGGCTGGCGCTGATCCTCGTGCGCGTGGTGGTGTCGTGATGGGCCTGCACGGACTGGCACACCGCAAGTTCGATACCCTCGTCATCGGCGCCGGTGGCGGCGGCCTGCGTGCCGCCCTGCAACTGGCGCAGGCCGAGGCCAACGTGGCGGTGGTCTCCAAGGTCTTTCCCACGCGCTCGCACACGGTCGCCGCGCAGGGCGGCATGAACGCCGCGCTGGCCAACGTGCTACCCGACAACTGGCACTGGCATATGTACGACACGGTCAAGGGCAGCGACTACCTGGGCGATCAGGATGCCATCGAGTACATGTGCCGCGCCGCCTCGCACCTGGTGTACGAGCTGGAGCACGCCGGTGTGCCGTTCTCACGGCTGGACAACGGCAAGATCTACCAGCGTCCCTTCGGCGGCCAGAGCCAGAACTTCGGCGGCGAGCAGGCGGCACGCACCTGCGCGGCGGCGGATCGTACCGGCCACGCCATCCTGCATGCCCTCTACCAGCAGAATATCCGCGCCAAGACCCACTTCTTCGACGAGTTCTATGCCATCGACCTGGTTACCGACGAGGAGGGTTTCATCCTCGGCGCGTTGACACTGGAGATCGAGACCGGCGAGCCGTTGCTCATCGAGGCCAAGACCACGCTGATTGCCACCGGCGGGGCGGGGCAGCTGTTCCGCACCAACACCAATGCCCACATTAATACCGGCGACGGCATCGCCATGGTGCTGCGCGCGGGCTTTCCCATTCAGGACATGGAGTTCTTCCAGTTCCATCCCACCGGCATCGCCGGCAAGGGCATGCTGATCACCGAGGGCGCGCGCGGCGAGGGCGGTTACCTGGTCAACAGTGAAGGCGAGCGTTTCATGGAGCGCTATGCGCCGCACGCGAAGGATCTCGCCAGCCGCGACGTGGTCAGCCGCGCCATTGCCATCGAGATCCGCGAGGGGCGTGGTTGCGGCCCCGACGGCGACTACGTGCACCTGAAGATGGATCACCTCGGGCGCGAGAAGGTGCACAAGCGCCTGCCGGGGATCTGCGACATGACGCGCACCTTCCTCGGCATCGATCCGGCCGAGCAGCCCATTCCCGTGGCGCCTACGGCCCACTATACCATGGGCGGTATTCCCACTAACCGTCACGGCCAGGTGGTGGTGCCGGTGGGCGGTGGCGAAGAACCGGTGCCGGGGCTGTATGCCGTGGGCGAGTGCGCCTGTGTTTCGGTGCACGGTGCCAACCGTCTCGGCGGCAATTCGCTGCTCGACATCGTCGTCTTCGGACGCGCGGCGGGCAATCACATCATCGGCTATCTCGGTGAGCATCGTTACCATCGGCGCATGGACGAGGCCAGTGTCGAGCGCGCCCTCGATCACCTGCACCGCTGGGACAGAAAAGGCGAGGGCGAGTCCGTCGCCGAACTGCGCGCCGAGTTGCAGGCGACCATGGAGAAATACTGCAGCGTGTTCCGCGAGGCGTCGGTGCTGCAGGAAGGGCTGGAGAAGATCCACGCCATCCATGCGCGCGTTGGGGACGCCGTGTTGCGCGATCGCAGCAAGATGTTCAACACCGCGCGTATCGAGGCCTTCGAGCTGGAGAACCTGGCTGAACTGGCCGTGGCGACGGTGACTGCCGCGCTGGCGCGCCAGGAGAGCCGCGGTGCCCATTCACGCATCGACTACCCGGAGCGCGACGATCAGCACTGGCTCAAGCACTCGCTGTTCTTCCTCGATGGGCAGCGCCTCGACTTCAAGCCGGTGCGCATGCGGCCGTTAAGCGTAGAGAGCTTCCCGCCAAAGGAACGGGTGTACTGATGAAGGATATGGTCAGGAGAGCAGGGCAGGCATGAGCGAACACGAGCAACCCATCAGCATGCGTTTTCGCATCTACCGCTACGATCCGGAGAGCGGCGCAGCGCCTGCCATGCAGGACTACGTGGTGGATGATCTCCTGCCCAGCATGATGTTGCGTGATGCCCTGTTGCGCATCAAGGCGCAGGACGAGACGTTGAGCTTTCGCCATTCCTGTGGTGAGGGTGTGTGCGGCTCCGACGGGGTCAACATCAACGGACGCAACGGCCTGGCCTGCATCACACCACTCAAGGACCTGCACCAGCCGGTGGAGGTGCGCCCCCTGCCGGGCATGCCCGTGATCCGCGACCTGGTGGTGGACATGAGCCGCTTCTTTCACCACTATCGCTCGGTCAAGCCGTGGCTCATCGTGCATGATCCCATGCCCGAGATCGAGCTGGCGCAGACGCCGGCCGAGCGCGAGAAGCTCGACGGCCTGTACGAATGTATCCTGTGCGCCTGCTGCACCACCTCGTGCCCGTCGTTCTGGTGGAATCCGGATCGCTTTCGGGGGCCGGCGGCCCTGTTGCAGGCCTACCGCTTTCTCGCCGACAATCGTGATCAGGCCACCGAGGAACGCCTCAATGATCTGGACGGCCCTTACCGCCTGTTCCGCTGTCACACCATCATGAACTGCGCCGATGTCTGTCCCAAGGGACTCAACCCGACGGCGGCGATACATAACATCAAGAAGCTCATGGCCGAGCAGTCCACCTGACCATGCAGACTCAGACACGCGATTTTTCCCGTCTCTACTGGCAATGCCGGCGCGGCATGCTGGAACTGGACCTGCTGTTACAGGGCTTCATGGAGCGCCGCTATCACCTGCTCACGCGCCCGCAGCAGCGGGCCTTCGAGCAACTGCTGGCCACCTCGGACCAGTTGTTACTGGAATACCTCATGGGACGCACGGTCCCCATCGACACGGAAGTCGCCAACATTGTCCAGCAGATCCGCAAGGCCGCTGAAGATCAGGGCTGAGCCCTGTCGCGCGCTGTCGTATCTCGTCACCGCCGTTCACGGCCTGGCGCTGCTTGCCCTGTTCCTGCCCATGCATTTGCCGCTGGCCGTACGCGCCGTGATCGGCATGGGCGTGGTATTGAGTCTTGTCCGCTACGCGCGTGCGTGCCGCGCACCGTCAGCCACGATCCTGTGGCGTGGTCCGGGGCAGTGGTTTGTCATCGGGGAGGGGGAGGAGCCACGCGTCGCCATGTTGTCACCGCACAGCGTGGTCACACCGTGGCTGGTGATCCTCGGCTTGCGGGTGGACAGGGAGCGCTGGCGCTATTTCATTCTGTGCCGCACGGCCTGTGACGACGATGCCTTCCGGCGGCTGCGCGTGGCGCTGCGCTACGGCGCGTTTACCGCCGACAGAGGCGAGGTTTCGGCACGCTGGTAGTTGCGCGGCACGAGGATGGTGTTGGCGGTCTGCGGCGCGGCCTGTGGGTAGTCCAGAGTATAGTGCAGGCCCCGGCTTTCCTTGCGACTCATGGCCGACTGGACGATGAGATCGGCGATGAGGGTCAGGTTGCGCAGCTCCAGCAGGTCGTGGCTGACGCGGAAGTTGCCGTAGTATTCCTCGATCTCGTGCTGTAACAGCTCCACGCGGCTGCGTGCACGCTTGAGGCGCTTAGTGGTACGCACGATGCCCACGTAGTCCCACATGAAACGGCGCAGTTCGTGCCAGTTATGGGTCACCACCACTTCTTCGTCGGAATCGGTCACGCGACTCTCATCCCACTCGGGCAGGGGTTGCTGCGGCGGCGCCTGCGCCGGTTCCCGGTCAATGAATTCGGCCAGCTTGTGCGCCATGACCACGCATTCGAGCAGGGAGTTGCTGGCCATGCGGTTGGCGCCATGCAGGCCGGTGAAGGCGGTTTCACCGATGGCATACAGGCCGGGCAGATCGGTGCGCCCGCTGGCGTCGCTCATGATACCACCACAGGTATAGTGGGCGGCGGGCACCACGGGCAGGGGTTCCTTCGTCATGTCGAAGCCGAATTCCAGGCAGCGGGCATAGACGTTGGGAAAGTGCTCGCGGATGAAATCGGCCGGCTTATGGCTGATGTCCAGGTAGACGCACTCCGAGCCAATGCGCTTCATCTCGTGGTCGATGGCACGGGCGACGATGTCGCGCGGTGCCAGCTCGCCACGCGGGTCGAACTTCTTCATGAAGGCCGTGCCGTCGGGCAGGCGCAGGATTCCGCCTTCACCGCGGATGGCCTCGGTGATGAGGAAGGACTTGGCCTGGGGGTGATAGAGACAGGTGGGGTGGAACTGGTTGAACTCCATGTTGGCCACGCGGCAGCCGGCACGCCAGGCCATGGCGATACCATCGCCGGTGGAGGTATCGGGATTGCTGGTGTAGAGATAGACCTTGCTGGCGCCGCCGGTGGCCAGGATCACGTGGTTGGCGGCATAGACTTCCACGTGGTTGCTGGCACATTCGAGTACATAGGCGCCGAGGCAGCGATCGGGTTGTTCACCCAGCTTGCGCGCGGTGATCAGATCCACGGCGATATGGTTTTCGCGCAGTTCGATATTGCGGTGTTCGCGTACGCGCTGTTCGAGGTGGATCTCCACCGCGCGGCCGGTGGCGTCATCGGCATGCACCACGCGGCGGTGGGAGTGGCCCCCCTCGCGGGTCAGGTGCCAGGGCACCGGGCTGTCGGGTTTTTCGGCGCGGGTGAAGGTAACGCCCTGTTTTTCCAGCCAGCGGATGGCCGCCGGGCCACCGCTGACGATTTCGCGCACCACCTGCTCGTTGCACAGGCCGGCACCGGCGGCGAGGGTGTCGGCCACGTGGGCCTCGATGGAGTCCGTCGGGTCGAGCACCGCGGCGATGCCGCCCTGGGCGTAGAAGGTACTGCCTTCCTCCAGTTTGCCTTTTGAAATCAAACAGATAGAATGGGACTCGGCAAGATGCAGGGCCAGGCTCAGGCCCGCGGCGCCACCGCCGATGATCAGTACGTCGCTGGAATGAGGCATGGGCAGGGCGGTGTCCGGTCTGGGTTCAGGTCCTGGGAGCGGCGTCTCGCGGGCCGTTCCGGGCTTACGGGCTGCGTCACCGGCAGCTTTCTGTACAATAGTGGCGGGGCGGCAAATGAACGACACACGGTCGGCAACAAGCTGTCCGGGTCTGTCAGGGCCTCGCCCGATAACTATACGAAAATTCAGCGCTTCTGGCGAACTTGTGCGAACTTGGGGGCAGGATGCTTGTCATACATTTCAGTAGTCGGGGCGATTCCTGCATGATCAGGAGAAGGATCGGCCCGTATGGGTGAACAGCATGTCGATCAGGCGCTGATAGAGCGTGTCCAGAGCGGTGACAAGCAGGCCTTCGATGTGCTGGTGGGCAAGTACCAGCACAAGATCGCCAACCTCGTTTCCCGTTACATCCGGGATCCCATGGATGTCCAGGACCTGGTGCAGGAAAGCTTTATCAAGGCCTATCGCGCACTGGCCAACTTCCGCGGTGACAGCGCGTTCTATACCTGGCTGTATCGCATCGCGATCAACACGGCCAAGAACCATCTGGTCGCCCAGAGTCGTCGCCCTCCCGGATCGGATATCGATGCCACGGAGGCCGAGCAGTATGACGGTGAATCGTCGCTGAAGGAATATGCTTCGCCGGAGCGCGTGGCAATGAAGGATGAAATCGCGGATGTTGTCGTGCGGGCCATCGATGCCCTGCCCGAGGACCTGAAAACCGCGCTCACCCTCCGGGAAATGGAAGGTATGAGTTATGAAGAAATCGCCGAGGTGATGGATTGCCCTATCGGCACGGTGCGATCAAGGATCTTTCGCGCGCGCGAGGCGGTGGACAAGCAACTGGCCCCACTGGTAAATCCATAAGGCAGCCTGATTTGCCGACTTGATTTGCAGGTACAAGAAGATGGCAGACAAAGATTACGAACAGCTCTCGGCCGTGATGGACGACGAACAGTCCCTCGACGATCAACTCCTGTCCCGCCTCGAAAACGACGCGGACACCTCTGCTGCCTGGCAGCGCTACCACCTCATTCGAACCGTCATGCAGGATGGTCACGCAGGGCAGGTGGGTGATGACATGGTCGCCCGCGTCCACGCACAACTGGCGGACGAACCGGTGGTACTGGCGCCCCGGCACAGACGACACCATCAGAAGCCCGCCTGGGTCAGGCAGGTAGTGGGTATGGCCATCGCCGCCGGTGTAGCCGTTGTAGCCGTGCTTGCCGTGCAGCCCGAGGATGTCCACACGGTACCGGCAGATGTACTCGCTTCTGCACCTGCACCGGTGCCGCAGGAAGCAGTGCGCCCGGTCAGCGGGGAACGCCTGAGCCGCGCCGTGGAAGCGCGCCTCAGCGCCTACCTGGTCAATCACAACGAATATTCATCCATGGCAGGGGTGCAGAGCCTGCCGGCCTATACACGCATTATCAGCAGTACGCCGGGTGAGCGGGTTAGTGATTAGTTCCAGATTCGTTGCCGTATTTCTTCTCCTGGCCACCGGCACCTTGCCGGTCATGGCCGAAAAAGATGACGCACAGGCGTTGCTGGAACGCATGTTTCGGGCGTCCAGCATGCACAGCTACCAGGGGACGTTCGTCTATACGCGCAACAATGCCATGCACGCCATGAGCATCTATCACAGTGCGGGACCTTCGGGTATTCGTGAGCGTATCGTTTCCATGGATGGGAGCGGACGTGAAGTCATTCGCGACAACGATCTCGTTACCTGCTACCTGCCGGATCGGCGTTCGGTGGTGGTGGAGAAGGCCCGCCCCAGCAGCGATCAGTTCCCACCCCAGTTTCCCACCCGTATCGATGAGTTACTGCCGTTCTACGATTTTTCGGTCGTGCCGGAATGCCGTGAGCGCGTCGCCAACCGCACCACCTCCAAGATCATGGTCACGCCACGTGACGAGTTTCGATACGGCTATCGCCTGTGGATCGACAAGGAGACCGGCCTGCTGCTGAAGACCAAGCTGCTGGGCGCGGGGGATGTCGCCGTCGAGCAGTTCATGTACACATCCATCCAATACATGCCCAAACTGCCGGACGACCTCCTCAAGCCCACCATCGATGGCGCCGGTTTCAACTGGGTGCGGTCGGATGAGAATGGCGCGGAGCTGCACATGGGGCCACAGAAGGAATGGGGCTTCACGGAGCTGCCACCCGGCTTCCGCATGGAGATGCACACCGCGCACCATCCCGTCGATGAGCGGATGTCGACAGAACACCTGCTACTCAGTGACGGCCTGGCGTCCATTTCCGTGTTCATCTCGCGGCATGATGGCAAGGGTGAGGAACTCATGGGCGGTTCCCGCATGGGGGCGGTCAATGCCTATGGTCGCGTCGTGGATGGCTACCACGTCACTGCGGTGGGTGAAGTCCCGCAGGCTGCGGTACGCATGGTGGCCGAGTCCATCGTACGCAAGCCACAACAGTGAGGCGGTAAACCGGACCACGATGCTCGAACAGGAAGTTACGGTGGTGTCCCTCGAAGGCGATCTGGCCTGGGTCGAGGGCGAGCGCGAGTCCGCCTGTGGTCAGTGCAGTGTACGTGGCGGCTGTGGTACGGGTATCCTGCAAAGCGTCTTTTCACCCCCGGCGGTGCGTTTCCCCGTGCTCAATACGCGACATGCCCGTGTCGGTGATCACGTCATTATCGGTGTGGAAGAACGGGCCTTTCTGAAGGGATCGTCGATGGCCTACCTGCTGCCGATCATGGCGCTGGTGGCAGGCGGTTACCTGGGCGAGACCCTGTTTCCGGCCGTGGGCCAGCTGGCCGCCATCCTCGGCGGCATCGGTGGTCTGGCCGGGGCCCTGTACTGGTTGAAGCAACGATTCCGCAACCCCATATACCGATCACGTTACCAGCCACGAATGTTGCGTCGGCTGGAGCCGGGTGGGATATCGATACAACCCCCATCCGTGCCGTAGCGCGTTAAGGTCAGGGGTGTCGTGGGTTCCGGTTTGTCCCGCGCGAAGGTGAGGGACAGTGTGATCATCGCTTCCTGTCCTCGCGCAAGACATCATGCTCACGACGGAAACATTTTTTGTGTGCGTGTTCGAATACCCTGTGCCATGATTAGCTGAACATCAATCCGCGAGGCGCGGTGTAGTTCAAATACAGTACACGATTTTTTTCCTTGAGGGAGAACAGAGAAAGATGAACAAAGCTATTCACATCGTTGCCCGCGGTATTCTGCCTGTCCTGCTGGTGATGATGTCGGCCATCGCGCAGGCGGCCTCGTTGCCGGACTTTACCGAGCTGGTGAAGGAAAACAGTGCCGCAGTGGTCAATATCGCCACCACGCAGCGCATCAAGCAACGTGGTCTGCCTCCCGGCCTCGAGTTACCGGATATTCCCGAAGATTCCCCGCTGGGTGACTTCCTGCGCCGTTTCTTTGGCGAGGGTGGTCCGGCGGAAGAGTTCGAGTCCCAGTCGCTGGGCTCCGGTTTCATCGTCGATGCGGAGGGTTACGTGGTAACCAATTATCACGTCATCAAGAATGCCACCGAGATCATCGTACGCCTGCAGGATCGCCGTGAGCTGGAGGCGAAGGTGGTCGGTAGCGACGAGCGCTCCGATATCGCGTTGCTCAAGATCAATGCCCACGACCTTCCGGTGGTCAAATTCGGCAAGTCCGCCGATCTCGAACCCGGTGAGTGGGTCATGGCCATCGGCTCACCCTTCGGTTTCGACCATTCCGTTTCCGTGGGTGTCGTCAGTGCCGTTGGCCGCAATCTGCCCAGCGAGAACTACGTGCCCTTTATTCAGACCGATGTGGCGATCAATCCCGGCAACTCCGGTGGCCCGCTGTTCAATCTCAACGGAGAAGTGGTGGGGATCAACTCCCAGATCTACAGCCGCACGGGTGGTTTCATGGGCCTGTCCTTTGCCATTCCCGCCGATCTTGCTGTCGATGTGATTCGGCAGCTCAAGACCACCGGCAAGGTGGAGCGGGGCATGCTGGGGATCCTGATCCAGGATGTGGATCGTGAACTGGCGGAATCCTTTGGCATGGATCAGCCGCACGGCGCCGTGGTCCTGCGTGTCCTGCCCGGTTCACCGGCCGAGGCCGCGGGCCTGAAGGTGGGTGACGTGGTGGTTGAGTTCAATGGGCAGCGTGTCGGTCGTTCTTCGGATCTGCCGCTTCTCGTCGGCCGCACGCCGGTGGGCAAGAAGGTGAAGATCAAGGTGATCCGTGGAGGCAAGAAACGTACCCTGCGCGTTAAGATCGGCGCCCTGACCGATGAGCTGGCCGGAACGCCGTCCCAGTCTCCCCATGGCAAGGGTGGTGGTGAGCGCAACAACCGCCTGGGCATCGAGGTTGCCGAGCTGTCCGCACAGGAGCGCAAGCGACTGGAAGTCGATGGTGGCGTACGCGTAGTGCGGGTCCATCCGGGCGCGGCGTCACGCGCCGGGATTCGTCCGGGTGATGTGATCCTGCAACTCAATGGCAAGCCCATCGACAGCGTCAAGACACTGACGCGCGTGGTCAAGAAGCTGCCCAAGGACAGGCCGGTGCCGGTGCTCATCCAGCGCGGCAACTCGCCGGTGTTTCTCGCCATTCGCCTTAAGGACTGAGGCAGTGGTGGAGCTGACGGTCTATGTCCGTCAGGGCTGCCACCTGTGCGAGGACATGCTCGCGGATCTGCGGGACATGCAGGCCAGGCACGGGTTTGGCCTGCATACCGTGGATATCGATGCCGAGGCGGCGCTGGTGGCGCGCTACGGGACGCGTGTGCCGGTACTGTGTGCCGGCGAGCGCGAGCTAAGTCATTATTTTCTCGACAAAAAATCTCTGGAGAATTTCCTGCGGCAGGCCTGAATTCCCCCATTTTCCCCGTGCCGGGTGTATAATCCCGGCTCGTGGTCTGCGCGGCCCGTGGCGGCCAGATGAAGGATGACAGGGAGGCGCTTGCTAGAGCGCCTCTTTTTTAATGAGAAACCGAGATACTGTGTCTGACTTAAGCAAGATTCGAAATTTTTCCATCATTGCCCATATCGACCACGGAAAATCCACCCTCGCGGATCGCTTCATCCAGCACTGCGGCGGCCTCAGTGAGCGTGAAATGAACGCCCAGGTGCTCGACTCCATGGATCTCGAGCGCGAACGCGGTATCACCATCAAGGCACAGAGTGTAACGCTCAACTACCATGCCGAAGACGGCGAGGTCTACCAGCTCAACTTCATCGACACCCCCGGCCACGTGGATTTTTCCTACGAGGTGTCGCGCTCGCTGGCGGCCTGCGAGGGCGCGCTGCTGGTGGTGGATGCCTCGCAGGGCGTCGAGGCACAGAGCGTCGCCAATTGTTATACCGCCATCGACCAGGGGCTCGAAGTCCTGCCGGTACTCAACAAGATCGATTTGCCCTCGGCCGATCCCGAGCGGGTGATCCGGGAGATCGAGGAAATCATTGGTATCGAGGCCGAAGACGCCGTACGTGCCAGCGCCAAGACCGGCGAGGGGATCAGCGAGTTGCTCGAACAGATCGTGCACAAGATCCCGCCGCCAAAGGGGAGCACGGAGGCGACCCTCAAGGCGCTGATCATCGATTCCTGGTTCGACAATTATCTCGGCGTAGTTTCGCTGGTCCGCGTCATGGAAGGAACGCTGACACCGAAGATGAAGGTACAGATGATGTCCACGGGTCGTACGCACCTGGTGGACAAGGTGGGAATTTTTACGCCCAAGCGTCTGGAGACCGAGGCACTGCGTGCCGGTGAAGTGGGCTATGTCATCGCCAGTATCAAGGAAATCGATGGTGCGCCGGTGGGTGATACCATCACCCAGGCCGACAAGCCCGCCAGTGAGCCCTTGCCCGGTTTCAAGGAGGTCAAGCCGCAGGTCTTTGCCGGCCTGTTTCCGGTTGACAGTGATGACTACGAGAATCTCCGTGATGCGCTTGCCAAGCTGCGCCTCAACGATGCGGCGCTGTTCTACGAGCCCGAGACCTCGCAGGCGCTGGGCTTTGGTTTTCGCTGCGGCTTTCTCGGCATGTTGCACATGGAGATCATCCAGGAACGCCTGGAGCGCGAATATAATCTCAATCTCATCACCACCGCACCGACGGTGATCTACGAGGTACTGGATACCCGCGGCAAGACCATGCACGTGGACAATCCTGCAAAGTTGCCCGACCCCAGTCTCATCGAAGAGATCCGCGAGCCCATCATTACCGCGCATATTCTTGTGCCGCAGGAATATGTCGGTAACGTGATCACGCTGTGTATCGAAAAACGCGGCGTGCAGACGCAGATGCAGTACCTGGGTAGCCAGGTATCGCTGGCTTATGAACTGCCCATGAACGAAATCGTCATGGACTTCTTCGACCGCCTCAAGTCGGTGAGCCGTGGCTATGCCTCGCTGGACTACGAGTTTACCCGTTTCCAGGCCGCGGACCTCATCAAGCTGGATATCCTCATCAACGGTGAGACGGTCGATGCTCTGTCGGTTATCGTCCACCGTGACCAGGCCGCCTACCGTGGGCGCGAACTGGTGGAGCGCATGAAAGACATTATTCCGCGCCAGATGTTCGAGGTGGCCATCCAGGCTGCGATCGGTTCGAAGATCATCGCGCGTACCAATGTCAAGGCACTGCGCAAGAACGTTACCGCCAAGTGTTATGGCGGCGACATCACACGAAAACGTAAACTTCTCGAAAAACAGAAAGCGGGTAAACGCCGCATGAAGCAGGTAGGCAAGGTAGAGATACCTCAGGAAGCCTTCCTCGCGGTACTGCATGTAGGAAAGGATAAATAAGCATGAATTTTGAGTTCTGGCCAATACTGTATTCACTGATTCTGCTCACCGGCGGGATCTGGCTCGCAGACATCGTCTATTTCAGGAAGCGCCGCCTGGCCACGGGCGGGGTGGAGGCAGCAGAAAAGGAACCGCTGGTGGTGGAATATGCGCGCTTCCTGTTTCCCGTGGTGGTGGTGGTCTTCCTGATCCGCGGTTTCCTGGTGGAGCCATTCCGTATTCCCTCGGATTCCATGCTGCCGACCCTGGAGGACGGAGACTTCATCCTCGTCAACCGCTTCAGCTACGGTATCCGCGTTCCGATGCTCGACTACAAGCTCCTGGACCTGGGACGCCCGGAGCGGGGTGATATCATCGTTTTTCACTATCCGAAGGATCCCTCGCAGAATTACATCAAGCGGGTCATCGGCGTGCCAGGCGATCAGATCACCTATCGGGAAAAAATGGTCTATATAAATGGCAAGCCCATGAAACAGGAGCTGATCGGTCGCCTTGGCAGTTCACCTTTTTCCTATAGTACTTACTGGGAAGATCTCGAAACCGTGCGGCATCGTATTCAGGTGCGCGGCGGGCTGGGCGGTTTCGATCCACAAAGCTGGACGGTGCCGGAGAATTCGTATTTCGTCATGGGCGATAACCGTGACAACAGTAATGACAGCCGCGTCTGGGGCTATGTCCCGGACGAGAACCTGGTTGGCAGGGCGTTTTTCATCTGGTTCAATCTGAACTTCAAGTGGAACCGGCTTGGCGCGATTGGCGAGCCGGAATAACGGCAATTTAAGGAGCGACTCATGCGTTCGATTCATCGACAGAACGGAATGACGGCGATTGGCTGGCTGCTGGTTATATTGTTTGTAATCATGGTCGCCATGGTGGTGATGAAACTGATACCTGTCTATCTCGAGGGCTTCAACGTGGGATCCGTGATCAGCGGGCTGGAAGGTGATCCCACCCTGAACGGCAAGACTGCCACGGAGATACGCAAGGTCATCATGCGCCGCTTCGATGTCAACATGATTACCTCGGTGGATAGTAGCGATATCTATATTGCCAGGCAGGGCAGCCAGTATGTCGTCGAGGTGGAATACGAAGTGCGAAAAAACCTGGTCGGAAACCTTGATGTGGTGGTGAGTTTCTCCAGGAAGGCAACCCTGCCTGCCGTGCAATAATGCCGGACTTGCGGGACCTCTATACCACGCTGGGGCATGAGTTTGCGGACGAGGCGTTGCTACGCCAGGCCCTGACACATCGTAGTTTCTCTTCGCGCAACAACGAGCGACTGGAATTCCTTGGTGATGCCGTCCTCGGATTTCATGTCGCCCGTGAGTTGTATACCCGCTTTCCTGATGCGGCGGAAGGTGAACTCAGCCGCATGCGCGCGAGCCTGGTCAACGGAGAACAACTCGCCGGGCTGGCCGAGCGGCTTTCCCTTGGGCAGTGGCTGCAGCTGGGTTCTGGTGAGTTGAAGAGTGGTGGGCGCCGCCGTGGCTCCATTCTCGCCGATGCCTTTGAAGCGATCATTGGCGCCATCTATCTGGATGCGGGTATCGAGGCCGCAAGCCGCTTCATCGATGTGCAGTACGAGGAGCTTTTCGCCCAGGAGCAGCTTGGCGTGGTGCGCAAGGACCCCAAGACCAGCCTGCAGGAATACCTGCAGGCGCGCGCACTGGAGCTGCCCGAGTACGAGGTGATCGCCGTGGAAGGTCAGGCCCATGATCAACTGTTTCGTGTGCGTTGCCATGTGCGTGACAAACATAATGAATACGAGGCCCTGGCGGAGGGTCGCAGCCGCAAGAAGGCCGAGCAGTCGGCCGCGTCCATGATGCTCGAGAAACTGGGGCAGGTCGATGGCTGAAGGCGAATTTCGCTGCGGTTATATCGGCCTCGTCGGCCGACCCAATGTGGGCAAGTCCACGTTGCTCAATCGCATGGTTGGGCAGAAGATCAGTATTACTTCGCGCAAACCCCAGACTACACGCCACCGTATCCTCGGTATCAAGACCACTGACACGGCGCAGATGATCTTCGTTGATACGCCGGGTTTGCACAAGGCGGAGAAGAACCGCATGAACCGTTTCATGAACAAGGCGGCGCTGACAACCATCCAGGACGTGGATCTGATCCTGTTCATGATCGATGCCGGCAAGTGGACCGGGGAAGACGATACCGTGCTCGACTACATACGCCGTAGCCGCCGGCCGGTGATATTGCTGATTAACAAGGTGGACCGTAGCAAGGACAAGGCCACCCTTTTACCGTTCATCAGGGAAGTCAGCGAAAAATATGCCTTCACCGATGTGATCCCCATATCGGCGCGTCAGGGTGATAACCTGGAGGTGCTGGAGGAAAAGATCACTGCGATGTTGCCGGCGTCACCGCCGATCTTTGATCCGGAACAGGTCACGGATCGCTCCATGCGCTTCATTGCCGCCGAGTCCATTCGTGAGAAACTCATGCGTGGCCTCGGACAGGAGGTTCCCTACCAGTTGACCGTGGAGATCGAACGCTACAGGGAAGAGAAGAACTTTATTCAGATCAATGCGGTGATCTGGGTGGAACGTGACAACCAGAAAGCCATCGTCATCGGCAAACAGGGCAGTCGCCTCAAGGAAGCCGGTACCCAGGCCCGCAAGGAACTGGAGAAGATGACCGACAAAAAGGTCAATCTCGAACTGTGGGTCAAGGTGCGCAGCGGCTGGCTGGACGATGAGCGCAGCCTGCGCAGTCTGGGCTATGCCGATGACGAGTTCTGAGCACCCCCACCGGCGTAGCCTGGTGCCGGCCTTTGTCCTGCACGGCCGTCCCTACCGCAATACCAGTCTGATCATCGATGTCTTCACCGAGTCACGCGGCCGCGTGGGTATTGTGGCGCGTGGCGCCCGCGGCGGCAAGCGTGCGCGCAGCGGTTTGCTACAGCCCTTCCAGCCACTGTTGCTGTCGTGGAGCGGGCGTGGTGAACTGGGTACACTCACCGGCGTGGAGGCGGCGGGACGGGCTACCCTGCCAAAGGGACGTCGCCTGTACTCGGCCTTCTATGTCAATGAACTGATCATGAAGTTTCTCCACCGCGACGATCCTCACCCGGTGTTATTTTCCCACTACCGGGAGATCCTGGATCTTCTTGCCGGCAGCGGCGACGAGGAGTCCGCGATCCGGCGCTTCGAAGTCCAGTTGTTGCAGGAAATGGGGTACGGCCTTATATTCGATCACGAGATCGCCACCGGCGATGCCATCTCCGCCGAGTACCAGTATGCCTACCACATCGAGGCAGGTCCCCTGTATCTGGCTGAAGGGAATGTGACACCGGATGTTGATACCACGCCGGTGAGTGGCGCCACCCTGCTCGCCCTGCAGGCGGGCAGTCTGGAAGGGGAACAGGTCCGCCGCGAGGCACGTCGCCTGTTGCGACAGGTCATCGCACACCACCTGGGTGGCAAGCCAGTCGAGTCACGCCTGCTATTCACTGCTGCCGGCTACAACGAATAACGACGGAAGGTTTTCCTGACATGCACGATGACAAGTCCATTCTGCTCGGCGTCAATATCGACCACGTGGCGACCATACGCCAGGCACGCGGTACACGCTATCCCGAGCCCTTGCAGGCGGCCCTGCTTGCCGAACAGGCGGGTGCTGATGCCATTACGCTGCACCTGCGCGAGGATCGCCGCCATATTCAGGATCGTGACGTGCGTATGCTGGCAGAGTGCCTGCAGACGCGCATGAACCTGGAGATGGCCGTCACCGAGGAAATGATCGCCATCGCCTGCGACATTCGCCCGCACGATTGTTGCCTGGTGCCGGAACGGCGTGAGGAGCTGACCACCGAGGGCGGCCTCGACGTGGCGGCGCAGAGCGCACGGATCCGCTCCGCCTGTCAGCGCCTCGCTGAGGTGGGGGTACGCGTGTCGCTGTTCATCGATGCGGAAACCGAACAACTGGAGGCTGCGCAAGACTGTGGTGCGCCGGTGGTGGAGATCCACACCGGCCACTATGCCGATGCCACGAGCGATGCCGAACGTGCTGTGGAGCTGGCGCGTATCCGTGCGGCGGTGGACCGGGGACGCGAACTGGGCCTGCAGGTCAACGCCGGCCACGGCCTGGACTATCACAACGTGGCGGCGGTAGCGGCCATCGATGGTATCCGCGAACTCAATATTGGTCATGCTATTGTTGCGCGCGCGATCTTCACCGGGCTGGAGGAAGCGGTGCGCGAAATGCATCGCCTGATGCGCGAGGCACGGGCATGAATATCCACGGTATTGGTGCGGACATCGTCGAGATCCGGCGTATGACCCGTAACCTGGAGCGCTTTGGTGAGCGTTTCGCGCAACGTATTCTTGCCGACAGCGAACTGGCCGGCTTTGCGCGCACGCCACGCAAGGCGGCCTACCTGGCGCGGCGTTTCGCCGCCAAGGAAGCCACGGCCAAGGCGCTGGGCACGGGCTTCCGCGACGGCCTGTCCCTGCGGCACATCGCCGTGGGTCACGACGCCGCCGGGCGACCGATACTGGAATTCAGCGGTCGTGCGCGGGAGCTGCTCGTCGAGCGGGGGATCGCGGACAGTTTCATCAGTCTGGCCGATGAACGGGAGAATGCGCTGGCCTTTGTCACCCTGGTGACAACATCGGGTGGCTAAAGCGGCCGGGGACTTACGACCAGGGGGTGCTTACCAGTTCACTAGTATGGCTTTGCAGGGCGCCAAAGGCCTCTTCCAGTGCGCGGATCTCATCGGCGATCACCTCTACGCTCAGTTCCGCCTTGATGGCCTCTTCCAGCGCACGTGCGGCGCGGTTCAATTGTGGCACGCCACAGTAGGCGGTAGAGCCGAAGATCTTGTGGGCGTGGTCCCACAGGGCCTGGCGGTCGTCAGTGTCAAGGGCGCTGCGCAGTTGTGCCAGCAGCAACGGGGTCTCCTTGAGCAACATACCGAGCAGTTCCCGTGCCAGGGATTCATTTCCACCAGCCTGTTGCAGGGACAGTTCCTTGTTGAAAATCTCGCGCATGTGCATGTTCCGGACTGACCTTCACAGCATACCCCAAAACCGCCGGTACCGCGACATGGGACGCCGGGGTATGGGAGCATGGAAACACCTGATATAATTGGGAAATTATGGACTATCCCACCATTGAACAGTTTGTCGGCAACACGCCGTTGGTGCGCCTGCAACGCCTGCCGGGAGAGACCAGCAATACCATCCTGGTAAAACTGGAAGGTAACAATCCCGCCGGTTCGGTCAAGGACCGCCCGGCACTGAGCATGATCCGTCATGCCGAGGAGCGCGGCGAGATCAAACCCGGTGATACGCTTATCGAGGCCACCAGTGGTAACACAGGCATTGCGCTGGCCATGGCCGCGGCCATCAAGGGTTACCGCATGGTGCTGATCATGCCGGAGAACATGAGCATGGAGCGGCGCGCGGTGATGAAAGCTTTTGGCGCCGAGATCGTGCTGGTCACGCGCGAACAGAGCATGGAAGGCGCACGCGACCTGGCGAAGTGGATGCAGGAACGCGGTCAGGGTATCGTGCTCGATCAGTTTTCCAATCCCGACAATCCCGATGCCCATTATACCGGTACCGGTCCCGAGATCTGGCGTGATACGCAGGGCACCGTGACGCATTTCGTCAGTGCCATGGGCACCACCGGTACCATCATGGGTACCTCGCGTTATCTCAAGGAACAGAACAGCGATATCGAGATCGTTGGTGTGCAGCCGGAAGAGGGTGCCAGCATTCCTGGTATCCGTCGCTGGCCACCGGAGTACCTGCCTGACATTTTCGATGCCTCACGCGTGGATCGCATCATCGACATCGATCAGCAGGCCGCGGAGGAAACCACGCGCGCGCTTGCCGCACGGGAAGGCATCTTCTGCGGTATCTCCTCGGGTGGTGCCGTGGCCGCGGCATTGAAACTGTCGGCGACGGTGGAAAATGCCGTCGTTGTCGCCATCATCTGCGATCGCGGTGATCGCTATCTCTCCACAGGCGTGTTTCCCGCCGAATAGATCGAGTAACCGGACCCTCGCCATGAATGTTTTCGTATTCGATATTGAAACCATCCCCGATATTGAGGGTGGCCGCCGTCTTTACGGCATCGATGACCTGTCCGACAAGGAAGTCGCCAACATCATGTTCCACAAGCGCCGCCAGGAAACCGGCAACGAATTTCTGCGCGTGCACCTGCATCGCATCATTGCCATATCCGTGGCCCTGCGCAGCGGTGATCGTTTCTCGGTGTGGTCACTGGGTGATGAAGATGCCCCGGAAGCCGAACTGGTCAGTCGTTTCTTCAGCGGTATCGACAAGTACACGCCGACCATCGTTTCATGGAACGGGCGCACCTTCGATCTGCCGGTGTTGCACTACCGCTCACTGGTGCATGGTATCGCGGCGCCGCGCTACTGGGAGACCGGCGACGAGGACAACTCCTTCCGCTGGAACAACTACATCAGCCGCTTCCACTCCCGCCACACGGATCTCATGGACGTGCTCTCCGGCTACGAGTTTCGCGCCGCCGCACCGCTGGATGAGATCGCCTGCCTGCTGGGATTCCCCGGCAAGATGGGTATGAGCGGTGCGAAGGTGTGGGACAACTACCAGGCCGGTGATCTTGCCGGCATCCGTAACTACTGCGAGACCGATGTCCTCAATACCTACCTGGTCTACCTGCGCTTCGAGCTCATTCGTGGACGCCTCGATCAGCAGCAGTACCAGGATGAGATCGAGCTGGTGCGCAAGATGCTGAGCAGCGAGGACAAACCGCATTTTCGTGAATTTCTCGACGCCTGGGACGCGCGTTGACAATCTTTCAGCCGCGCCATGGGTAAACGCAGAAGAAAACCATTGCCCGAACCGGCAGTGGGCCGGATCGAATCCCTTTCACCCGAGGGGCGCGGTGTTACCCGTGTGGAGGGCAAGACCGTCTTCGTCAGCGGTGCCCTGCCAGGCGAGACGGTGCGTTTCGAGTACCGCCGCAGCAGCCGCCGTTACGACGAGGCCGAGGCCATCGACATCATCGAGGCTTCTCCCGATCGCGTGGAACCCGCCTGTCCCCACTTCGGTACCTGTGGTGGATGCAGCCTGCAACACCTCAGCGCGGCGGCACAGATCCGTCTCAAGGAACGCGCCCTGCTGGACAACCTGAAGCACCTTGGCAAGGTGGAAGCGGAGACGATCTATGCACCCCTGACCGGGCCTGCCTGGGGTTATCGGCGCAAGGCCCGTCTCGGCGTACGCTACGTGCACAAGAAAGGCCGCGTCCTGATCGGTTTCCGTGAGAGATTCAGCCGTTACCTGGCGGACATGTCGGTATGCCCGGTGTTATGCCCGGAGGTGGGGGAGAATCTCGGTTCTCTGGCCGAGCTCATTGCCGGGCTGAGTATTCGTGAACGTATCCCGCAGATCGAAGTGGCGCAGGGCGACAATGCCACGGCGCTGGTGATCCGCCATCTGGATCCCCTCATCGAGGGAGATCGCCGGCAACTGATCGACTGGGGAGAGAAATACGGCATCTGGATGTACTTGCAGGCGGCGGGGCCGGATTCGGTAACACGACTGAGCCCGGGGGAAGGGGAGCTCAGCTATCATATCGATCAGGGGGATATCGATATCACTTTCCTGCCCAGCGATTTTACCCAGGTCAACCCGGTCATCAACCAGCAGATGATCGGCCGTGCGCTGGAGGAACTGGCCCCTGAGGGCGAGGACCACGTGGTGGAGTTCTTTGCCGGGCTGGGAAATTTTACCCTGCCGCTGGCGCGGCGTGCCGGCCGGGTGACGGCCATCGAAGGGGAGACCGGGCTGGTGGATCGCGCGCGGGCCAATGCCACCAACAATGGCCTCGTGAATATCGATTTTCATGTCGCCGATCTCTCCGCCGTGGACATGGGCGAGAACTGGCAGGCGGCGCTGGCAGACTGCAACCAGGTGTTGCTCGACCCGCCGCGCAGTGGTGCGCTGGCCCTGCTGCCGGCCATTGCGCAGGGCGGGGCGACTCGTCTCCTGTACATCTCCTGCAATCCCGCTACCCTGGCACGCGATGCCGGTGAACTGGTGCACAGGCACGGTTATCGCCTGAAGAAGGCCGGCGTCATGGATATGTTTCCGCATACCGCGCACGTCGAGTCCATGGCCCTGTTTGAAAAATGACTGCCAACGGCAAAACCATGGTTACCGAGATCGAGCGCAAGTTCCTGTTGCGCAACGACGACTGGCGCGCACTGGCGGGCGAGGGTGTTGCCTACCGGCAGGGTTACCTGGTGGGCTCGGACAGGGCCTCGGTACGTGTGCGCCTCGAGGGCGAACAGGCATACCTTAATATAAAGAGTGCGACCCTGGGCATCGAGCGCATGGAGTTCGAGTATCCCATCCCGCGCGAGGACGCCGAAGTCCTGCTCGCGCGCCTGTGCCAGCAGCCACTCATCGAGAAGCGTCGCTACACCTTCATGTACGAGGGCAAGCAATGGGAGATCGATGTCTTCGAGGGTGACAATGCCGGGCTGGTGGTCGCAGAGATCGAGTTGCAGTCGGTGGACGAGGAATTCGTTCGCCCGCCGTGGCTGGGTGAAGAAGTCTCCGATGATCCCCGCTATTACAACGTCAGCCTCGTCACCCATCCCTATCGGGAATGGCGGGAGCAGGGCACATGATCGAACTTCGCATCAGCATTCCCGAGCAGCGTCTGGACCTGTTGCGCGATGGACAGGCGGTGGCCCACTACACGGTTTCCACCGCTGCCAATGGCGCGGGTGAAGAGCTGGGCAGCGAGTGTACGCCACGGGGTCGGCATCGCATTCGCGCCCGAATCGGTGCAGGTTGTCCCGTCAACACCGTGTTCATCGCGCGTCGCCCCACGGGCGAAGTGTACACCCCGGCGATGGGGCGTGCGCAACCCGAGCGGGACTGGATCCTGACCCGCATCCTGTGGCTGTGCGGTTGTGAACCCGGCTTCAACCGATTCGGCGAGGTGGATACCATGCGGCGCTATATCTACATCCATGGCGTACCCGACGAGATGCCGATGGGAAAACCGGCTTCGCATGGCTGCATTCGCATGCGTAATCAGGATATCATCGAGCTCTTCGATGTCGTGGAAGTGGGCACACCGGTCAGGATCGACGCATAAGCTATGAACAGGGATCATCTGTCACTGGGCCCCGTCATGCTCGACATCGAGGGCGTAGAGTTACAGCCCGAAGAGCGTGAGCTGCTTTTGCACCCGCTGGTGGGCGGACTGATCCTGTTTTCCCGCAACTTCGAGTCTACCGAGCAGCTGGCGGCCCTGACGCGGGAGATCCATGCACTGCGCCAGCCGCGCCTGTTGATTGCCGTGGATCACGAGGGTGGCCGGGTACAGCGTTTCCGAGAGGGCTTCACCGCCTTGCCCGCGGCACGACGCATTGGCGAGGTCTACGATCACGATCATCGGCGCGGGCGGCGGCTGGCCGAAGCCGCGGGCTGGGTACTGGCGGCGGAACTACGCGCCACGGGCCTGGATTTCAGTTTTACGCCGGTACTGGACGTGGACTACGGCTGCTGCGAGGTGATCGGCAACCGTGCCTTTCATCGCGATCCCGAGGCCATCGGTCAACTGGCGTTCTCGGTCATGAGCGGCCTGTCGCGCGCGGGCATGGCGGCGGTAGGCAAGCATTTTCCCGGTCACGGTGGCGTGGTGGAAGATTCTCACGTGGCCATTCCCCGCGACAGTCGTGAGGCAGAGGAGATCTTTCGCGAAGATGTGGTGCCGTTCCGGCACCTCATCGGCAGTGGCCTGCCGGCCATCATGCCGGCCCATGTGATCTATGAAAAGGTGGACGACAGGCCGGCGGGCTTCTCGCGTGTCTGGTTGCAGGATATCCTGCGCGGGCGGCTGGGGTTCGAGGGCGTGATCTTCAGCGACGATCTCAATATGGCCGGTGCCGGCGCCATTGCCGCGGGTTATGCGGAGCGCGCCAATGCCGCGGTGGCGGCGGGTTGCGATGTGGTGCTGATCTGTAATAATCGGGCCGGCGCCGTGGAGATCCTCGACCATGCCGACTTCGAGGTCGATCCACAGGTTCACCTGCGCATGGTGCGGTTGCATGGCCGGCATGATATCCACTGGGCGGAACTGACGGCCAGCGAGGAATGGCAGCAGGCGACAGAATTATTGAGGCGGTATCAGGACGATGCCACACTGGAACTTGATTTCAACTGACAGAGAGTGAGAGATGGACTGGTTGCGTGAAAACCTGCAATGGATAAGCCGGGAAAACTTCTGGATCGTCGAGGTCTTCATCGTTGTCTTCGGTACCCTGATGATCGACTTTGTCCAGAAGCGTATCTTGCGGCGTATCACGAAGAAGTTCGGCGAAACCCGTAGCCTGTGGGACGATGCCCTGATGCATGCCGTGCGACGGCCACTGAGCATCCTCATCTGGGTGCTGGGCCTGAGTTTTGCCGGTGACGTGGTAGCGCGCCAGACCGATTCGGCCATCTTCGGGCTCATCGCCCCCCTGCGTGAAGTCGGCGTCATCGTCATTCTCGCCTGGGCGCTGGTGCGCTTCATCGGGTACGCCGAACAAAACCTCATCAAGCACGGTACCCCCAAGGGAGGCACGGTCGATCGAACCACCGCCGACGCCATCAGCAAACTGCTGCGCGTGTCGGTGATCATCACCGCCGCGCTGGTCATCCTGCAGACACTGGGCTTCAGTATCTCCGGCGTGCTGGCCTTCGGAGGCATCGGTGGTATCGCAGTGGGTTTTGCTGCACGTGACCTGCTTGCCAACTTCTTCGGTGGCCTGATGATCTATCTCGATCGTCCCTTCGCCGTGGGTGACTGGGTCCGTTCACCGGACCGCGACATCGAGGGCACGGTGGAGAAGATAGGCTGGCGGCTGACCTGTATCCGCACCTTCGACAAGCGCCCCCTGTATGTTCCGAACGCAATCTTTGCCAATATCGCCCTGCAAAATCCCTCGCGCATGTCACACCGGCGTATCTATGAAACCATCGGTGTACGTTACGATGACATCGAAAAATTGCCCACCATCGTGCACGAAGTGAAGGAGATGCTCAAGGCACATCCGGACATCGCCCAGGATCAGACCATGATGGTCAATTTCAACGCCTTCGCACCTTCGTCACTGGATTTCTTCATCTATACCTTCACCAAAACCACCGACTGGCAGGAATACCACGAGATCAAGCAGGACGTACTGTTCCGCGTGAGTGATATCATCACCTCCCATGGCGGTGAGATCGCCTTCCCCACTTCCACTGTTCATCTCCAGGTGGACGACGATACGCTGCCGCTGAAGTCGGCGTGAGAAACACGGGGAACACGCGACCATGACGGTGACTATCACGGAGATCGAACGTGTGCGGCGCGAGGCAGACTGCCTGCTCGACGCCGCTGCACTGGCTGAGGCACTGGACAGGCTGGCGCAGTCGGTAAGCAGCACCCTGGCCAGCCATTGCCCGGTAGTATTGTGCGTCATGAATGGCGCCATGATCCCAACCAGCGAGTTGTTGCTGCGCCTGGAATTTCCGTTGCAGATCGATTACCTGCATGCCACGCGTTATGGCAGTGCTCTCAACGGTGGAGACCTGCAATGGGTGTCGCGCCCGACCCTCGCGCTGGCAGGGCGTCATGTACTGGTAGTGGACGATATCTTCGATGAGGGCATTACGCTGGAGAAGATCGTCGCCGAGTGCCATGCCCAGGGTGCGGCGCAGGTGGCCAGTTGTGTGCTGGTGGAGAAACTGCACGATCGCAAGACCGACTATCGCCCCGACTTTGTCGGTCTTACTGTCCCGGACCGCTATGTTTTTGGTTTCGGTATGGACTACAAGGGCTATTTGCGCAACGTAAATGGCATCTATGCGGTAAAAGGAACCTGAATGGACAAGATTGCAATTATCGGTGGCACCGGCATGACCAGCCTGCGCAACCTCGAGATCATCCGCCGCGAGATGGTGCAGACGCCTTTCGGCGAACCCTCCGGCCCGCTCACGCATGGTGTGCTGTGCGACGTGGAAGTGGTGTTTCTGGCACGTCATGGCTACGGACATACCATCCCGCCGCACCGGGTCAACTATCGCGCCAATATCTGGGCCCTGCATCAGGTGGGTGTGCGAACACTCATCGCGGTCAATGCCGTTGGCGGCATTACCGACAGCATGACACCGGCACGACTGGTGATCCCCGATCAGATCATCGATTACACCTGGGGACGTGACAACACCTTTTTCGAAGACGGCAAGTCCGGCGTGGTGCATATCGATTTCACCACCCCTTACTGTGAACAGCTACGCCAGGTCCTGCTTGCTGCCGATGCATCGGTGGGGCTGGACCTGGTGCCGGCGGCCACCTATGCCGCGACCCAGGGGCCGCGTCTGGAATCTGCCGCCGAGATCGATCGCCTCGAGCGCGACGGTTGCCAGGTGGTGGGCATGACCGGCATGCCGGAGGCGGCGTTGGCCCGCGAACTGGAGATCTGTTATGCCTCCATTGCCGTGGTGGCCAACTGGGCAGCGGGACGGGGCGAGGGCGCCATTACCATGGAGGACATCGAGCAGAATCTGGCCGAGGGCATGCAGAACGCACGAGTCCTGCTGGAGCAGGCCATTCCCATGCTGCACGCCGCCCCTCCGGCCTGAGTACGTGGTTTTCCGGATTAACCCGGTGGTGTCGCCGTGGCCGCTTCCGCCGGCGGTTCAAAGGGTGTGATGAGGATCAGCGCGCCCAGTACCGGGTGATCGAAGTAGTGCAGTTCCTTGCTGCGCATGCGACGGGTCTGGTGCAGGTGATAGATGGGATCACCGGGTGCGGCTTCCTCGGGATTGAACTCCCCCTCGGCGGGGTCCACCGCCGGGCTGTCGTCGTAGACCTGGTAGGACAGGTCGGTGCTGACGTGCAGGTAGCGCGCCAGTGCAATGCGGATGAAGCCACGCAACTCCATGTACTGGCTGTCGGGCAGCGGCACGGGGGCTTCCGCGGTCTCGACGCTGATCACGCCGGGCTCGACCCCGGGCTCGGCAATCGCCGGAGCGGCTACTTCTGCGGTGGGTTCAGCGCCTTCCACCGGCGGGATGAGGCGCTGAATGCGAACCGGAATGGCGCGCTGGCGATCCATGCCCGGCTGGCGCCAGCCGAGGTGCATCAGCACGCGGTAGCCCTCGGCCTCCTCTAGCGTCTTAACTTCCTGATTTAACTGGTAATTATCCTCCGGCAGGGGGACGAAGGTATAGCGGGGATCGAACTCGTCAGGCAAGTCCCCCGTGAAGGGCAGGCCCAGTTCGATCCACGCGGACGGTGTCTCCTCGTTGAGGGTCTGCGGCCAGTGTTCGCTGCGCAGGGCGACGGGGTCGCGGGTCTCGAAGATGACCACCTCGACGTCGTAGTAGCGCGTCTCGGCGGCAAATCCGGGTGTCACGCTGAGGAATACCAGCAGGGAGGCAAGCAGTGTTTTCATGGTTACAGATTGTGTTCGCAATGTCGTTTACAATTCTAAACGGGAATTCAATGCCGAGTCTGTTATGGCCGTCAAAGAAGTCATTCGAATGGGGCATCCCATTCTTGCACAGATCGCTGAACCGGTTGAGGAGTTTAACACGCTCTGGCTGGAGACGCTTATCGAGGACATGTTTGATACCATGGCGGCCCGCGATGGCGCCGGTCTGGCCGCCCCGCAGATCGCCGTGCCACGGCGCGTGGTGATCTTCGGTGTGCAGCGAAACCCGCGCTACCCGGAGGTGGAGGAAGTGCCCACCACGGTGTTGATCAATCCACAGATCAGTGTGCTCGACGACACCCTCGAAGAGGACTGGGAGGGCTGCCTCAGTCTGCCCGGCCTGCGGGGACGTGTGCCACGTTACAGGCGTATCCGTTACACGGGATTCGATCAGAACGGCGATCCCCTCGAGCGTACCGCCGATGGGTTTCATGCGCGTGTGGTTCAGCATGAAGTGGATCACCTCGATGGCATCCTCTATCCGCAACGCATGACCGATATGCGCAGCTTCGGTTACGAACAGGAACTGTTTCCAGACGCCACCATCTCGCCGCTGGAATAACCGCGCTCTCAGGCCGCGGGGCGCGTGGCCAGCAGCTGGATCAGTTCTTCGACCTGGGCGATGCGGCTGTCGGCATCGGGCAGGGGACGGTTGATGCGCAGGGTGTTGTTGTTCTCCAGGCGGAACTCCCGGGCGCGTTCCTGTACCAGCTTGATGATGGTCATGGGGTCGATATTGGGTTCATCGCTGAAACTGATCTTGCCGCCCCGGCTGCCCAGTTCCATCTTTACGATCCCCAGCGGTTGCGCCGTGAGCTTCAGCTCGGTGAGGCGAAACAGGTTGGCGGTGGGTTCGGGCAACAGGCCAAAGCGATCGATCATCTCGATCTGCAATTCCTTCAGTTCCTCGTGACTGGTGCAACTGGCAATACGCTTGTAGAGCACCAGGCGCTCGTGCACATCGGGCAGGTAGTCCTCGGGGATCAGCGCCGGGATCTGCAATTCCACTTCGGCGCCGTGGGTCAGCGCCCTGTCCAGTTCGGGCTCGCGGTTCTCGCGCAGCGCGTTGACGGCGCGTTCAAGCAGTTCGGTGTAGAGACTGTAACCGATCTCCTGCATGTGGCCGCTCTGCTCGTCACCGAGCAGTTCGCCCGCACCGCGGATCTCGAGATCATGGGTGGCAAGGGTAAAGCCGGTGCCCAGCTCGTGGATGGACTCGATGGCCTCGAGGCGTTTCTCCGCATCGGCGGACAGGGCCTTCCTGTTGGGGATCAACAGGTAGGCGTAGGCGCGATGATGGGAGCGTCCGACGCGACCGCGTAACTGGTAGAGCTGGGCGAGGCCAAACTTGTCGGCGCGGTTGATGACGATGGTATTGGCGCTGGGGATGTCGATACCGGTTTCAATGATGGTGGTACATACCAGGATGTTGAAACGCTGGTGGTAGAAGTCCGACATGATCTGTTCCAGGTCCCGTTCACGCATCTGGCCATGGGCGAAGTTGATGGTGGCCTCGGGGACCAGCTCCTCGAGCTTCGCCACCTGCTTCTGGATGGTCTCGACATCGTTGTGGAGGAAATAGACCTGGCCGCCACGCTTGATCTCGCGCAGGCAGGCCTCGCGGATCATCTGTGTGTTCCACTCGGCGACGAAGGTCTTGATGGCCAGCCGCCGCGCCGGCGGTGTGGCGATGATGGACAGGTCGCGCAGGCCGGAGAGGGCGAAATTGAGCGTGCGCGGGATCGGCGTGGCGGTCAGCGTAAGAATGTCCACCTCGGCACGCAGCGCCTTGAAGCGTTCCTTCTGACGCACGCCGAAACGGTGTTCCTCGTCGATGATCACGAGGCCAAGATTTTTGAAACGAATATTGCCCTGGATCAGCTTGTGCGTGCCGATGACAATGTCGATCTGGCCATCTTCCAGTTGCGCAATGACGCTGTCCTGTTCCTTCTTCGAGCGAAACCGTGACAGGGATTCGATCTTCACCGGCCAGTCGGCGAAGCGATCACGAAAGTTTTCCAGGTGTTGCTGGGTGAGCAGGGTGGTCGGCGCCAGCACCGCAACCTGTTTGCCGGCCATGACGGCAACGAAGGCGGCACGCATGGCCACCTCGGTCTTGCCGAAACCCACGTCACCGCACACCAGGTGGTCCATGGGTTTGTCCGAACGCATGTTGGCCAGCACGTTGTCGATGGCGGCCTGCTGGTCGGGCGTTTCCTCGAAGGGGAAGGCTTCGGCAAAGAGCTGGTACTGGCGCTCATCGAAGGGATAGGCGAACCCGTGGCGGGCCTCGCGTCGCGCATACATGTCGAGCAGCTCGGCGGCCACGTCCTGGATCCGTTCGCTGGCCTTGCGTTTGGCGCGTTCCCACTGACCGCTGCCCAGCTTGTGCAGAGGTGCGCTCTCCGGGCTGGTGCCGGTATAGCGGCTGATCAGATGCAGCGAGGCCACCGGCACATAGAGCTTGTCACCACCGGCATATTCCAGGGTCAGGAACTCCTGATCGAGGCCGCCGACGGTGAGGCGTTGCAGACCGAGGAAGCGACCTACACCGTGTTCCTCGTGGACCACCGGCGCGCCGGGGGTGAGTTCGGCGAGATTGCGAATGATGGCATCGGCATCGCGCTGGCTGCGCCGGCGCCGACGACGTTGCATGACCTGCTGGCCGAACAGCTGTGGCTCGGCGATCACCTCGATGTGCGGTTCACTCAGCGAGAGGCCGTGTTCCAGCGGCGCGACGGTAATGGCGAGGCGCGCATCCTCCTGCAGGAACTCCTGCCAGCCCGTGACGGTATGGGGATGCAAGTGCTCGCGGGCGAGGATCTCCAGCAGATGCTCACGCCGCCCGGCCGTCTCGGCGGTAAACAGGATGCGGCCCTCGAAAGCGGCGATGAAATCCAGCAGCGTGCGGGCCGGCATTTCGGCGCGCGCATCGAATAGCAGGCTGGGCGGGTTGCCGGTGGCGAAATTGCAGGCCGCGGCCCCTTCCAGTTCGAAGTTCTGCACCTGTACACGGCGAAACTGCCTGAAGGCGGCAAAAAC
>DRKU01000071.1 GCA_011051615.1 Gammaproteobacteria bacterium
GAGGAAAAGACCCCAGAAATATCCCATCCTGAAATCCAAAAAAAATGCCAGTCAGCTTAACTGACTGGCATTAAGCCCGACGACTCCCTTTTTCACTTGCCCGGGTGGGGCGTGTTACTGGCTCTGCGCGACCATGTAATCCACCACGGCCTTGATGGTGGCATCGTCGAGGCTCGAACCACCGCGCGGTGGCATGCCACCCGGTGTGCCATTGAGTGCCGAGGTGTAGAGCGCGTCCTTGCCCTTGGCGATGCGCGCCTTCCACTGGCCGGCATCGCCGACCTTGGGTGCGGTGGGCAGACCGCCACCGTGGCAGGCGGCGCAGACGGTTTTGTAGGTAGCAGCCGGATCGGCGGGTGCGGCGGCAGCAGCGGCAGCCGGTGCGGCGGCGGCCTGGCCGGTGTTGACCTTGCCCACCGGCGCGATGCGCTCGAGCAGGGCGGCTTCCTGGCGCGGGTCCATGGCGCCGTCCTCGGCGGCGAATACCACCTGCGGCAGGGCCAGGCCCATCAGGGCGAGGAACATGGGTGCGCGGGCGGCGATGCGGTCACGCAGGCATACACTGGGTTTCTGTTTCACGGTATTTCCCCTGTCAAACAATGAATGAACGGTTGGGCGCCCGCCTCGCGGGCGGCGCGCCAAAAATCGGTGTACCGGGGTCGGCTCAGGGGCCGGACCGGGGCGGGGCACAGTATACCCGCGCGCGGTGGCGCGGGAAACCGTGTGGACGGCGCCAGGCCAGACGGGTATGCTTCGGCAGGTGCGGGCCAGGCGGTCGGCTGGTGATTTTCCACCCACGCCGTTGCCCGCATTCCCACGAGCGCCCGTAGTTCAGCTGGATAGAATATCGGTCTCCGACACCGAAGGTCACAGGTTCGAATCCTGTCGGGCGCGCCATTTTCCCGTGTTTTCAATACCGGCCCCGTGCACGTGCATCGTGCAGCGGCTATCCTTGTGGGACGGAACTTTCGTTGGAGCACTTATGAATCTCAACCCCAGCATGTTCGGGTTCGGCGAGGACCTCAATCCCATCTATCGCATCGGCCGCTGGCTCAATCCCTTTCGTTGTCGTGCCACCGTTTCCCTGCGCAATCACCCGCTGGAGGTGGTCTGGACGCGCCGCGCCGAACGGGCCCTGCGCCGGCGCACGGCACCCCTGTTCATCGAGATGCAGCTCTATTTCTCCTGCGTGGTGAAAAAACGCGTCCTGTTTCATGAACAGCCAGTCCATGACGGTGTCACGGTGGATGAGCGCCTTGCGGTGGCGTTTCGTGCCGTGGAGGCGAGCTCCTGCGATCCGGTGGAGTTCGCGCGCAACTTTCCGGAAAAGCGGGAGTTGCTGAGCAATGGTGCGCGGCGCATGCATCCGTCACGCCTGGAGCTGGACTACCGTAACGGACACTGGCGCGGCGCATTCAGCGTCTAGATAACTTCTTCCAGTTATCCGTACTCCGCCTCAACCCGTGGTGCATCCATCGCCGGTTCAGGTCGTTTCGGCCAGTGCACGGCAGAAGACCTCGATACCCTCACGTCCCTCGTCGGGCCTCTCGGTCAGCAGCCAGTGATCGGCGTCGATCTCGCGCACTTCGCAATCGGGGTAGCGCTTGAGAATGGCGCGCATGACATCGCGGTCGCTGGTAGTGGCACCCGCCGAGAGCAGAACGCGCACCGGTACGTGGAGTGATTCGGGCACCGGCAGCTCCTTTACCACCAGGGCCAGTTCCTGCAGAAAGATGGTCCAGGGGATAAACCTGAGATCGGCCAGCGGTGACATATAGAGCCTGGCAATGTCTTCGTCCTTGTGGGTGGCGAGGAAGTCACGGGTTTTCAGATCGAGCTGGTAGAGGTCACGATACGGCAGGTGGCGGCGGTACAGTCCGAGACGGTTGAGCCATAGTGCCAGTGTCGCCACCACGCCCACTACGGGCGCCCAGGTACGCACCCGGCCAAGCAGGCCGCGGAGTGCCTGGCGATACACCGGGTCGATGAACACCAACCCGCTTACGCGTTCGGGATAGCGATGGGCGAAATGGATACCCACCTGGGCACCAAGACTGTGGCCGATGATGATGGCGCGATCGATCTTCTCGGCATCCAGCAGGCGGGCGAGATCGTCACACCAGATACGGTAGTTGATCCGACCGCGTACCACGGAACAGCCGTGTCCGCGCAGATCCAGGCGGATCAGGTTGAAACTGTCGTACAGGGTGGTGGCGGCGAAGAACTCGCTCCAGCGTGTCATGTTGCTCGCCAGGCCGTGGATGAATACCAGCGTGCCGCGCGCCGCGGGATTGCGCGATATACGGTAACAAAGCTTTACGCCGTCGGCGCCCAGCAGGGCTTTTTCCTGTTCGCCTTCCATGTCGTGACGTCTCATGCAGTCTGCCTGAGGCTACCTTAGCAGATCATGCCCCTGCCGCCAGCATGTGGTCACTGTCACCGAACGGGGGGTTTTTCGTAATAGCGGCGCAGATACTCTTCGAAGCTCAATGCGTCACTGGCTTCCAGTTCGGCCTGCCGTTGGCGTGAGCGCGCCGCTGCCTCGCTGAAGAAGGTCGCGCGCTGCGGGGAAAGATCCGCCTGTTTGAAGAACGCCTCGTGGGCTTTCGACATGCGCCAGGCAAAATGGAAAAAGCCTTCGCGGTTGTCGCGCATCTCCTGCAGCATGCGCGCCGACGGTGTCGCCTCGGTATCGCGGATCACTTCGCGTTGTTGTGCCAGCGTACGTTGGTAGCGGTCCGTGTCGTTGGCGCGATCGAGCACGTCACAGACGATCTCCATGCCATCACAGACTTCCAGCGCCCAGTCCCGCAGGGTGATGGTGCGCCCATTGCGCGCGAGGCGCAGGTCCGGTTCGCGCCCGCGGTGTGCGGCAAGCAGTTCGTTGTTGTCGATTTCATGGCGCTCATTCACGCTGATCAGCGGGCTGTCATCGAGCAGGCAGAAGACCAGAAAGGCCTCGAGAAAATCGAGCTGGCTTTCATGGATACCGAGGGGAGCGAAGGCGTTGACGTCGAGGGAACGCAGTTCCACGTAATCCACACCTCGCATCAGTGCCAGCGCCGGGCGCTCGTCACCGTCGGGCTTGTGTTTGGGGCGGATGGTCGAGTAGTACTCATTCTCCACCTGCAGGATATTGGTGTTGAGCTGGCGGTACTCGCCATCGACGATCAGACCGATCTTTTCGTATTCGGGGCAGGAGGTCGAAATGGCGTACTCCAGGCTGGCCGCGTAGGTGTGGACGCTGTCGTAGTTGGCCTTGAAGCCGATCTCCGCTTCCTTGTTGTTCTGATAGCCAATATCACCCATGCGCAACGACGTGGCCCAGGGGCCGTAATAAGTGTTGTCATTGAAGGCATCCAGTTGTGTGGGCTGTCCGCCGAGAAAGGACTTGCACACCGCAGGCGAGGCACCGAACAGGTAGGGTACCAGCCAGCCCAGGCGTTGCAGGTTGCGCACCAGTCCCATGTAATGCGAGGAGCGAAACTCCGTGGGCGTCTGTCGGTCGCCTTCCATCGACTGATAGACGGACCAGAATGCCGGTGACATGGAATAGTTGAAGTGCACACCGGCGATGACCTGCATGGTGCGCCCGTAGCGATAGCCCAGACCGCGCCGGTAGATAGTCTTCATCTGGCCGGCATTGGAAGAACCGTATTGCGCAATGGGTATGCTCGTCTCGCCCGCCACCACGCAGGGCATGCTGGTGGCCCACAGCAGCTCTTCACCCAGGTGTCCATAGACAAAGACCTGCGTGTCGCGCAGAAAGGCCAGCGCATTGGCAGCGCTGTCGCAGGGCGGCGTGATGATCTCGGTGAGGGCCTCCGAGTAATCGGTGGTGATCCACGGGTGGGTCAGGGGTGAACCCAGTTGTTGGGGGTGCGGGGTCTGGGCGATCTTGCCCTCGGCATTGACGCGCAGGGTTTCCTTTTCGAGACCGATGGCCGATCCTGCCAATACGGACTCATGGCCATCCCGGAGGATTCGGCCAACCCTTTTCTCGACTGTCTCGAACAATGATCCTGCTTCCGGGGCCTGGTGTTGAGCTGGGGTGATGCGTGTTGCCGCTCCGCTCGAAGCGGTGCGACAGGGGGTATGATCGCAGCCCCAACCCCATCAAGGCAAGGCGGGGTTAGAGATTGCCCGCCGCCGTCTGCTGAGCGATGAAGTCTTCGATCATGTTGACCGGGACACCGCCGGCCTGTTGCGCCACCAGCTTGCCGGTCGGTGTATATATAAGGAAGGTGGGTGTGCCGATCCAGGGTACGCCGGTGAGTTCGGTAAACAGGTCCGTGGTGGCCACTGGTTCGCCAATGAGATTTGGGAAACTCAGCTTGTGGCGCTGGATGAAGGCCTGCGCCTCCTTTTTCAGATCCTCGCCGTCGATACTGATCCCAAGCAGGGTCACGTCGCGGTCCTTGCGTCGCTGATAGAGTTTCTCGTAGTTGGGCGCCTCGAGATTACAGACATGACAGTCATGGGCCCAGAACATGACAATGGTCCACTTGCCCTGGCCGACGTACTCCTCCAGCTTGTGCGGCTGGCCCTGGAAGTCCCTGAGGATGTCCTCGGCCGCCATGGCCGGCAGGCTGACCAGGCCCACCAGGGCCACCAGTAACATCCACATCCCTCGTTTTACGCCATCTCGCACTGTTTTTCTCCACTAATAAAATCCGGTAGTTAGCGCACCCACAGCCTTTATGACAGGGATCCGCCGCCTGAGTTTCACACAATCCCCGTCCGTCTGCCAAATGGCGCCGGTTGAGGAAAAGGACGCATTCGGTGCTTCAGAAATTCCCCCGCAGGACGATAAACGGGACAGGAAACACGGAAATTACCTCCCGGCGGCCGCCAGCTGGCCGCCGGGGCAAACCACGGGACGCAGCCCGGGAGCCGCAATATGCCGACCAGCGAACAGTTATTGCCATGGCGCCAGACCCGCTACACGCCACGCGTGAAGAAGGGCAAGGTGGTGACCGTGGAATATTCCCTGTTCAGCGAGACCAGCGGTGAGCTCATCGAGTACCGCGACGATCTCATCTACCTGCATGGCATCGACAGTGCCACCCTGCCGCATTTGCAGGCCGCGCTGGAGGGCCTGGGCGTCGACGCGCGTCGCGAAGTACTGCTGTCGGCCGCCGATGCCTATGGCGAATACGATCCCGAACTGGTGGTGGCCGAGGACCCGGCGCGCCTGCCCGACGACGTTGACAGCATCGGCGCGCGCGTGGCGGGCGAGTGCGCCAACGGCGAGATCATCATGTTCACCGTCACCCACGTGGACGAAGACAAGGTCATCCTCGACGGCAACCATCGGCTGGCCGGCGTGGACCTGCGCTTCGACGTGCGCATCAAGGACATCCGTAACGCCTCCGATCAGGAGCTGGCCGAAGGCCGCGCCTTCCGCGTCGAGCGCGAACTGCCCGAGCCCGCTGCCACTCTGCATTAAGACCAGTTTCCAGTAGCCAGTTTCCAGTAGCTGACTGGCAGGAGCAGCGCGCCGCTGCGATACCGGTATCCAGTTACACACTGAACATGAAATCACATTCCCCTCTCCCTCAGGGAGAGGGTCAGGGTGAGGGGTTCCGATCCTCGGCCCTCGCAACTCGCCACTGGAAACCGCATTTATCTGACGTCATGCATCAGCCGATGCAACAACGGACTGATCACAATCAACACCAGCCCCGCGATGATGGGA
>DRKU01000072.1 GCA_011051615.1 Gammaproteobacteria bacterium
AAGAAAATTAAACCGCGAAGGTCGCAAAGGTACGCAAGGCAGGAAACAACGGTGTTTTTCTTCGCGTGACTTGGCGTTCGTGGCGGTAAAAGGGGTTTTGCGGAAGAAAATTTAACCGAGAAGGCCGCCAGGGTACGCAAAGCAAACAGGTATCTCGTCGAATTTCCACCTGAACGAATCAAACGGTCCCCCCTCCCACACGGGAGGGGGACAGGGGGCGGGGATCAAATCCTCAGCTCTCGAACCTCGCTACTCCCCACTCACCACTGTCTTTATGAGTTCCGCCAGTTCGCGTTCCAGCAGGGTTTCGCTGCCGAGGTTGAGTTCCACCAGGCGGCGCAGGTGGGTGGCGCTGTCGAGATCCATGTGCATGCACTCGAAGCCCACATGGCCGTCTTCCACGTGGGCCACGTCGGCCTCCATGGTGATGACGTCGCCTTCTTCGTCGAGGCGGGTGCGCAGTACGAAGCTGTCGCCGCGTTGCGCCTGCCAGCTGTCGGGCTGAGTGGTCAGGGCACCCTTGAGGCTGATGTCGATGAGTTCACAGGGCCATTCCTGACTACCGTCCGGGCTACGGATGACGGTGCTGGCCTGAAAGGGGATGCGGGTGAAATGTCTCATGGCAACTGTGGGTTTCCTTGTGCGCGGAGGCCGCGTGCCTCCTATTCATAATAGAACTGCATCTTGATGTTGCCAATCTGGATGATGTCGTCCTGATCCAGTTTGTGCGGGTCGCTACCGATGGCCTGGTCGTTGACCGTGGGGGGCACGGGGCCTTCGAGGTGGGTAATGAAGTAGCCGTCGGCGCGGCGCGCGATGACGGCGGTGGCCACGCCCGGCTTGCCGAGGTTGGTGACCGAGCGATTGAGGCTGACGGTCTGGCCGAGGTTCTGGCCGGTGAGGATCTGCAACCAGCCGGTCTGGGCCTTGTGCAGACCGGAGTGCAGCCCCGAATGCATGCCCGAGGTCAGGGCCTCGGCTTCCGCGGGACTGACTTCCTCCACCTGGGGTTCGGGCAGGGGGGCCTCCTCGATAACTTCGTCGTAGGTATAGAGCAGGGTGTGCTTGCCCACCCGGATCATGTCGCCGTCCTTGAGAACATGCTGTTCGATGCGCGTGTTGTTGACGAAGGTGCCATCTTCACTGCCCAGGTCCACCAGCGTGGTCTCGGTGCCACGGGTGTCGATGCGCGCATGGCGCGGGGCCAACGCGAGGCTGTCGATGTGCAGCGTACAGCTGGGATCGCTGCCGATGTGCATTTCACCCTGCAACACCGGGAAGATCTTCAGCACCCGCCCCTTGAAGGAAAGCGTCAGTTTGGACACAGGCTAAATTATAAAAAATTCCTGAATTATCTTGGGATTATAGTATGTTTTTAACACTTTTGTACAATACCGGCCGGCGGCCCGAAGGCGCCATTCGTCTCCCGCAACTCAGGAATCGGCAGACGTCTGTTCCTTATCGGCCGCAATGCGCACGGTTTTGACCGCATTTTTGGTGGTGTGAACGATTTCGACAGGATGGTTCTCCAGCATCAGGCTGGTGCCGGGGTCGGGGATGTCTTCCAGATACTCCAGGATCCGCCCGTTGAGGGTACGCGGGCCTTCGCTGGCAAGCTGCCAGCCCAGCGCCCGGTTGAGGTCACGGATGGTGATGGAGCCGTCCACCAGGTAGCTGCCGTCCTCCTGGCGATGGATGTCCTTGATGGTGGCGGCCGGATCGGTGGTGAATTCGCCGACGATCTCCTCGAGGATGTCCTCCAGCGTGACCAGGCCCTGGATGTCGCCGTATTCGTCCACCACCAGGCCGATGCGCCGCCGTTCACGCTGAAAATTGAGCAAGGTGGTGGTCAGCGGGGTGCCCTCGGGAATGAAGTAGGCTTCACGGATGATGCCGCGCAGGTCTTCCTTGCCCAGTTCCTGCTCTGTATCGTTGTGGAAAAGCTTGATGGTGTTGCGCAGGTGAATGAAGCCCACCACGTGATCGATGTCGCCTTCGTAGACCAGCAGGCGGGTGTGGGTACTGGCCGTGATCTGTTCGCGGATCTGGGCCCATTCGGCATCGATGTCGATGGCGGCGATCTCGTTGCGTGGCACCATGATGTCTTCCACCGTGGCGCGTTCCAGGTCGAGGATGCTGAGCAGCATCTTCTGGTGGCGACGTGGGATCATGGCGCCCGCCTCGTTGACCACGATGCGCAATTCCTCGCTGGAGAGGCTGTGATCGGTCTGCTGCTGGGCGGAGATGCCCATGAGGCGGAACAGGCCGCGCGTGATGAGGTTGACCAGCCACACCACCGGCCACAGGAGGCGCAGCAGGGGCAGCAGGATCAGCGCAGCGGGAAAGGCGAGGCGTTCCGGGTGCAGGGCGGCGAGGGTCTTGGGCGTGACCTCGGCGAAGATCAGCAGCACGAGTGTGAGCAGGCCGCCGGCGATGGCCACCGCCGCGTTACCGCCCAGCTGGCGCCCGATCTCGCCGGCCACCAGCGCCGCCAGCACGTTGACGAAGTTGTTGCCGAGCAGGATGAGGCCGATGAGTTTCTCCGGCGCGTCCAGCAGGCGCTGGGCCTGGACGGCGCCACGCTTGCGATCCTTTGCCAGGCGGCTCAGTCGGTAGCGGTTGAGGGTCATCAGGCCGGTCTCCGAGCCGGAGAAGAAGCCCGACAGGATGATCAGCACAAAAAGGGCAAGGAACAGGACGGAGAGCGGAATATCGGTCACGGACGGGTGCCTCGGGCGCGCGGCGGCTTCAGCCGGCGAGGATCAGTTCGACGACGGTCTTGCTGCCGAAGTAGGCCAGCATCAGGAAGACAAAACCCGCCAGCGTCCAGCGTATGGCCACGCGCCCGCGCCAGCCCCAGCGCCAGTGGCCGAAGAGCAGGGCGCCGAACAGCAGCCAGGCCACCACCGACAGCACGGTCTTGTGCACCAGGTGCTGGGCCAGCAGGTCTTCGATATAGAAGGCGCCGCTTGCCAGTGCCACCGTGAGCAGGATGAAGCCGAGGCCGATCATCTGGAATAACAGGCGTTCCATGGTCTCCATGGGCGCCAGCAGGCGGATGAAGCCGCCGGGGTGGCGGTTGTGCAGGTGCGATTCCTGGATCCACAGCAGGATGGCCTGCACCACGGCGATACTGAGCAGGCTGTAGGCCAGCACCGAGAGCATGATGTGCGCCTCCAGCCCCAGCGGCAGTTTGGCCTCCAGATAGAGATGGTGGTCGGTGAAACTGCGCAGCACCAGGGTGAGGGCGGCCACCGGCAGGATGATGATGGCGAGGTTGAGAACCGGCTTGCCGAAGGCGGAGATCAGCAGCAGCAGGGCGACGGCCCAGCCCACCAGTGACATGACGCTGAAGACGCTGATGTCCGTCCCCTGCGGGGTGAACAGGCTGTCGTAGAGGGAGATACCGTGCAGCAGCACACCCAGCAGGCCGAGGGCGATCAGGAGCCGCTTGTTGTCGAGGTTCTCGGGAAGGCGTCCTGCCAGTCGGATCGCCAGCAGGGCGGCGACGGCCAGGTAGACCGTGATTCCCGCAAGGTCGGTAAACACCATTCGTTGCGAACTGACTTCTTATGTGAATTTGGCACATGATTGCACAGCCCGCGGGGATCCACCAAGGGCTTTTTGGCCCGTGGAGGACGTATGCGGCCGTGGCAGGACCGGCATGCGTGGCGGGGACTTGTGACTGCCGTATCATTTTGATTTATCGGCAAATGGCATCATAATAGATTGAATTGGCTACTCATTGCTACGCCGTCTCACCCCCGGATCCCGGCGCTCGGCGATGACAGGCATGCTTCGACAGGTATACGATTGCGCATTTGCCGCCTGTGAGGCCGTAGACAGGTCGTACACGCGAGAGCGGAAACACTGAAGACAAACTGATGCAGATACGGGTACTGGGTTGCAGCGGGGGTGTCGGTGCGGGACTGCGCACCACCAGCCTCTTGCTGGATGACGACATCCTCATCGATGCGGGCACCGGCGTGGGCGATCTCAGCATCGAGGAAATGGCCGCCCTGCGCCACATCTTCGTCAGTCATTCGCACCTGGATCACATTGCCGCCATCCCGTTACTGGTGGATACCATCTTTGATCACCTCGATGAACCGATCCGCATCCACGGGCTGCAGGAGACCCTCGACGCCCTGCGCAACCATGTCTTCAACAACGTCATCTGGCCGGACTTCACACGCCTGCCCGATCCGCGCCACCCGGTGTTGCGTTACGCGCCCATGGCGCACAACCGCAAGTTCCATGACAAGGGCCGCACCATCGAAATGGTCAACGTCAATCACATCGTGCCGGGTGTGGGTTTCATCATCGAGCAGCAGGAACATGTCTTCGCCTTCAGCGGCGATACCACCACCAACGACACCTTCTGGGCGGCCCTCAACCGGCGGCCGCGCCTCGACCTGCTGCTGGTGGAATGCGCCTTTGCCAACAAGGACGAGGACCTGGCGCGGCGTGCCTGTCACTACTGCCCGCGCACACTGGCCGAGGACCTGGAAAAACTTACCCACCACCCCGATATCTACATCAGCCACAATAAGCCCGGCGACGAGGATCTGATTTTCGCCGAGTGCCAGGCGGCGGTGAAGGACCGCACCCTGCATCGCCTCAACGGCGGCCAGCAATTCACGTTGTAAAGTGCCACTGGGTGCCGTTGTCATCCATCAGGCGGGATATGCCATTCCCGTGTGTACACCGAAGAGGTATTTCCCCGCCAGCGACAGCTGACATCGTGTAACACCAGCAGGTCTCGCGGTCCTGAAGCTCATGGCATGGAAGTTCTTGAACGTGAGACAGGTGAGCATTGTGTTTATCGCCTTGTGGAAGACATGATGAGGGCAACGGCGGCTCCGGACCGCCGGTTTGATGTGCCTGTGAAGTATCTGGAAGCGTTAAGGCAAGGGGTCAGGGAAGGGTAGAAGGGCGAGCAGGTACGTCACTTTCCTGTATTAACTGAGTCAGTTGAATCAGGAGCCTCTGGGTGACTGGGCATGCCGCCCACATCGGTTTCACGTTATAATCCCCCGCGGGCGTCCGTATCGCGAACGGGCGGTCCCTTATCTTTCCGGTTTCTTCTGCAATGGCGATGAACGATGTTTGATAGTTTGACCGAACGCCTCAGCCAGACCGTGCGCAACCTGCGCGGGGTCGGGCGGCTCACCGAGGACAATATCAAGGACACCCTGCGCGAGGTGCGCATGGCCCTGCTCGAGGCCGACGTGGCTCTGCCGGTGGTCAAGCAGTTCGTCGACGACGTGCGCCAGCGGGCGCTGGGCGAGGAGGTGCACAAGAGTCTCACGCCGGGGCAGGCCTTCACCAAAATCGTCCACGACGAGCTGGTGCACCTCATGGGCGACGCCAACGATGCACTCAACCTGCGCACCACGCCGCCGGCGGTGATCCTCATGGCCGGCCTGCAGGGCGCGGGCAAGACCACCACCGTGGCCAAGCTGGCGCGCCTGCTGCAGGAGCGCGAGAAGAAGTCGGTCATGGTCGCCAGCGCCGACGTCTATCGCCCCGCCGCCATCGACCAGTTGCAGACGCTTGCCACCGAAGTGGGCGCCAGCTTCTTTCCCAGCCATGCGGGTGACAAGCCCGAGAAGATCGCCAGGGCGGCCCTCAGGGAGGCGAAGCTCAGGAACATGGATGTCCTCATCCTCGACACCGCCGGCCGGCTGCATATCGATGAGGACATGATGAAGGAGATCCAGGCGCTGGAGAAGGCGGTCGCGCCCATCGAGACCCTCTTCGTGGTGGACGCCATGACCGGCCAGGACGCCGCCAATGCCGCGCGTGCCTTCGGCGAGGCCCTGCCGCTCACCGGCGTCATCCTCACCAAGGCCGACGGCGATGCCCGTGGTGGTGCGGCCCTGTCGGTGCGCCAGATCACCGGCAAGCCCATCAAGTTCCTCGGTATGGGCGAGAAGACCACTGCGCTGGAACCCTTCCACCCCGACCGCCTGGCCTCGCGTATCCTCGGCATGGGCGACGTACTGTCGCTGGTGGAGGAGGCCACGCGCACCATCGATCAGGACAAGGCCCAGGCGCTGGCGAAGAAGTTGCAGAAGGGCAAGGGCTTCGATCTGGAGGATTTCCGCGAGCAGTTGCGCCAGATGCAGAAGATGGGCGGCCTCACCAGCCTGCTCGACAAGCTGCCGGGCATGGGCGGCATGGCCGCGCAGGTCAAGGACAAGGTGGGCGACAAGGACATGCGCCGCCTGGAGGCCATCATCAATTCCATGACCCCGCGCGAGCGCCGCTTCCCCCAGCTCATCAAGGGCTCGCGCAAGAAGCGCATCGCCGCCGGCTCCGGCACCCGGATCCAGGACGTCAACCGCCTGCTCAAGCAGTTTACCCAGATGCAGAAGATGATGAAGAAGATGGGCAAGGGCGGCATGAAGAACATGATGCGTGGCATGGCCGGGCGCCTGCCGCCGGGCTTGCAGTAGGCGACGCGCCAGCCGCGACGATACCGGGCTTGCGGGGCGTTTTTCGCCCCTTATTTCCGCCCGATCCCTTCACTTTGGCGGCAATTTCAGTAGAATACCGCCCTTCATTCGATTGCCCGCCTCGCGGGCGGTCCAGTTGTAGAGAATTCAAAGACTTAACGCAAGTCAGGAAACGAAAACGCAATGGTCACCATTCGTCTAGCACGCGGCGGCGCCAAGAAGCGCCCCTTCTACCATATCGTCGTCACCGACAGCCGTAACCGCCGTGATGGCCGTTACATCGAGCGCGTGGGCTTCTTCAACCCCATCGCCACCGGTGGCGAGACCCGCCTGAGCATTGCCCGCGAGCGGGTGGACTACTGGCTGGGTCAGGGTGCGAAGCCTTCCGACCGCGTCAACAAGCTGCTCAAGGAGCAGCCTGCCGCCTGATCAGGGGGCATCTCCCGCCCGGGCATGTGGAGATGAATTCGGTTACCGGGTCATCGCCCGACGCCCGCGTGGTCGCCGGTCGCATCAGCGCGGTATTTGGCGTGCGCGGCTGGGTCAAGGTTCATTCCTATACCCAACCCATTGAGAATATTATGAATTATCGGCCCTGGCAGCTCTGCCGCCAGGGCCGTTGTGTTGTCGTGGAGGTGGCCGAAGGCCGCCGCCACGGCAAGGGCCTGATTGCCCGGCTCGAGGGCGTCGAGGACCGGGATGCCGCCCTCGAACTGGTGGGACAGCAGATCGAAGTCCCTCGCGCGGCTCTGCCGGCACTGGCCGCTGGCGACTATTACTGGTCCGATCTGCAGGGGCTGGTGGTCGTCACTACCGAGGGCGTGGCGCTGGGGCGGGTGGACCACCTGCTGGAGACCGGTGCCAACGACGTACTGGTGGTGGTGGATGCCGATCGGCACCAGCGCCTCATACCCTATATAAAGGGGCAGGTGGTGACGGCCGTGGACCTGGCCGCCGGCACCCTGACGGTGGACTGGGACCCGGAGTTCTGAACACATGGGGCAAGATCAGTCCCGACTGGGTGGTGTCTGGCGGGGCACAAGGTTGCGAAGGGGCGCTCCCCGCCCGGATCGCCCGAGTTTAAAACCAGCGGTGGCAACCTTACCCGACCGAGCGGATAGACGGAACAGCCACCGGAGACAGACGGACATGCACATCGAACTGGTCACCCTGTTCCCCGAGATGTTCGCCGCAGTGACCGAACACGGCATCACCGGCCGCGCGGTCAAGGCCGGCCTGCTCACGGTGGACAGCGTCAATCCACGCACCTTCGCCGAAGACGCCCACCGCACGGTGGACGACCGGCCCTACGGCGGCGGGCCGGGCATGGTCATGCAGGTGGCGCCCCTGCGCCGGGCCATCACCACGGCGCGGGAACGGGCGCCGGCCGGCAGCACCGTGATTCACCTGAGCCCCCAGGGGCGGCGGCTGGATCAGGCGGGGCTGGTGGCGCTGGCCGCGCGGCCCGGGCTGGTGCTGGTCTGTGGCCGCTACGAGGGCATCGACGAGCGCGTGCTCGAGCGCGACATCGACGAGGAGTGGTCCATCGGTGACTATGTGCTCTCCGGCGGTGAACTGGCGGCCATGGTGCTCATGGACGGGCTGACCCGCCTGCTGCCCGGGGCGCTGGGCCACGAGGATTCCGCCGGGCAGGACTCCTTCAGCACCGGCCTGCTGGACTGCCCCCACTACACGCGGCCGGAAGAGATCGATGGCCAGGCGGTGCCGGCGGTGCTGCTCTCCGGCGATCATGCGGCCATCGCCCGCTGGCGGCTCAAGCAGGCCCTGGGGCGGACCTGGGAGCGGCGGCCGGACCTGCTGGATGCGCTGGAGCTGGACGCAACGCAGCGAAAACTGCTGGACGAATATATCGAAGAACATGAAAAACGCTGATTTTCATGTATAATGCGCAACCCTTGAACGGGAGTGGACGTCATGAGTAACGTAATCGACGAACTTGAAAATGAACAACTGAAGGCCGATGTGCCGGAATTTGGACCGGGCGACACCGTTGTCGTGCAGGTCAAGGTAAAAGAAGGCAACCGCGAGCGCCTGCAGGCCTTCGAAGGTGTGGTCATCGCCCGGCGCAACCGCGGCCTCAACTCCTCCTTCACCGTGCGCAAGATTTCCCACGGCGAAGGGGTCGAGCGTGTCTTCCAGACACACAGCCCCCTCATCGACAACATCAAGGTCAAGCGCCGTGGCGATGTGCGTCGCGCCAAGCTCTACTACCTGCGCGAGCGCCAGGGCAAGTCGGCGCGTATCAAGGAAAAGCTTTCCTGAGACGCGGTCGACGAGAGTGTGAAGACAGCCCTTGTCTTCCTGCCCTCTCGGTGTCACATTTGACGGGCAATGCCAGCCAGGCATTGCCCGTTTTTCGTCCATGACACGCAAACTGCCACATTCCTTTTTTCGACTGCCGGCTACCCGTGCCGCACTGGCGGGCCTGTGCCTGCTGTTGTTTGCCACCACGATTCCCGCCGCGCCGTCACCCGCACCAGCCGCCGCGCCTGTTGCAGATGCGGCGGTGGATGCAGGGCTCGAGGAGATCCGTGCCCTGGCCCGCATCGGGGCCCCGGCACTGGCCCTGCACGTGCTCGATACCCGCCAGCCTTCGGTGAGCGAGGCCAGCGAGGCATGGATGGCCTGGGAGCGTGAGCGTGTGCGCATCCTCGCCGCACAGGGCGACTGGGTGGCACTGGCACGACGCATGGCCGCCGTACCCGCCAGCCTGCCGGCGAGCTTTCGACGCTGGGCACGCACCCGCGAGGCCGAGGCGCTGGTGGAACAACACCAGGGGCGTCAGGCCCGCCACCTGCTGCGTGAGCTGATCTGGGGCGGCGTGCCTGATGACAACGCCGAGACCCTGCCTGAATGGCGCCGACTGATCATTCGCAGCTATGTCAACGAGGGCCAGATGGACGATGCACGCACCGCGGTGCAGCGTTTTCGCCAGGACTACGGCGAGGGTGAACTGGACGATATCCTGCTGCGTGCGCGCATCGAACTGCTCAGTGGCCGTGCGGACGTGGCTGCCACCCTGCTGGCGGCACGCAGCAACGAGCCTGAGGTCGGTGTGCTGCAACTGCTGGCACAACTGCGCGGCAACCTGCGTCCCCCACGCAAGGTCATGCAGGCCGCCCTGCGGCACCTGCGCGGCGAGTGGGTCAATGTCGGCCTGGCAACCCAGCTGTGGGCCATCGTCGCCGAGTCCGCCCAGCGCATCGGTGATCGCGCCACCGCGGCGCGGGCGCTGGAAAATGTCATCATCCATGAAGGGCGTGAACCGCTCATGCCCGGTCTGGCGCGCTTCGAACCCGATACCCTGTGGAATGCCTACCTCGATTACGCTACCTGGGTGGGCAACCGTTCGCATTTTCTGATTGGTGAAGACAGCCAGTGGCTGGCCGCGGCAAAAAAGGCCCACGGCAAGACCCCGGTACGTGCACGTTCTCTCTACGCGCTGGTCATCCTGCGTGGTGTACGTGAGGAATCGCGCCTTGCTGCCGCAGCCGGCTTTCTCGCCACGCTGGAAAAGCAACCGGGTCGCGCGCGATTGCTGGGAGAGTTGTTTGGGCACTCGCGGCACTTTCAGGACCTCGCCGCCATCCCGTTGCCGGTACGCCATGCGCTGGTGGATGTCGAACTGGCCGCCTCGCGCATCGAACGCGCCTCGGCATTGATGGCAACCATCGCCGAGCCACCTGCCGGCGCGGATCGTTTTCCCTGGCAGTTACGTCGTGCGCGCATCCTCGTGCTGGGCAACCAGGCCCCGGCAGGCGCCGCGGCACTGGCGGCATTGCTGAAGGAAGAAAAGGACCTCAGCCCGGACAAGGTCGACCACCTCATGCAGGTGATCTTCGATCTGCAGGCCGTCGGAGAACATGAGCACGCCATAACCCTGTTCGAGACCGTCTATGCACGGGTGGATGATGAAAAGCTGCGCCGCGAACTGCTCTACTGGATGGCCGACTCGCGCAAGGCGCAAAAGGCGTATGCCGAGGCCGCGCGTCTCTACCTGCGCTCGGCCATGCTGCCCGACCCGAAGGCCGGTGATCCCTGGGCGCAGACCGCGCGCTACCAGGCGGCCACCGCCCTGGCGCGCGCCGGGCTCAAGAACGATGCGCGCGACCTGTTCGAACACCTGCTGCGCACGACAAAGGATCCGGCGCGACGCGCGGTGCTCAACCGTGAACTGCAACACCTGTGGCTGGAGTGACCCACCAACCCTGCAGCGAGGTCCATCGAACATGAACGCTGATCGCAAACTGGCCGACTTCGATTTCGTTCTCACCACGCCTGTCGGTCACCTCGGAGTATGCGTGGACGGCGAGACCGTCACGGCCATCGACTTTCTCGGTACGCGGCGGCGC
>DRKU01000073.1 GCA_011051615.1 Gammaproteobacteria bacterium
ATGCAACGCAGAACATTTCTGAAAGGCAGCCTGGCGACGGGCACCGTTGCGGTCGCGGTAGGCGCAGGCCTGCTGACGCCGGGCATGGTGCTGGCCGCCTGGCCGAAAGGGGCCTTCGAGGCCAAGAGCGTGCAGGCCGGGCTGAGCGCCCTGCTGGGCAGTGACACCACCACGCCGAGCACCGACATCAAGATCAAGGCCCCGGACATCGCCGAGAACGGCGCCGTGGTGCCGGTCACCGTGAGCACCGATATCGGCAGCGTGGAGTCCATCGCTCTGTTCGTCGAGAAGAACGGTTCGCCGCTGGCAGCCAACTTCATCCTCGGCAAGAACGCCAAGGGCTTCGTTTCCTCGCGTCTGAAGATGGGCAAGACCTCCAACGTCATTGCCGTGGTCAAGGCCGGCGGCAAGGCCTACTCGGCACGCAAGGAAGTCAAGGTCACCATCGGTGGTTGTGGCGGTTAAGCCCACCAGTCTGACACACGAATTTCAAAGAGGAACAAGACTATGAGTTCAATTCGCATTCGTGCCAAGGCCAAGGGTGGCATCACCACGGTCAAGGCGCTCATTACGCACCCGATGGAAACCGGTCTGCGTAAGAACAAGAAAACTGGCAAGAAGATCCCCGCGCACTTCATTCAGGAAGTGGTGGCCAAGCACAACGGTGCCGTTGCCATGACTGCTCAGTGGGGACCGGCCGTGTCCAAAAATCCCTACCTGGCCTTCCAGATCGCCGGCGGCAAGGCGGGCGATACCATCGAACTCTCCTGGGTCGATAACACGGGCAAGAGTGATTCGGTGACTGCCAAGGTCAAATAAGAAAACTACGGGGACAGGCGATCACTCAACTGTCCATCCGACGAAGAATCGGGAGTTATAAAATGAAAAAACTGCTCATATCAGTAATTGCATTCGCCCTCGTTGGTGGTGCGTCCATGAGCGTCCTCGCCTCACCGGCGAAAGATCTCAAGGAATTCCGCGCTTACTTCTTCAAGCGCTTCCCGGGCGTACCGCTGCAGGAATATGCCAACGGTATCTACGCCATCGACAAGAACCGTCGTATCGAATGGGAAGCCATGGAAGAATTCCCGCCATACGAGCCTGCCGTGGATATCGGCAAGGACCTGTTCGAGCGTTATAACGTAGGCAAGTGCTTCAAGAACGGCGGCATCGGCATTCGTCAGAACTATCCGTACTTCAACAAGAAGACCGGCAAGGTACACACCCTCGAGGGTGACCTCATGGCCTGCCTGAAGAAGAACGGCGTCGATCTGAAGAAAGAGAAGATCAAGTACAAGAAGGGCAAGTTTGCCGCCATCTCCGCCTACATGGCCTACACCTCGCGTGGCAAGAAGCTCAACGTGGTCGTTCCCAATGACCCACGCGCGCTGAAGATCTACAACCGCGGCAAGACGCATTTCTACGCCAAGCGCGGTCAGCTGAACTTCTCCTGTGCTGATTGCCACATGTATCAGGCCGGTATGATGGTTCGTACCAACCTGCTCAGCCCGGCACTGGGTCATGTCACGCACTTCCCTGTCTACCGCAAGAAGTGGGAGTTCAAGGGCAAGGGTGCACTCGGCGGCCTGGGTACCATTCAGCGTCGTTATGGCGGCTGCAACAAGCAGGTTCGTGCCAAGCCGCTCAAGGCCAAGGGCAAGCAGCATCCTGAGTATGTCGCTCTGGAATTCTTCCACAGCTACATGAGCAACGGCATCAAGATCAACGCCCCGGGCGTTCGTCAGTAAAGCCGTATTGCTGCACGCTTAAAGGGCCCGTCCCCGCTTCTGCGGGGACGGGTTTTTTATTGCCTGCTCGAAATTCTTCACGTCCGGGGGGACTTCAACGCCCTTTCCCGGCACATCACGCCAGGTGGACGACAATGAACCGCCGACCCGGTACGAGATACGTTCAGGTGGCAAGCTGCCACCCAATCGACCACAACTGTGACGGTAGCACTATCTGGTTACTACGAAATCGGGGTATACAGCCACCGTCGAGAAGAAAATAATCCACAGGAGCTGTAACCCGCCCGGCACCGGGTGCGTCTCCCCACTGCCATCCGGGGAGAGATTTGCATGCCGCCCTGGAGAATATCAACAAGGAGATGTACTGATGAAACTGCTTCGATTCCCACTGCTCGCCCTGGCCCTGCTCAGTCTCAGCGCCTGTCTCACCACTACCACGACCACGGTACGCGATGGCGGGGGGCCTGATATGGACGCTGCCCGTGCCGAGGCCTACAACGGCCCCAAGGCCCGTATCGCCGTCATCGACTTCAAGGACAGTACGCGTAACAACCGTTACTGGAAGGCCTCTTTTGGCAGCGGCATGAAGGACATGCTGGTCACCGCCCTGTTCAAGAGCAATCGATTCATCGTGCTGGAGAGGGAAAGTATCGCCGCCATCGAGGCCGAACGTGCCCGTTTCGGCCGTAATCCCGGCCGGCAACTGGAAGATGCCGATATCATGATCACCGCCGCAGTCACCGAATGGGAGCCAGGTTCTGCGGGTGTGCGTGGCAGTACCGGCTCGGGTCGCTGGTTCGACTGGACACGCATTTCGGGCGCCTTTGAACAATCCCATGTAGCGATCGATCTGCGGGTCATCGACGTGGATACCGGGCGTGTCATCCACGCCACCACTGTTGAGGGCAAGGCCAACAGCTTCAGTGCTGGCGCCTACTCCTGGCTCGGGGGGCTGAGTTCCAGCCTTGGTGCCTATGCCAAGGGCCCCATGGAGCAGGCCATCCGCGAAGTGATCAAAACAGCGGTGGATGAAGTCGTCAAAGCCACACCCAGGACCTATTACCGCCATTGAGCATTACCCGGAAAGGAATCCGTGGCAGATGGACTGGATAAGGAAAAATGGTGGGCCGTGTAGGATTCGAACCTACGACCAATTGGTTAAAAGCCAACTGCTCTACCGACTGAGCTAACGGCCCAACTTTAAAAGTTGCGCGATCATACCCGACTCACCGGGAAAGACAAGACCGGTGAGTCGGGCCAATGGTGGGAAATGCGCTATACCGCTTCCAGTTTACGCATGCCGGATGGCAGCAACTTCATGTCCACCAGGGCGGTGATCAGAGAGCTGCCAAAGCTGGCCTCGTCTTCATAGACCAGCTTGTAGTACTGGATCTTCATGGTCAGGGCGCTACCGAAGATGATGCTGATCAGCGTCAGGAAGGAACCCACGGCCAGGGTCGAGACGCCGGAGATCCCCTGCCCCACCGTGCACCCCATACCCAGCACGCCACCGAAGCCCATGAGAATGCCCCCGATAGTGTGCATGAAGAAGTCCTTCCACGAGGCAAACCACTCGATTCGGAAACCCTTGCTGATCAGGGCCCATAGCAGGGACCCGAGGATCACACCGATGACGGAAATCACACCGAAGGTCAGATAGCTGATGCTGAACCCGGATTTGGCGTAACCCAGCGTCTGGCCGATGGGACTGATGAAAGTGTACGAGGTGGGCAGCAGGTTGGTGGACGCATTCTTGGGCTTGCCTTCATCGCTGTCCATAATCATTTCCCACTGTTCACCGACGAAGGTGCGCATGCTCATCTGATCGCCATCGATATCCAGGTTGATATTGGCGGTGATGTACCAGGCACCGAGTACTGCCAGGCCGATGACCACACCGGCAAAGACATTGTCGAAGTTCCGACGGAATTCGCTGGAGCGGAAGATCAGGAACAACAGCGTCCCTCCTACCAGCAGGCCAACGATCAACTTTGTCGTCGCCATGGCGGAGCCGAACAGCGTCGCGGCAATGGAGCCGAAATCATGCGAGACCTTCATCTGGAAGGAAGCCTTGTCCAGCCAGGGCTGGAAATACGCCTGATACCAGTTCACTTCCAGCTGCTTGAAGGGGTCGACCATGTAGTACGCGATGACCATGATGAGCAGGAACACCAGGATCGACTTGATGTTGCCGCCACCGATGCGAATGAGGGTCTTGTTGCCGCAGCCACTGCCGAAGGTCATGCCGATCCCGAACAGGAAGCCACCGAGAACGAAGCGTCCCCACGGGAAAGTGTAATTATCCGCCACGCCGCGATAGGGCGGCAGGGTGGCCGGCTGGCCGGTACCGGGGCTGGAGAGGTCGAACAGGCCGAGGAACTCGAACAGGGTGACCCCGAGCAGGGCCACGGTGCCGGCCAGTAGCCAGGCGCGCAGGCGGCCAGTGTCACCCATGTTGACGAGGTCGGAAACCGCCCCCATGGTACAGAAATTGGTCTTGTTGACGACCGCCCCCATGAACAGGGACATGCCGAAGATCGACCACAGGTAGAAGGATTGCGCGCTGGTAAAGTCCGCGAACGTCATGGCAAAAACCTCATAACTTATTGATTTATTAGAATATTCTCTCCCGCAAGCGGCACCCGGCGGGGCACGGCCGGGGCAGATTATAACCAATGCCCGCGGCAAAGTAACCTTTGAGGAAATTTGTGAAGGAAAATCAGTAAGTTACTGATATATGGTGGGATCGGCCACGCCCGCGGCCCGGAAACCGGCCGCGCGCAGGCGGCAGGAATCGCACTGGCCACAGGCACGGCCCTCGGGATCCGGATCGTAACAGGACACGGTGAGCCCGTAGTCCACGCCCAGGGCATGCCCCTGGCGGATGATCTCGGCCTTGGTGAGCTCGATGAGTGGCGCATGGACGCGGAACGGCCTGCCCTCCACGCCGGCACGGGTGGCGACGTTGGCGAGGGCCTCGAAGGCGGTGATGAAGGCCGGCCGGCAGTCCGGATAGCCGGAGTAGTCCACCGCATTGACGCCCACGAACAGGTGCGCGGCCTCCAGCACCTCGGCACAGCCCAGCGCCACGGCGAGAAAGACCGTGTTTCGCGCCGGCACGTAGGTTACCGGGATACCGCTGGTGGGCGCGTGAGGCACGTCGATGGCGGGATCGGTCAGCGCCGAGCCACCCAGATCCCCCAGCCCCAGGGACACCACGCGATGGCTCGCGGCCCCCAGCTGTGCGGCCACACGCGCGGCCGCTTCCAGTTCACAGCGGTGACGCTGACCATAGTCGAAGCTGATGGCATGACAGGCATAGCCCGCGGCACGCGCCATGGCCAGCGTGGTGGCTGAATCCAGCCCGCCGGAGAGTAGTACTACTGCCTTGTCCACCGTCTTGCCCATCTATCTCTATCTGCCCGGCGTGTCGCCCCAGAGGATCTTATGCAGTTGCAACTGAAAACGCACCGGCAGGCGATCGGCAAGGATCCAGTCTGCCAGTGTCGCCGGCGCCAGGGTCCCCTGGGCAGGGGAAAACAGCACCTCGCAACGCTCCGCCAGTTGGTGAGTCTTAACCTGCACCACCGCCCAGTCGTAATCGGCGCGATCACCGAGGACGAACTTCACCTGATCCTGCGCACGCAGGCAGTCCAGGTTGGACCACAGGTTCTTCTCCACCTCGCCCGAGGCCGGGGTCTTGAGATCCATCACCCGCACCACGCGCGGATCGAGCCCGCAGATGTCCAGCACACCACTGGTTTCGATGGAAACCGTGTAGCCGGCATCACACAGGGCGGTGAGCAGGTCCTGGCAGGCCTTCTGGGCCAGCGGTTCCCCGCCGGTGACGGTCACATAGTGGGCCTCATGGGCGGCCACGGCCGTGAGGATGGCGTCCAGGTCCCACCACTCACCACCCTGAAAGGCATAACTGGTGTCACAGTAGGTACAGCGCAGGGGGCAGCCGGTGAGACGCACGAAGACCGTCGGCCAGCCGGTGGTATTGCCCTCCCCCTGCAGGGAAAAGAACAGCTCCGTGACGCGGAGGCGCTTGCCCTCGGGGGCGTGCGGGGAGCGAGAGGGGTAATCGGAAAAAGACTCGGGCATGACAGTAATCTGCACGGACACAAAGACCGGTAACGGAGAACCGGCAGTATACCGGCCCTGACCGCCGGGGGTCAGAGCCATGGGCGGAAAAATCGGTGCACCAGGGGGCAAAGAGCTATTCCGAATACCAGATCAGTGCCGACCCGGGTGACTGAACCTCGGTTCGGCCGCCTGCCGGGATGGACATGGCGTGACCGTCCGCCGCAGGAACGCGGCGGTCGAGCATACAGGGACGTATTCATAGCGTGTCATGCCATGTCCATCCCGGCAGGCGGTTGTAGGCACCAGCCTGACCTTATATTCGAAACAGCGCTTTAGCGTCCCTGCTTGAGTCGGATCTTCTTCAACAGGTTCTGCGCCTGGCCCGCCTCGGTAGTGCCGGGATAGCGCTTCACCAGCCCCCTGAGGGTCTCGCTGGCCTGCTTGTATTCCCCCAGCTCATACTGGCTGTAGCCGATCTTGAGCAGCGCCTCGGCAAGCTTGGGGCTGTTGGGAAACCGGCTGATCAGGTTGCGGTAGTCGCCGATGGCGTCCTTGAAGTTACGCTGGGCATAGTTGGCCTCGGCCAGCCAGTACTGGGCAATGTGCGCATAGCGTCCATTGGGGTAATCGGCCAGGAACTGACGGAAAGCCTTGATGGCGGCCTCGTAGCGCAGTTCGCGCAGCAGATCGAAGGCGTGCTGGTAGGCCTTCTGCTCACCCGCGGGCTTCGCCGGGCGCGGAGCCGGTACTGGCGCAGGTCGGGCCGCCGGCGCCGGCGCAGCTCCCCCGGGGGCAGGAACGGGCGTGGGTGCTGCTGCCGTAGCGGGCGGGCGCGTGGGTGTAACCCCGGGCCGCGCCACCGCGCCACCGGCGTTGCGCTCTACGTTGAGCAGACGGCGATCGATGTCCAGGTAGAGCTCACGCTGGCGCTTTTTGAGTTCCTCGATGGTGTGCGTCTGCACTTCCACCTCGCCACGCAGGCGCTGGACCTCGGCCTGCAGGGCCTCGAGGCGCACCAGCAGGTCCACCAGCCCCTGGTTGTCGAGCATGCGCTCGAGGCGCTCCAGCCGCTGTTCCGGCGTCATGGCTGGACGCGCCGCTGGTGCCGTGGGTGCGGCACCGGCCACCGTTGTCGCCAGCAGGCCCGCCACCAGCAGGCCGCCCCGCAGGCGGCCAAAAATCCCGTTCGATGTCATCATTCTCAATAGCCTGAATAAAGCAGTTCCACTCGTCGATTGACGCGCCACGAGGCTTCGTCGTGACCCAGGGCCACCGGACGTTCCTCACCGAAGCTGATGGGCTGACCCTGGCTGGGGGAAACCCCCTGCAAAACCAGCAGTTGCAGCACGGCCTTGGCGCGTCGTTCGCCCAGGGCCATATTATATTCGCGTGTGCCGCGTTCGTCTGCATGACCTTCCAGCACCACGCTCACATCCGGGTGGGCGGCAAGAAACTCGGCATGGGCCGCCAGCACGGCGCGGTCCTCGGCGCTGATCTCGGCACTGTCGAAATCGAAATAGATCACGCGCTGGGCCAGCGGGCTCTGCGGGTCATTGAGCAGGGAACGCGCATCCTGCGGACCGCCATCGATCACACCGCGGCGATCATCGGGCTGGCCGGTGGGACCACCGGCGGCACCCCCCTCGTCAGGCTGTGGTTTGGGTGAGGCGCAGGCGCTGAGCAGGCCCACCAGGGCAAGAAGAAAAAGCGTGCGGTAAATCCGTTTCATGAAATGACTCCTCTACAGTAACGATAAGCGTGGTTGTCTTACTGGTAATTGCGTTGCCGGAACGGTGACCAGGCCGGCTCGCGGATATCCCCGCGGCTGACGGAAAATTTCTGCGTCGCACGCCCTTCCACCGAGACCGCTGCCAGCACACCGCCGCGACCGGACTGGGTGGCATAGATGATCATGGAACCGTTGGGGGCGAAACTGGGCGACTCATCCCAGCTGGTCTCGCTGAGCACGCGCACGCGGAAGGTTTCGAGATCCATCACCGCGATGCGGTGATCATTGACGAAGGCCACCTGCTTGCCATCCGGCGACACTGCGGCACGTGCATTGTACTTGCCGTCGAAGGTCAGGCGCTCGGCGCGTCCCGGGCGGCCTGCATTGTCGAACAGGATGCGATAGAGCTGGGGCGTACCGCCGCGATCCGAGGTAAAGATAATGCCCTTGCCATCGGGCAACCAGGCCGCCTCGGTATCGATGGCATAATTGCGCGTCACACGCGAAACGGTATTGCTGGCCAGATCATAGACATAGATCTCGGCATTACCATCCTTCGACAGGGTCACCGCCAGCTTGCGCCCATCCGGCGACCAGGCCGGCGCGTTGTTGAGTCCCCTGAAGACACGCAACTTGCGGCTACGACCGGTGTGGATGTTCTGCACGTGGATCACCGGCCCCTTTGGGGTCACCGAGACATAGGCGATGCGGCTGCCGTCCGGTGCCCAGGCCGGTGAGAGAATGGAATTGCCGGACTCGAGGATGATCTGTTCGTTGTAACCGTCGATATCGGAGATCGCCAGCCGGTAACGTGGCTTGCCATGCTTGCCCTTGACCACCGTGACATAGGCCAGGCGGGTATCGAAGGCACCGTGCACACCGGTCAGTTTCTCGAAGATGAGATCGCTGATCTGGTGCGCCGCACGGCGCAGATCGCGCAGGCTGCTCTGGATGCTGTAGCCCGCCAGTTGCGTGCCATTGAACACGTCGAGCAACTGGAACTGGATGCGATACTGCCGGTTGGGCAATGCCTCCATGCGCCCGACGATGAGGTTCTCGACCTTCAATGCGCGCCAGTTCTCGAAGCGGACCTGCGCGGCATCCACCGGTCGCGCCACCAGATCGCCCTTTGGCAGGGGCGAAAAATAGCCACTGCGACGCAGGTCTGTGGCAATGATCTCGCCCACGTCCAGCGGTACCTTCTTCGGTCCCGTCCAGCCGAAAGGCACCACGGCGATGGGAATGGCGTCACTGTTGCCCTTCTGGATCTCGATGGTCAGGGCCTGACTGACCCCCGCGGGCAGCACGATACACACGAACAACATAAAACGAAGTAACACGGTCTTCATGCATTGGGCCTTTTGGTCAACTTGAGTGTAAGTTCACGAAACTGATCGAACAGACCGGAGTCCGCCGGTGGTACCGACAGGGGCGAGGCCTTTTTGACGGCTCTCGTTACCGAGTCATCGAAGATATTGTTACCGCTGCTGCGCGAAATGGTCACGCGCACAACCTCGCCGCTGGGAATGAGTCGCACCTGCACGGTGGCATACATGCCCACCGGTGCCGACTTGGGCGGGATCCAGGCCTGGTAGACCTCGGCATAGATCCTGTCGCGAAACCGCCGGATCTCGGTGGCCTGTGCCCGTGCCCGCGCTTCGGCCTCGCGGGCCTGGGCCTCCTCTTCCAGCTTGCGACGCAATTCTTCCTCGCGACGCTGTTGCTCGGCCAGCCGCGCACGTTCTTCCTCGGCGCGTCGCTGGGCCTCGGCCTCGCGCAGGCGTTCTTCCTCGGCACGGCGCTGGTCTTCCAGCGCTTCCTTTTCCTTCTTCAGGCGCGCCAGGCGTTCTCGCTCGGCCTTTGCCTTTGCTTTGCGCTGACGTTCCAGTTCGGCCTGACGCCGCTGCGCCTCGGCCTGTTCCTTCTTGATGCGTGCCAGGCGCCGTTCTTCCTTGCGGCGTTGTGCTTCGAGTTCCTTCGCACGGCGAATGCGCTGGCGCTCGGCCTCCTTGATACGCCGCAGCTCTCGTTCCACCTGCGCCTCGTCCACGGCCACGGCCTGAACCACTTCCACCTGCGCCGATGGCGCCTCGGCAGGTTCGCTCCAGTCGAAGCTCACCACCAGGATGGCGATGAACACCAGGTGCACGACAACGGCAACGAAGACGGCAACGGGGTGCTGAACAACCAGCTTGAGCATGGCGTCAACGCCTCCGACGATCCGGCGAACGTGTGATCAGGCCGACATCATCGACCCCGGCCTGCTGCAACAGCACCATGACCCCGACCACGTCACCATAACTGGCGCGCGTATCACCGCGCACCAGTACCTGTAGCTTCGGGTTGTGGCGCCGTACGGCCGCCACGCGCGCCACCAGCGTGGCCGGCTCCACCGGCTTTCTCGGGTTGTCACCAATACTGATAAAGTATGCACCTTCGCGATTCACGGTAATGATCACCGGCCGTTCGTCATTGCTGTCCACCGGCGCGGCCGTAGCGCGTGGCAGTTCAACTTTTACACCCTCGGTCAGCAGCGGCGCGGTAACCATGAAAATGATCAACAGCACCAGCATGACGTCGATGTAGGGCACCACATTGATCTCCGCCATGCGGCGCCGTTTATAACGAGTGACATTTCCACCTACCATAGCAACGCGGATTCCATATTTCGGGGTCAGGTGTGTGACTGGCGATGCAGCACCGAGGAAAACTCCTCGGCGAAGATATCGTACCTGCTCACCAGCCTTTCCACGTCGTTGGAGTAACGGTTGTAAGCGATCACCGCGGGAATGGCAGCAAACAGACCCATGGCCGTGGCGATCAGGGCCTCGGCGATACCGGGCGCTACCGAGGCGATGGTGACATGCTCCTGACCACCGAGGGCGATAAAGGAATTCATGATGCCCCACACGGTACCGAACAGCCCCACGTAGGGGCTGGTGGAACCGACAGTAGCGAGAAACGACAGGTGCATCTCCAGCTTGTCGATCTCACGACTCAGTGACACGCGCATGGCGCGCTGTGCACCTTCGAGAATGGATTCTCCACTGAGGTTGCCTTTCTTGCGCAGACGGGCAAACTCACGAAAACCGGCCTCGAAGATACTTTCCATGCCACCAGGCTGGCGACGACCGCTGGTGATCTTCTTGAACAGCTCGCCCAGCTCGATACCCGACCAGAAACGACGCTCGAAATTGTTGGCACTGGCACGCGCCTTCTTGATGACACCCCACTTGATGGCAATGACGGTCCAGGAGAGCAGTGATGCGACGAGCAACAGTGCCATGACGAGTTTTACCGTCAGGCTGGCATTGACAATAATATTCAATACCGATGGATCAAAACCGGTTTCCACACACTCCCCCTGATATGGCGACTAGTTATTCGGGCTCGAGATTCAACGGGTCTACCGCCCGGGCGACCCCGACGTTTCGACAAACGCTTCCCGATTGAGTTCAGCCAGGCCGGAAACGGGGAAAATCCGCTGCAGCTGAAAATGGCTGGCTTCAGTGGCGTTCTACGGCCGGAGTCGTATCTTCGTAGTATACCGGAAACGGCCAAAGGAACCCGGTCACGCTTTCCCCTGCCGGAATATTTCTGCAAATTGCCACACCGTCGTCATTTTTCGGGCGCCCGGCAGGCGGGTAAGCGGCCCGGCTTCAGTCCGTTCCGTCGAAGAGCGGAAGACTGTCCGCTGTGACAGGGGCCGGCAGGCCAAAATGCTCGTAGGCGTGGCGCGTGGCCATGCGCCCGCGCGGGGTGCGCATGAGGAAACCTTCCTGGATAAGATAGGGTTCCAGCACGTCCTCGATGGTGCCGCGTTCCTCACCGATGGCGGCAGCGAGGCTGTCGACACCCACCGGCCCGCCATCGAACTTCTCGATCACCGCGAGCAACAGCTTGCGATCCATCATGTCGAAGCCGTGCGCATCCACGTCGAGCAGATCGAGGGCCTTCTCCGCCACCTCGGCGGTGATTCGGCCATCGTAACGTACCTCGGCATAGTCCCGTACACGACGCAACAGCCGGTTAGCGATGCGCGGTGTACCGCGCGAGCGGCGTGCGATCTCCAGCGCCCCTTCGGCGGCGATCTCCACGCCGGTAATGCCGGCCGAGCGGGTCACGATATGACTGAGATCGTCGATGGCATAGAACTCCAGCCGTTGCACGATGCCGAAGCGATCACGCAGGGGCGAGGTCAGCAGGCCGGCGCGCGTGGTGGCACCAACGAGGGTGAACGGCGGCAGGTCGAGCTTGATGGAACGCGCCGCCGGACCCTCACCGATCATGATGTCGATCTGGAAGTCTTCCAGTGCCGGGTAGAGGATCTCCTCCACCACCGGACTGAGACGGTGGATCTCGTCGACGAACAGCACGTCGTGCGGTTCGAGATTGGTCAGCAGGGCGGCCAGATCACCGGCGCGCTCCAGCACCGGCCCCGAGGTATGGCGCATGTTGACGCCCAGTTCGTTGGCGATGATGTGTGACAGGGTGGTCTTGCCCAGCCCCGGTGGACCGAAGATGAGCACATGGTCGAGGGCTTCCTGGCGCGCGCGCGCGGCCTCGATGAAGATCGCCATCTGCTCGCGCACGGCGGGCTGGCCCACATACTCGGCCAGGGTGGTGGGGCGCACGGCGCGATCGATGGCCTCCTCGTCGCCGAACTGGCGTGAGGTGACGATGCGTTCCTGATCCAGTTCTGTCATTCCAGCCCTGCCCCCGGGGGAGAATCGCCTGCCGGCTCGGGCACACCGCCTGTGGCCGGAACGATTATTTCTGTATCGACGACCGCAATGCGGCGCGAATGATATCTTCGCTGTCCATGCCTTCGATGTCCAGCCCGGACACCATGCGACTGGCCTCCTGCGGCCGGTAGCCCAGTGCAATGAGGGCGGTAACCGCCTCGCGTGACGCCTCGCGCCCCGCTACTGGCGCAGTGGCGGCCACCGGTGCCTCACCGGCAACGCTGTCCACGCGGTGCCAGTCCTCCATGCGATCGCGCATCTCCACGATAAGGCGCTCGGCGGTCTTCTTGCCAATCCCCGGCAGACGCACCAGGCTGGCGGTATCGCTGTCCTGCACACAGGCGGCAAACTCGGACGCGCTGATCCCCGACAGGATGGCCAGCGCCAGCCGCGGCCCGACGCCGTTGACGCGGATCAGGGCGCGGAACAGGCGGCGCTCGTCGAGGGTATAGAAACCGTAGAGTAACTGCGCGTCCTCCCGCACCACCAGGTGGGTATGCAACAGGACTTCCTCGCCGGTTTCGGGCAACTGGTAGAAGGTGGACATGGGCGCATCCACCTCGTAGCCGACACCGTTGACATCCAGCAGAAGACTCGGCGGTTGCTTGTCGCGCAGGATACCGCGCAGGCTGCCGATCATGTCATGACTCCCGCAACAGAGAGAAATACAACTATGAGGAAACTCATTTCCACAATCTCCCGCGACGCATACCACGCCCGGCCGCAAGCTGCGCCATGGCGCCGCGCAGGTGACTGTGGCAGATGGCCATCGCCAGCGCGTCGGCGGCATCGGCCGGGGGTGTTCGATTCAGGTTCAGTAACGCGCAGACCATGTGCTGAACCTGTTTCTTGGCGGCATTGCCCCGCCCCACCACCGCCTGCTTGATCTGGGTCGGCGAATACTCGTGCACCGGCAGGCGCAGGCCCGCCACCGCGCTGATGGCCGCACCGCGCGCCTGCCCCAGTTTCAATGCCGAATCGGCGTTGCGCTGCACGAAAACCCGTTCGATGGCGATCTCCTGCGGCGCGTAGTTTTCCGCCACGTCGAGGATCCCCTGATGGATCTCCGCCAGGCGCTCGGCCAGGCTATCGCCGCGCGTCTGGATACACCCGCTGCCGGCGCAGATCAGGCGCTGGCCCTCCACATCGATGACGCCAAACCCCGTGGTACGGGAACCGGGATCGATGCCGAGGATGCGGATCATGTCCTGCTCCTCAGGCTCGCCGTTCAGCCAAGCTGGGCGGCCACTTCATCGCTGAAGTCGGCATTGGTATAGACCTTCTGCACGTCGTCGAGATCCTCGAGCATGTCCACCAGTTTCATGGCCTTTTGCGCGTCGTCGAGATCGAGTTCCACGGTGGTGGAGGCCTGCATGGTGATTTCGGCATGTTCCGGCACCAGCCCGGCCTCGCTCATGGCATCCTTGACGGCCATGAAATCCTCCGGCGTGGTGATCACGTCGATACTGCCATCATCGTTGACCACCACGTCCTCGGCACCGGCCTCCAGCGCCGACTCCATGATGCGATCCTCGTCGGCGCCGGCGGCATAACTGAGGATACCGGTCTTGGAAAACAGGTAGGCCACCGAACCGTCGGTGCCCAGGTTACCGCCACTCTTGGTGAAAGCATGGCGCACCTCGGCGACAGTGCGGTTGCGGTTGTCGGTCAGACAATCCACCATGACCGCCACACCGTTGGGGCCATAACCCTCGTAACGGACTTCCTCGTAGTTCTCGCCCTCGGTCTCACCCGCACCACGCTTGACGGCACGCTCGATGGTGTCCTTGGTCATGTTGGCCGCCAGGCCGGCATCGATCGCGGCGCGCAGGCGCGGGTTGGCAAGGGGATCGCCGCCCCCCATGCGCGCGGCAACGGTGATCTCACGGATAAGCTTGGTGAACAGCTTGCCGCGCTTGGCGTCCTGGGCCTTCTTGCGGTGCTGGATGTTTGCCCATTTACTGTGGCCGGCCATTGGATTCCTCTTTCTCGAACAGCAAAAATCGATGATTTACCGGGCAAAAGTGTATCACCGCCGGCGGGCCGGCCCAAGGTGGATCACGCCGCGCGTTGGCGGAAAGACAGGATGGGGAGGCTATTCGTCGTCCGGCAGGAGGATCGCGGTCTCTTCATGGCCGATGCCCTCACCGCCATCGAAGATCATCCGGTGCCGGCCGATCTTGATATTGTCACCGGGCTTGAGCTGGGTTGGCTGCCGGATCTTTTCGCCGTTGACCGCCGTACCGTTGGTGCTGCCCAGATCCTCGATGTAGTAGTCGTAGTGGTCATCGAGGTACTCGCTGGGGATGCGGAACACGCGGCTGTGCTGGCTGCTGACCACCGGATCGTCGAGGATCACGTCACAGTTGTCTCGCCGGCCGATGATCACCGATTCCTTGTCCAGCACATAGGACTGCAGGATCACGCCCGCATGACTGAGAACCAGTTTCGCCTGCATGGCTTGCGTCACGATGTTGCGATCAGCCGTTGAGGGTAAAGGCCAGCTTGCTACCGGCTACTTCGATCACATCACCCTCCTTGAGCGGTGTGCTCTGCGTGCCCATGACCTTGTCGTTGAGACGCGGCGGGTTGTTCTGCTGGCCGATGCCACCCATGGGCATGAGGTAATAGGACGAGCCACGCCGCGCGATGACCGCGACCTGCACACCCGGTGACCCGAGCGTGGTATAGGGCTTGTTGAGCGGGATACTCTGCCCCACCTTGGGGCCGCTGACTACCTTGACCATGGCCGCCGCGGGTTTGGCCGCTGCCGGCGCTGGCCGTGCACCAGCGGTGGCCGCCGCCGGCTCCTTGCCGCGCGCCTGCCGGGCCTCGGCCATGGTTTCGGCGGAGAGCACCATGGTGGCTTCGAACTCCGCCGCGGTGTCATCGGTAAACTTGAATTCGTGGTGACCGATGCGCACGATATCACCATGCTTGAGCATGCGCTTGTTGATGCGCTTGCCGTTGATGAGCGTGCCGTTGGTGCTACCGAGATCCTCGACGTAGACGTTCTGCAGGTTGAGAATGACCGCATGCTGGCCACTGACCGTGGGATCATCCAGCGGAATGTCATTCGAGGGCTTACGGCCGACCGTCATGCGCTCCTTGGTGAGCTCATATTCACGGATCACCGTGCCTTCATGTACCAGTGTCAGACGAGCCATACGCTTATCCTACCGAATCCGTTATTCCGTTGTCATCACTAAATGCTTCATTGAGTTCCATGAGGATCACCGAAATATTGTCGGTCCCCCCCTTCCTGTTGGCCAGGGAAATCAGCTCGCGGGCGATCTCATCCAGTTGCTGGCGATTTTCCATCAAAATGCCATGGATTTCCTCCTCGCTCACCAGGTCCGAAAGACCGTCGGAACAGAGCAGATACAGGTCGTCGGCCAGCGGTTCCATGTCGCGCACATCCACATCCACCTCCTCGCCGATGCCCAGCGCGCGGGTAATGAGGTTCTTGCTCACCGACATGCGCGCCTCGTCCTGGCTGAGGTAGCCATTGTCCACCAGTTCCTGCACCAGGGAATGGTCGGAGGTCACCTGCTCAAGACAATTATCGCGTAAACGGTAGATTCGTGAATCACCCACATGGGCGAGGGTCAGCACGCCGTCCTTGAGGAGGGCCATGGCCAGCGTGGTGCCCATGCCGTGGCAGTCCACCTGCTCCACCGACTGGGTGAATATCTCGCTGTTGGCATGTACCACCACATCGTTGACAACCTCATCGATGCGATCTTCCTCATTGCGTTCCGGCCCGAGGATGCGCTCGCGCAGCATGTTGCGGATATAGTCCACCGCCAGGGCGCTGGCCACCTCGCCGGCATTATGCCCCCCCATGCCATCGGCAAGCACAGCCAGTCCCAGCTCGTTGTCACACAGGATGCTGTCCTCGTTGTGCTCACGCGCCAGGCCAACATCGGTCTGCCCGTAGATGGTTGCTTTTAACTTCGTTGCCATTGATATTCGTACCTGTTACTCAAGACGTTCCCGGCAACGCATCAGTGAATTTGCCAGTTGCTGCCCGCTCTGGAAGCGCCTTTCGATATCCTTATGGAGCCCCTTGTTGATTATTTTACTCACACACGAGGGCAGGTCCGGGCGGAACATGCGCACGTCCGGATGCTTCTCGTTGGCGATCTTGTACATCAGGCTGGCCAGCGATTCGCCGATAAAGGGCAGCTCGCCGGTCAGTAGCTGGTAGAAGGTAATGGTCAATGCAAACAGGTCCGAGCGGCCATCGACCTTCTTGCCCGCCAGCTGCTCCGGTGACATGTAGGAGGGGCTGCCGAGGATGGTACCGGTCTTGGTCTTGCTGGCATCGGTCAGGCAGGCCACGCCAAAGTCGGTGATCTTGACCGTGCCGCTTTCCTTGTCGTACATGATGTTGGCCGGCTTGATATCACGGTGCACCACATTCTGCTCGTGGGCATAGTCCAGCGCCTCGGCCACCTTGATCATGATGTCGAAGATCGCATCGGCGCTGAGCAGGTTGTCCGGCTTGCAATGGACCAGCAGAGAATCGCCCTTGAGATAGTCCATGGCGATATAGGCCAGTTCCTGGTCCTCGCCCACGTCGTAGATGGTGACGATATTGGGGTGATTCAGGCGTCCGGCGGTCTCCGCCTCGCGAAAGAAGCGTGCACGGACTTCTTCGAGTTTCTCGCCTTCGAACTCCTGCGCCAGACTCATGGTCTTGATGGCCACGGTACGGCCGATCTTGGGATCCTGGCCCAGATAGACCATGCCCATGGCGCCGCGGCCGAGTTCCTTCTCCACCTGGTAGCGGCCCAGCATGGGTTTCTGGATGCCGGTGGTATGCAACACCAGGGTGCTGCTGCCGTTACCGGCACTGCTGGTGCCGAGTGCAAAGGACTGCGAGATCTCCTTGTTGCGGTACAGACGCTCCTGCACGTCACGGAACCTGGTGTCGTGATTTAGGATGTGCTTGAACACCGCCTCGGCCTTGTTGAACTGGCGCTTGCGTTCATAGTCGAGGCCGAGATTGTAGAGCTGGTCGAGCAGGCCGTCATCGACGATGCACTGGCGGTACTTGTCGAAGGCCATGTCCAGCTGGCCCTGGCCCTGGAAGGAGATCCCCAGCATGCGGTTGGCCTCGGACAGCTCCGAGTACACGCGCCCGAGCCGTGCCTGCAGCAGGTGTTTGAAACCCACCACCAGGTGTCCCAGCACCAGTACCACCATGGGCAGGGCCAGCGGGATCCAGGTGGAGCGGGAAATGATGGATATGAAATGTATATTGAGCAGGGCAAACAACAGCAGCGTGCTCAGTGCCAGGCCGGTGCCGATACGGAAACGCGGCAGGATGAACATCAGGTAGAGCGCCACCACCAGCAGGGCAACGAAGGTAAAGGCGCCGCCGTTTTGCGGTGGCCGGTAGAGGTCGCCGTTGAGCAGGCTGGATACCGTGTGCGCGGTAACCATCACCGGTGTACGCATGCCACGCGGCGTCTCCAGCGGCAGCACCGTACCACTGTCGGTCATACCGATGAGCACGATCTTCTTGTGAAAGGCCCGCGATGGGACGTTGCCCTTGAACACATCGCTGATGGCATACTGGCGGAAGGCCGGGCCGCCGTCGGACCCTTCGTAGAAGTGTGGCAGCACCTGCAGGGCGCCATTGACCGGCAGTGCTTCGTCACCGATCTTCAACGCACCGCTGACGGCATCGGCGTGGATGTCGGACAGCTTGAGCCCCTGACCGACGGTGGCCAGCACCAGTGCCATGGAAGGGATGTAATGCTCACCATTACGCACCACCAGCGAATGGATACGCGCGTTGGGATCACTGCCGGCGCGAGTAGGATAGTGACCGACACCGCGGGCGTAGCGGTAGAAATCCGCCAGCGGCGGGTGCAACACACGCGCCTCGGGCACCACGCGACCGCGCAGGCGATCCAGCCAGCCGGGCTCGCTCTCGGGCCTGACCACGTCGCGCAGCATGAGGCGGGCCAGGGCCGGTTCCAGCACCGTGACATCCCCCTCGCTGACAGGTGCCGCATCGCTGTAGGGCATGGCCAGTACCACCGGGCCGGATTTCTTCAACGCCGCCGCCAGCACGCGATCCGTATCCAGGCCGGTGCGGGCCTTCTTGAGAATGCGCTTGATGCTGTCGCCGGTGGCACCCCAGTTCTGGCGGAAGATCTCCTGGAGCTGGCGGATGTACTCCAGCCCGCGGGTACTCTGACGCGTGTCCAGCGGCACGGCCAGGCCAATGACGCGCGGCTTCGCCTTGCTGATACGCCCCACCACGCGCGCCAGCATGTCACGCGGCCAGGGCCAGGCGCCCAGCTCGCGCAGGGATTTCTGGTCGATAGTGACCACGGCGATATCCTGGCTGGCGGGACGGGTGGAGGAAAACCGCACCGCCTGGTCATAGGCGAACCAGTCCAGCTGGCGCATGGGGCCAGTGGTGGAAATGAGCAGAAAGAACACCGTCACCGTCAGGCCGATGAACCAGTCTGTCTTCCAGTACGCTGACTTCACGGAATCTCCCGTCGCCTCCCCCGCTGCAGGGCGGAAAAGCGTCCCAAAATCAAAATCCTACCTGATGGTATCGACTGGCCGCCCGGGGGGCAACCACCCTTAATATATCTGTCCCTGTTATCGGCTGTGCCGGCGCGGGCATGAGCCGGGATTGAGGTGGTATCGGCAGGGGTTGGCAGGTGGCTAATCCCCTTTCTTCTTCTCCTGGGGCCGCAGGCGGATGTGCAGCTCGCGCAGCTGGTCTTCACTCACCGGCGAGGGGGCCTGGGTGAGCAGGCAGGCGGCAGTCTGGGTCTTGGGGAAGGCCATGACATCGCGGATGGAAGGCGCGCCGACCAGCAGCATGACCAGGCGGTCGAGGCCGAAGGCGATGCCGCCGTGGGGTGGGCAGCCGTACTTGAGGGCATCGAGGAGGAAGCCGAACTTGTCGCGGGCCTCTTCGTCGCTGATCCCCAGCTGGTGGAAGACCTCCTGCTGGACCTCCTTGCGGTAGATACGCATGGAGCCGCCACCCACCTCGGTACCGTTGAGGACGAGGTCGTAGGCCCGTGACAGGCAGGCGCCCGGGTCGCTGTGGAGTTTCTCCAGGTCCGCCTCGCGGGGCGCGGTAAAGGGGTGATGCAGGGCCACCCAGCGCTTGTCGCCTTCGTCCCATTCGAACATGGGGAAATCCACCACCCACAGCGGACGCCAGCCGCGTTCCACCAGGCCACGGTCGTGGCCCAGCCTGACGCGCAGGGCGCCGAGGGCCTCGTTGACCACGCGCGCCTTGTCGGCACCAAAGAAGATGAGATCGCCGGCTTCGGCACCGGTGCGCTCGAGGATGCCGGTGACCGTTTCATCGGGCAGGAACTTGAGGATCGGCGACTGCAGGCCGTCCCGGCCGGCAGCGGGATCATTGACCTTGATGTAGGCCAGGCCACGGGCGCCGTATATCCCTACATATTTTGTGTATTCATCGATTTCCTTACGTGTCAGCTCGCCACCCTTTGGCAGGCGCAGGGCCGCGACACGGCCCTGGGGGTCCTGCGCCGGACCGGCGAAGACCTTGAACTCCACCCCGTCCATCAGATCGGCCACGTCGACCAGTTCCAGCGGAATGCGCAGGTCCGGCTTGTCGGAGCCGAAGCGCTGCACGGCCTCGGCGTAACTCATGCGCGGGAAGGGTTCGGGCAGGACTTCCTCCAGCACGTGGGTGAAGACCTGGCGCATCATGCCCTCCATGAGATCCATAACCTGCTCCTCGTCCATGAAGGAGGTCTCGATGTCCAGCTGGGTAAATTCGGGCTGGCGGTCGGCGCGCAGGTCCTCGTCGCGGAAGCAGCGCACGATCTGATAGTAGCGGTCCACGCCCGACATCATGAGCAACTGCTTGAACAGCTGCGGCGACTGCGGCAGGGCAAAGAAGCTGCCCTCGTGGGTGCGGCTCGGCACCAGGTAGTCGCGCGCGCCCTCGGGGGTGGCGCGGGTCAGCATGGGTGTCTCCACGTCGAGGAAGCCATGCTCGTCCAGGAAGCGACGCAACTCGCGGGTGATCTCGGAGCGCAGGCGCAGGCGCTCGAACATCTCGGGACGGCGCAGATCCAGGTAACGGTAGCGCAGGCGCAGTTCTTCGGAGACGGCCTCATCGTCGAGCACGAAGGGCGGTGTGTCGGCGCGGTTGAGCACCACCAGCTCGGCCCCGAGGATCTCCACCTGGCCGGTGGCCAGATGGGGGTTTTCGGTACCCGCCGGGCGACGGCGCACCCGACCGCGGCATTGCAGGACGAATTCGCTGCGCACGCGCTCAGCCTCGGCGAAGGTCTCGCCGTCGTCGGGATCGTAGACCACCTGCACCAGGCCGGTGCGATCGCGCAGGTCGATGAAGATCACGCCACCGTGGTCGCGCCGGCGATGGACCCAGCCACATACAGTAACTTCTTGATCGATATGGCTTTCATTGACCTCGCCGCAATAGTCGCTGCGCATCTCGCTTGTCCTTCGGGTTCACTAAAGGCGGGAATCTTACGGATTGCCTCGGACCGGCGCAACTCCGCCGCCGGGCAAGGAGCCCCGTCCCGCGGGGCTTACGGGTTTTCCAGGCTGGCGCGGGCGGCAGCGGCGGAATCCCAGTGCGGTACCACCACGCCCATGGAGATGAGCATCTTGAGGCCGTCGTCGACGCTCATGTCGAGTTCGATGATGTCCTCGCGGGGGATCATGAGAAAGAAGCCCGAGGTGGGGTTGGGCGTGGTGGGCACGTAGACGTTGACCACGTCCCTGCCGATCAGGGTCTGCGCCTCGCCCACATCGGTACCGGTCTGAAAGGCCAGGGTCCACAGGCCACGGCGCGGGTATTCCACCAGTAACACCTTGCGGAAGGACTGGCCGCTGGAGGAAAACACCGTCTCCACCACCTGCTTGACGCCCGAATAGATGGAACGGACCAGCGGGATGCGGGCGAGGAAGGACTCCCACAGGCCCACCAGCTGCTTGCCGAACAGGTTGGCCGCCACGATACCGGTGAGCATGACGACAATGATACTGAGCACCACGCCAAGCCCGGGCAGGTGAAAGCCGAGCAGGTCGTCGGGGCGGTAACCCGCCGGGATCAGCAGCAGGGTGCGATCCATGACGTCCACCAGCAGCTTGATGACCAGCACGGTCACGCCCAGCGGCACCCACACCAGCAGGCCGGCAATGAGGTAGCGTTTCATGAAGCGGATCTGCGACTGCTTGCAGGAGTTATCAACGGCCTAGCTGGCACAGCCACAGCCCCCGCCTCCACAGGAATGCGTCTTCTTCTCGCCGCTGGTGCCGCCTTTCGCTTCGCCACCCTTGTTGCCCCCGTCACCGGCGACATTCTTGCGCTTGCCCGACTTGAAATCGGTCTCATACCAGCCGCCACCCTTGAGGCGGAAACCGGCAGCCGAGATCAGCTTGCGCAGGCTGGGCTTGCTGCAGGCCGGACAGTCCCGGAGGGGATCGTCACTGAGCTTTTGCAGGGCCTCGAGTTCGTGCCCACAGGAATCACACTGGTATTCGTAAATCGGCATTTCCTTTAAAACCTCGTCAACGGTGAAATTCGGCTCTCCGGCAGAGCCGGAAACGGTCATTATAGCCGTCCCCGCCGGCGGTCACTATGGGCACGCGCACCGCCCCCGCCCGCCGTACCGCAGGTCCCCGAAACATGGGGACGGCGGCGCCACTTACAAGCCCGATTTCCGCCTCTCTTGCCAACGCGCACGTCACCCGACGGGGTTGGTTCGGCTCCGGCCCCGTGGGAGCCACCCCGCGAGATGGTGGACGTCTCCGAAGGGATCGCAACCGGCGGCTTGCCCTTCCGGGCTCCGGCCCTGCGTGAGTCGCCCGGCGGGGCAAGCCGCTGGTCGTGGGTAAAGACAGCGGATGCGAACCCGATACGGCAGCACCCCGTACGAATGCATGGGAAACATCGAACTTGCTCCGTCAGCAACGGCCGCGCTGCCTCACAGCCCCAGCGGTTCGTCCTGATCATCGTGTACCCAGCGATGTTCGGCCTCGCGCGCCTTCTCCAGGCTCAGCATCAGGCGGGTA
>DRKU01000074.1 GCA_011051615.1 Gammaproteobacteria bacterium
TCCTCGTCCGGCTCGGTATCATCGCTGTCCGGCCAGCAGGACAAAGTGTAAAAATGAACACGCAGGCGATCCTCCAGGTTGCACAGGGCGCTAGCCTCAAGCCTCGGGAGCCGCAGCCACGTCTCCCGCTGGCGATCGAGCGCGATGGCGCTTTGTGTATGCGTCTGTGCGTCCAGCATGCGGAGTCAGTTCAGCGCGATGGTGGCGCCCTGGAGGCGTTGCAGTCCCCTGGCGACGCTGTAGATCTCCCTGCCATCCACCATGATGCGGCCGTCGGCGCGCAGTTGGATAGTGGCGTGATCGGTGGCGAGGGTGATGCCTTCGCCGGCGTCGATGATGAGGCTGCCGTCGGGGCGTACGGAGAACCCCCGGGTGGGGTGTTCACCTGGCGCGCGCAGGCGGTGAGTGACGATGACGCCGTCGTCGGTGGCGAGGAAGACCACGCGGTCGCCCACCTGCAGGGGCGGGACGCCGTCGGCGTGGGCGATGACGGGGAATTCCTCGCCTCCGAGCAGGAGGGTGAGGGCTTCACCGTTTTCGGCCTCCGCCACCTCGGCGATGCGGGGCGCGGTGGTGTCCGGTTGCGGATTTTGTGCGATGGGTTTGATGTTGTTTTTCATGGTGTTTTCCTGTTGATTCTCATCGCGCCGCACCCAAAGGGCATAAAGGGCGGCGCTCCTACAGTTCATTTACGTTACATTCATCGCGCTTAGGCGGTGTTGTTAAATCACTGGATTCCCGCCTACGCGGGAATGACGCCGGTATGTCGACCGGCGCGGCCCTGACCGCATTTCATCGCGCCGCACCCAAAGGGCATAAAAGGCGGCGTTGTTAAAACCACTGGATTCCCGCCTGCGTGGGAATGACGACCGGGCTCCTGCGTCCACGGGAATGACATTGAATGTTCTTCCCTAGTTGTTGCCGATACTGCCACCCTTGATATTGATACTGGCGCCGTTGATGGTCACCGAGGAACTGCCGGACACGGTGAGATCACCCCCGGTGGAGATTTCGATGGAGCCGCCGGACTGGCCGATGTGGATGAGTCCGCCGCCGTTGCCCTTGACGGTGATGGCCTTCGCCGCTTCGATGCCGACCTTGCCGGCGCTGGCGAGGATGTCGAGGTTCTGGTTGCGCACTTCCACGGACATGTTCTGGTTGACATCGACAATCATGTCCTTTGCCGCGGTCATCTCGATATTCTCGGTCTCGGCCTGGATCTGGACATTGTCGCCGGCCTTCATGCGTATATCGGTAGCCGCCTGAATCTCCACTTCCTTGTTCTTGGTCATCAGCCGCTGGGCGTTTTCGACTGTCACGATGTGATCATTGCCTGACTGGACAGTCTGACTGTCACCTGATTCCATCAGCATGGTTTTAGCGGCGTAGTGTTCCATCTCGCCCTCCTCCGTAGCGAGACGGACCTGGTGTCCCTCGGCATTGGCATCAAGGGTAAGGATATTCTTGCGTTCACGGGTAAACAGCTCGGTGCGTTCCTCGCCCTCGCGATCCTCCATAAGGAGTTCATTTCCGCCCCAGGTGCGCAGAATATTCTGACTGTTGTTGGCCGCTGTGACCGGTGTGAGTGTATCCGGATTGGGCAATACGCCCAGCATAACCGGTCGGTCCAGGTCACCATTGACACACGTAATGGCAACCTCGGTCCCGGCGTGCAATGGGAAATGCACACCATATTCCTGCCCGGCATAGTTCTGCATCAGGCGCACCGGGTGACTGGCCTCACCTTCGGGAGTCTCCGACAGATCGAAGGGCATGCGTACGCGATAACGGCCCTGCTCGTCGAGATAGGCGTAATTACCACCGGTGCTTTCCACCCGCGCGGTAAACACACCATGTACCAGCGGGCCTGCAAGCACAGGTGTGCGATAGGGTATGCCCGCGCGGATCAGTAGTGCACGATTCCGGTAGGTATACTTGCCGGGGTCGTCACCATGGGCAATACCGGAACGCTGGTTGCCCTGGTGTTCTACCTCAATGACCAGGTAGTCACCATCGAGGCTGCCATCGGGGTAGCCGCTGAGGGTAAAGGTTACGCCGGGAACCAGACCACGGCAGTCGGTCTCAGCGACAAAGGTTTCACGCTGCCAGTCCAGTGCCTGCTGGCGAATGCGAGCGAGCTGGTCACCCTCCTCGATACTCTTAACGTTTTCTCCATAGCGGTAGTCGGTACCCGTGCCAGGGATCGCGTTACTGCCCTTGGTAGCCGTCTCCAGCCCCGCCTCTGGCGTGCGGTAATTGTAGTCCTTGAGCCGCACATTACCGGTGAGCAGTTTGGCACTGCGTCGCAGGGCAAAGACGGTCTCCACCGAGCGCACCTGACCGGTCTGCGACTGGTAAAGGATGGCGCCGGTACCGGAGAGCACCGGCAGATCCTTGACCGAATCGTAGATCACCAGCTTCGCCTGTTCCTCGCTCTGCTCGAACACATAGAACAGTCCGAAGTAGGCCAGCAGGCGTGCGATAAAATCCAGGTCGCTTTCATCGTACTGGACGGTAAACTCTCTGGCGGTATAGGTCTCGTTGGTCTTGAATTCGAAGGCGCTGGCCTCGAAACCACCATCACGCAGGACTTCCTCAACGATCTGCCTGACATCTTTGTTGAGGAAAACACGATTCTGGCGATTTCGTTTCAATACCGACAGTGGTGAGCTGATTTCGATTTGATACTCTTCGCCATCGACACCCGTGCCACGATGAGTCAACTGGGTCAACAGGCCATGAACAAAGACCGGCTGCGCATCCCATATCAGACGTAGTGTCGCGGCCTTGCCAATGAGCATCTCAGGGCCAGGTAATTGTTCCGTCTGGACGCTGATATTGAAACAGTAATCGCTGGAAATAGCATGTTCGAGACCGTCGAAGGCAATAACCGAAAAACTGCCCTCTGGCATGCCTTTGACATCCAGATAGAATTGCGTCTGGTTAGCGGCGATTGCATCCAGTTTGATTGCGTTGGTGAGATCTTTTAATACGTCCATGATTGATCCTGATAGCCTGATTTGTTCCGTATCGTGTCCCTGATTGCCAGTTAAGCCATAGCCTCGAGCTCGTCGGCATTAGCCATTTCAGCAGCGTTGCCACTGGAGTCTGACGTGTCCCCCAGCGCATGGTCGGCAAACAACAGGGACAGCTCGCCCTGCTCGTCGAGCTCAAGGGTAAGAATGTCCGGCATGTCGTCATCGGCCATGTAAGACAACAGGCTACGGGCCACCTCCGGCAGAAGTTGCTGATCAATCATGGCGTTGATGAAACGCGCCCCGGTATCGGTCTGCGCGGAGCGCTCGGCCAGGTGTTGCAGGGCCTCGGTCTGTACACGAAACGTCATGTCGTGGGCGTCCTTGAGACGCTGCGCCACCTTGTCCAGTTTGAGTGCGACGATATTGGCAAGCGCCTCCTGCTGCAAGGGCAGGTAGGGTACGACCTGCATGCGCCCCAACAGGGCGGGCGCAAAGCGCTGTAGCAACGCAGGCTGGATGGCCTCGCGTACCTGTGCATAGCTCGGCATCTGCCATTCATTCTCCGTGGCGGCCTCTTCACCGGATTCTTCGGGTGGCGTGGTGAGTTCGACGATTTCATCGGTACCGAGGTTCGAGGTCATGATAATGACGGTGTTCTTGAAGTCGATTTCACGTCCTTCACCGTCGCGCATGAAACCGCGATCGAACACCTGGTAGAACAGGTTCATCACGTCGGGATGCGCCTTTTCCACTTCATCGAGCAGTACAACCGAGTAAGGCCGCTGGCGAACGGCCTCGGTTAGCACGCCACCTTCACCGTAACCCACATATCCGGGTGGAGAGCCCTTGAGCTGTGAGACAGTATGCGCCTCCTGGTATTCACTCATATTGATAGTCACGAGGAAGCGTTCCCCTCCGAACATCTCCTCAGCAATGGCGCGCGCGGTTTCGGTCTTACCGACACCGGAGGGGCCGGCAAGCAGAAACACTCCCAAGGGGGACTCGCTGGCCTTGAGGCCGGCACGCGAGCTGCGAATGGCACGGGCGATGGCGGCGATAGCCGCCTCCTGACCGATGACCCGTTCACCGATACGATCTTCGAACTCCATGAGACGCGTAATATCATCCTTGACCATGTTGCCCACAGGGACCCCGGTCCAGTCTGAGATGATCTCGGCAATGGCGGACTCATTTACTTCCACCTGCACCATGGGGAATTCGCCCTGCTGGGCCTTGAGCCGTTCACGCGCCGCACGCGTTTCGCGCCTCAGGGTCTCCAGTTCTGCTGGACTGCGATTCTCCTCGCCGGCCTCGCGTGTCAATTCACGCAGTTTTTCGGTTGCAGCCCGGATCTCTTCCACCACTGCACTCTCGCCACTCCACTGTTCCTGATGCTCGGAGATCTTTGCACGGGTTGCTTCGAGATCCCGCTCCAGGGTCAGGATCAGGCGCGGATCCACGTCTATCCCCTGTGCCTCTTCCTCACGCAGGAAAGTAAGGCGCTTTTCGAGATGTCTGACGTGGCTCTCGGCAGCTTCCAGATCCGAGGGCTTGACCGCCTGACTCATGCGTATACGCGCGGCAGCGGTATCAAGCAGGTCGATGGCCTTGTCCGGCAGGTATCGGCCATTGATATAACGATCGGAGAGCGCTACCGCGGCGTTGATGGCATCATCGGTGATAAGAATGCCGTGATGGGACTGGTAACGTTGCTTGAGGCCGTTGAGCATGACAATGGCCCGCTCGATGCAGGGCTCGTCCACCTTGACCAGCTGGAAACGGCGCTCCAGTGCGGCATCGCGTTCGAAGTATTTCTTGTATTCCGACCAGGTGGTGGCGGCGATGGTGCGTAACTCACCGCGGGCCAGGGCCGGCTTGAGCAGGTTGGCCGCATCAGACATACCCGCCTCGCCACCGGCACCGATGAGAGTATGCGCCTCGTCGATGAACAGAATAATGGGCGTAGCCGAGGTCTTGACCTCATCAATGACCTGCTTGAGACGCTTTTCGAATTCGCCCTTGACGCCGGCGCCCGCCTGTAACAGGCCCATATCCAGTACGTGCACGCGCACATCGGCCAGCTGGGCTGGTACTTCGTTGGCGGCAATACGGATGGCAAGACCTTCCACCAGTGCCGTCTTGCCGACACCGGGATCGCCGACCAGGATAGGGTTGTTCTTGCGCCGACGGCTGAGGATGTCGATCATCAGGCGAACTTCCTCATCACGACCAAGCACCGGGTCGATGTTGCCGTCACGCGCCTTCTGCGTCAGTTCCTCGGTGAAACGTTGCAATGCCGTTTCGCCTTCCTGTCCTTCGCGAGCCTTGCCAGGTATTGCCTTGCCTCCCTTGCCTGATGCCTTTCCGGGGCCTTGCTTGCGCGTTTTCCCATCACCATCGACCACCTTCAGCGGCGGCGTATAACTCCACTGTGGTTCCACGGAGGCGGACAGGATCTTTTTACGATCCCGGCGCAGGGTATCCAGCGTAACCGCATCCAGGCAGGCAAAGGCGGTGCCGGGCAGTGTTGGGGCGATCTCCACCAGCGTATCGAGCAAGGACACGCTACGGATCTGTGTCTCATCATAATAAAGTGTTGCGGCCGAAAGACTTTTCTCCAGCCAGCCAAGCAGCATGGGCGAAAACGCCGGCTTGCCGGGATTACTCGCTGCCTGGCGCGAAAGATTCTCCAGCATTCCCTGCCATAGCTCGTCCACGTTGACGTTGAAATGGTTGAGCGCCAGTTCCATGTCACCATCGCCCTGCTCCAGCAGCTTGATGACAAAGTGCTCGATACTGACTTCATAGTGGGTGCGCGTAGTGGCAAACTCGGCGGCGCTCTCCAGTGCGCGCGAGCAGAACTCGTTGAGTCGCCCCAGCAGGGTCTTTACATGTTGACTGTTCATGTTCGTTTCCTTCGCCTGTTCGGAATCCATGTTGTTCAGTGTCGACCCGCACACCGTGGCTCGCGCGGTGACTGCATCACGCCACCAACTGTACTTCGGGGTCGGGTTCTTTCTCTCGACTGTGCGTATTCCCACTCTCGTACATGAGGCTTTCTCCGGGTATACGTAGCTCATAGCCGTCGTTCAGCTTGCTGCCCAGCCATGAAGACCACCCCAGGATAATATCCTCCTCACCAAGGCACTGTGCCATGATGGTCTCGGGCCTGACCTTGACCACCAGATCGAAGGTCACGGTGGGATCAAGGTAGCGCTCCATCAGCTTCGCCAGGTCGCGCGCCCGCGCCCCACCGGGTAACAGTGCACGAGACTCGTCCGTATTGACCGGACCAACTACAATATCGACCTTGCCACTGACATCCAGTACTTCGTCCCCAAGGATAGTATTGTCACCCAGGTTCAATGCGGCCTCCCCTTCCAGCCCCAGTGCGGCATCCTGTTCCAGTTTGATCCAGCGCGGTACGTACTGTGTGACGCTGACTGGCCGTCCATCGAGATATTCAGACAGCATGCTGGCCAGTCCGGTGGCACCACGCACGCGTGTTCCCATGAGGCCACTGAACCCCAGTTCGGTCGCTTCATCCTCGTAGAGAGCGTTGCCGGACAAAGCAGACAGATAACCCACATAGCGGCAATCGGGCGATTCCAGGTCCATTACCGGTCGATATTTCTTCCATGCCAGGTAGAACTGGGCATACATGCGATGGGTAAAAACATCGAGAAAATCACGCATCACCTGGCTGTGCTCATCATCACGGGCAATGTACTCGATGAAATAGTTTGGTACCGGCGCATCAACCCCATAGAGCCCCATGAAATTGAGCTGCATGTCAAGCCTGCCGTAGTCGTCGAACTGACAGCGCCGAATATCCGCAGCGGGGAAACTGATTTCACTGGCAGGCCGCAGACGCAGCCATGAATCCAGACCAGCATCAATCTGGCCGTGGTCTTCCCACAGTAATTCGAGCAAACGTACCGCCTGGAAGAATTCGTAGTGCGGCGCGTTGGCTATGACGTCCTCGATCAGATCGGGGAGTTTTCGCCGAATATGGGCTGCCATACGAATTCCTTGTTGGATGGGTGGCACAATACCTTGACCTGTACGAAGCAGTTGATCGCGGCGTACATACTGAAAAAGTGCTGCAGGATACAACCAAACAGGCGCATGTCCGCCAGCGAGCGGTAGTTCTCCTCGTGCAAAGTAAGACGGATGTCCATTCCGCGCATGAGTGCGCCGCGGCGGATCTTCTCTACCGGCTCACACTCAATGGCACGAATACCCTCGATACGCCGATAATTCTGTTCCTCGCCAGACCAGTCGTAGAGTTTTAGTACACGCTTCAGCACATCCAGTGAGACCAGCGAACTGTAGTTCAGCGACAGGTGGGAAATCAGCTCCCATTGGAAGCGCTTGCGCTCCGGAGGAGACAGGGAACGGGTCGGACGTGTGAGGTTCTTGAATGAGGCATAGGAGGGAAAGTCCACCGACGACTCGGTAATCGTGTTCTCGCGCAGAAACCGCCTCGGATAAGGCCCATTGGTGGCAGTAATACTGCATGACAGTGATTCGGGGCGATATTCCGACTTGCCGCCAATGGAGATATAGGTGTCCGTGATGCCGCTGCCCATATCGCGACGGCTAACATTGAAATAACGGCCATTTTTACGGCGATGCTCGAATGTGTACAAGGGATAATATTCGTTGCGATCGCCGGTCTGGGCATCGAGACCGACGACGCGATCCAGGCTGTACACCTGCACGCCCTCACGCGCGCTCAGATCTGCGATAACCGGATAGCTGGTACGCCGGTGAGTCAGATTGATGGGTTCCGATTCGGTACTGTAGAGATTAACCGCCGGCGAGCAGTGCAGCGCGAAGGTTTCCTTGCGCAGATTGTGGTCCTGCGGAGTAAGCTCGCGGATGTGAAATTCCAGTTCAAAGACCTGACACTGTGCCGGCCAGACGATGTCCTCCAGACCCTTGATGGTGAAGAACATGTACTTCTCACGGAAACAGAAATAATCCTGTAGAAGATGATAACCATGAAAACTTCGCCCACTGGTATTGACCATGGCATCTTCCGGCCCCATGTGGGCGGCCTGTACGGCACCCTGCCCTTCCAGCACCGCTGGATGGACAGTGGGATTTTCAGGGAACAGCACCCTGGCGCGCACCAGGTCACCCGTCAACTGGGCATGTAACCACAGCGCCAGCGCCGGATCGGCATTGATGTAGACCTTGAGATCGGCAAGATCCAGATCAAAGGCCGTCAGACCCGCATCGAACTGGAAACCCAGCTTGATAATCGTACCACCACCTGCGGGTTCCTGGAGATCAAGCCGACTGATCCGCATGGGATTCAGTTTGACGTCGCTGGTGGTGCGAAACCGGCAGATCACACCCTCGTCGCCGACCGGTTTGCTGAGCAACATGGTACCGCGCTGCAGATGTTGTGTCTGCTGCAACTGACCAATGCGTGGCGAGAAATTAATGATACTTGCTGAGGGGTAAGGACGCAGAAAATGCGGCCACAACTGGTTGAGCAGTGTTTCGCTGATTTCGGGTACATCATCATCGATGTGCTGGCGTATCTGTGCACTCAGGTAAGCCATACCCTCGAGCAGGCGCTCGATATAGGGGTCGCGGTCACGTACCTCATTGAGGTTGAGCATGCCGGCCTGCTCGGGATGAGCGCGGGCGAATTCCTGCGCGGACTCCTGCAACAATCGCAGCTCGGCTTCATAATAGTCGCGCATTAACGGCTCCCTCTCGTGCGCCGCGCCTGCACGCGTGCATAACCGCCGCTCAGAAAGCGGGTCTCGAACTGCACCTGCTGGCCATTGACCAGACGTGCATTGATATCGATATTGATGACACTGTCACCCTTCTGCATGGGCTGATGGCTCACATGCACGTGCGTCAAACGGGGTTCATACTTCAAAACACTTTTCTTGATGGCCGCAGCCAGGTCATCAAGGGAATACGGCAAACTCTGATAGAGTTGCGCAATATCTGGCAACCCATAGTCCGGCATATGCACCAGCGAGCCCTGGCGTGCATTCAGCAGGCGGGTCAGATGATCCTGAATACTGGTGCTGAGGTCATTCTCACCGGGAAATGCCTCGATTTCCCTGCCATTGGCATAACGTCCGGTGAGTACTTCAAACAGTGCATGCTGCATGAGTAATAAAACAGAGGGGCATGCGCGAGCGCATGCCCCCTGCTCCCTTAGCGGTCTTCGTTCCAGGCATCTGAAAACGAAATGTTACCGTCTTCGTACGTCCAGGTGACCTTCTCATAGCGCATGGCGACCTCTTCGAGGTGCGGATAACGCTCCTTGTCGATATCCTTGACGTTGTGCATCAACGGCTTGATCGAGGTGATCTTGACGCCTTCCAGGCGATGGGTGAAATAGCAGACTTCCTTTCCGGAATCGTCGATCTTGTACCAGCTAATCACCATCTCCTTGAGGGTCTGACCATTGGTGCAGGCCTTGTAGAAATAGGGCGAGACACTGTCAAAGGCCTTGGTGATCACCAGCGGCTCGTGCTTGCGCACACCCGTCAGGGTGCCGTCGTCACGGTCGATGGGGATATATACCTGGTGCTCAAAACCCAGCACCTCGATGGTACCCTCACGACCGGGGATCATTACCGGGCCTTCAATCGCCTTTCCCTGATCATCCGTGCACTTGCAATAGCTTGGACTAGCCATGGTTCCTCCTTAGAAATTACTCCATAGATTACTTTCGACAAATGGATGCCAGATGACATCCTCCATACGTCCATGTGAACGCATCACACATCCTGTGAGCATCATCCGACACCCCTTCCAGGATAAGACACCGATAACAACCCTTATCGGAAAAAGGGCCCGACTCATCCCTGAGTCGGGATACCACCACCGATCACTCGGCAGACGGCATCTGGGCGACCAGTGACAACCTGACGTCCACACCTTCAATTTGGAAGTGTGGCATGACAAACAGGTTGACGCTGTAGAACCCGGGATTCTCCGGGATCTCCTTGACCTCGACACGGCCATCGCGCAAGGGGTGAGTAGCGATGAGATCGGGGTCCGGGTCGTTCATTTTCGTCACCAGGGTCTGGATCCAGGCATTGAGTTCGTTCTCCAGGACCTGACGACTCTTGGTCGAGCCAATGTTTTCTCGCTGCAACACCTTCAGGTAATGCGCCAGGCGTGATACCAGGAAGATATATGGCAGGCGTGAGTTGATCCGGCTGTTGGCGGTTGCCTCGGTTGTCGTGTATTCCGCCGGATGCTGCACTGAGTTTGCCGAGAAGAAGCAGGCGTAGTCGCTGTTCTTGTAATAACTCAGTGGAATGAAACCAAGTTCAGCAAACTCCAGCTCACGTGTTTCCGGGATCAGGATCTCGGTTGGGATCTTGCTCTGCAAACCGCGGCCAGCATCATAGAGATGGATAGGAAGATTCTCAACCTTGCCACCAGACTCAGGTCCGCGGATGTTCACACACCAGCCATTATCCTTGAAGCTGGCCGCCATATTGGAAGCAAACGCAAAGCAGGCGTTCCCCCACAGGTAGTTTTCATGACCCTCTGCACTCACCCGCTCTTCGTAGTTGAAGGCACGAACCGGGTTGTTGTCCTTGCCATATGGCAAACGCAACAGGAAACGCGGCAGAGTTAAACCGATGTAGCGGGAGTCTTCCGACTCGCGGAACCCCTTCCATCGAATGTATTCGGCGCGGTCCATGTAGTTCGCCAGATCGTGGATTTTCGGGATCTCATCGATACTTTCCTTACCGAAGAACTTCGCACCAACCGAGGAAATAAATGGCGCGTGGGCCACAGAAGAGATACGCGAGATCTCTGTCAGCAGGGAAATATCCTGTGCCGAGGCATCGAACTCGTAGTTACCCAGGATCGCCGAGATGGGCTCCCCACCCGGAGTGTCGTATTCCTGAATATAGACATGCTTGTAGAGGCCCGACTGCGTGGTATCGGGGGATTCCTCAAAGTCCTCGCGCAGATCGTCCTTGCTCACATCGATGATCTCTACCTTGGTGTTGGCCTTGAAGTCGGCGCGCTGCACCAGGTAACGCAGACCCAGCCAGGTGGATTCCACCTTCTGGAAACGCTCATCGTGCATGATCTCGTCGAGCTGACTGCTGATGGTCTCATCGATACGAGCGATATAACTGTCGAGCAGTGCCTTGTCGATCTTCGCCACCGTACCGGTGCTGTCGACGAGCACGTCGAGAAATACCTGCAATGCGGCAGTCAGACGCGCATCGGGCGAGGCCTCAGCCATCTTCTTGATATCGCTGAACTCGCTGAGTGAAATACCGTCCTTCACCGGATCGATGTCCACCAACTTGCACAGGCGCTCATAGACGTTGCCTTCTTCCTGCTCAAGTGTCGTCTCGGTAGAGACTTTTGCCTGTTCCTGAATAGCCATGTCATTACCTCCTGACGGAAACCGGCCTAATGGCTGGTGGTCTCGGTTTCTTCGTTGTCTGTTTCATCTTCAGCAGAAGCAGCCGCCTCGATCGGTGCCATCTTCTCCAGTTCAGCCTTGAGACCTTCCAGCTCCGGCTGGTTGCTGACAATCCGCTCCAGCTCCTTGCGGAAAGCGCCGTTGTCGAGCAGGTTGGATTTCAGGTCCTTGAGCAGGTTGCGCATGGCAAGCAGGTTGTCCACTTCGGGAACCTGCCGGGCTACCTGCTCCGGGTGGAAGTCCTTGAAATTTCTGAACTCAAGGTTGATACCGATCTCGCTACCATCGTTCTTGATGACATTTCTGACGGTGTACTTGACCTCGGGGGCCAGATCCGCCATTACTGACTCGATATTTTCCTTGTTGACATTGATCCGTTCGCGGTCCGCGACACGGCCCTTGCCCTTGCCATTGCTGAAGTCACCCACCGAGAGCAACTTGAGCGGCAGTTCGAGTTTCTTGCGTGCGCCACCGGTCTCTACATCAAGCGTGATGTTTACCCGGGACTTGGGGATTTCATGCTGAAAGCTATCTGCCATTTTTACTACTCCTTCATCTTCCGGTTACACCCGGTTCTGGTGGCGTATGTACGCCGTGCGTCCTGTTGGTTTCAGGCCCTGTAAATCATAGAAAACGTGAAGCCTGAACCAGGTCGGCCTGGCACATCTCGGCACTCAGTTCTTCTATGCGTCGTTCATAGTCCGGTTTGCGCTCCTCCTCGACCTGCTCCGCCATGGCCTGTAGCGCATCGCGGTAGCCCTTGGCCAGGGATGCCAGCAGTTCCGGATTCCAGCTGGCGAGATGCTCATTGCTCGCACGCCGCATCAACTTCTCAAACGCGGGCACGGCAAGATCGGCGCGCTGATGGGCGAGACAGAAACCAGCCATTTCCATCTGCAGACGAAACGCCGTCAGGGGATGGCTGGTTTTTTCGGCGGCAAACACCGCCAGACCCTTTGACAGGTTGCCCTTGCCTGCGGCCTTCTCTGCACGGCCGACTACTTTCTTCACGACTTCATCGTCAATGGCCGGTGTTGCAACCGCCCCGCTACCCTCAGAGGCCAGACCCTCCAGCCACCGCCGCGTGTCGGCCTGTGCGAATGGCGTACCGTCCTCGAACTGCAAATCGACTATTCTGGGCAGGCGCTGGATAAGACCGACAGTGGCGTTTTCGATGATCTGTGCCACCTCACGCTGTTTCATGCCCTTTGCCGCCTGGACGGAGAAAAACTGCAGGTCCAGTGACAGGCGCCCTCCCGGACCAAACAGCAGCGCTTCACCGAGGGTAAAGGCACTGGCGAATTCCCCGTCGCCGAGGAGTTGCCTGATTTCGAGCAGATCACTGGCGCGAGGACCGGGAACACTGGTGGCATTGCCGTTAGCCGGTGGCATTTGAAGGTTGCCCCACAGTACTGCGCGTGCCATGCCCGCAGCACGACCATAGTCATTCGCCTCGGTCAGATAGCGGATCAATTCCCGGGCGTGTCGCAATAGCTGCTGTTCCGAAACCGGCTGCACGGCATTGTCCGGCAATGCTGCGGGAACCTCGGTACCGGGTGCGGCGTCAGCTTCAGCAGCCCAACCGGACTCCGCTGGTCGCTGCCCATCTGCACCAGGCATGGCCGATGCCAGGGGTGCTGAACCACTGTTCGATGCAGATTTCTGGCTGGCGTGATCCCGGGCCTTGCGGGTGAACTTGTCGAGGATCTCGTTGAGCGCGGTCCACGGTTCAATCTCGTCACCAAACTGTTCATCGAGCAGCGTATTTATGGCACTGATTCTGTTCTGGACATACTCCAGTTGCTCGAGGCTGGCATCGGCCAGCTTTTCCTCGCAATAAGCCTGCATCTTGCGGTTTCCCAGCCAGCGCACGGCACTCTGCCGCATGCCGTCGCGTGACGGGTAACAATAACGTCCGTAGGCATCGAGCAGACCTTCGTACAGCGCCAGGCCATCGATGAGCCCCTGCACACCATCGACATAGACGACGGCCAGCAGGTGATAGGCCGCAACTCGCAGATCCTTGCCTTCCTCACGCAGGATAGCCCGCGCAGCGGAGATCACCTTTGCATAGTCATTGCCAGAGAGCTTGTCGATTTCGCGCTTGATTTCGTAGAAACGATCACCGTAGTGCGGATCATTACCCACCGGCATATCTTCGCTGACCGGCGCGAGAAGCTCAGCGACGAAATCTGAAGCCAGCTCGACAACCTCATCCTGCGCGGCTTCCCCATCACCACCACTCGTCAAGGTCTCATCTGCCATCTGCTCCCCGTCAGACCCTGCGCTAATGTCCTCAGGCTGACCAATGGCGTCATCGGCAACGTCGTCCACCTCGGCCCCGTGGATGGCATCGCCGCTGAGCACGATTTCTTCCACGCCCTGATCTTCCATGGCGGTGTCGGTAACGCTCATTGCACGACCTCCCTGGCACGCCAGAACTGCAGGGCATCCACCAGCCGCATGCTTTCATTGTCGATAATGTGATACATGCCTTCCAGGTTGGTGTTCTCGTTTTCCAGCTCCTGAATCACATCCAGGATCGAGCCATCGTTGCAGTGCGGCTCCACAAGCGTGGAGAAATAGGAAGGCGGCACTGGTTTGAAGAACACGGTCAGACGCGGCGGGAAGCCCGGCGCCGGTTCATTCCAGAAGTACTGCGCGTGCCAGGCACGACCACTCAGCATGGATTCACACAGCTGCACCCAGAAGACAACATAGGGAATAGTATCCAGCTTGCTCGGCAGGGGCAGGCGGATCCCCCAGTGGACACGTTGTGGTGTGCGGCGCGCCACTGTCTGCAAAGAGGAGATGAGTGTGCGAACGAATGCGGCCTTGATGTGGCGCTCGGCACCGGGAAGGATCTCCTCCCAGAACTCTGCCATGGTTACGTCACCAAGCAGCGACATCTCGATTTCGATCAGGTCGCGGCGGCTCATGTCTGCACAGACACGCGTGGTGGCATCCAGCGCGCGGGTAAAGGCCGGCAGGTCACCATCTTCCCACGGACGCTCCAGAGTTGCCTCGATGGCATCAAAGAACTCGCCGCGCGCCAGTGGCATGACCGCCTGCATTTCCTTCAGCGCGGGCCGATCCATGGCGGTGAAGGCGCAGAAGGGATAACAGCGCCCGCTCTTGTCAGTACCCGGTCGCAGTGTACCCGCGAGAATGCGCTCTTCCTCGTTACCGACCCAGACGAAATTGTATGACGGTGAGGCGGCCAGTTTTTCCTTCCAGCCATCACCGTATTTGCGGCTCATGAGCATGAAGCCTTCCTGCACCCAGTTGTCCAGTGAAACGGCCTCGCGGGTAGAAATATTGTGCTTGATGAAATCCGCGTGCACAGGCATCTTGCCGAAGCAGCCAACGATATCCCGCGCCTGCTCCACGGCCGGGGCACGCGAATTTTCCCTGTTTTCCCTGTTTAGAAACCCGAACATAGTTACTCCCTGTGTGCCAGACTGGGACTACGACGCACCATGGCTGTCATTGTTTCAGGCATCCGTAGCCCGGTCATGAGGCCGGGGCGGAAGACGTTGTTATAACGATCCGCCTTGACCTTGAACTGCACCAGTATCGGTTTCCCGTTTACGGATTCCATTTTCCACATCGAGAGGTACTGCGCACCTCGTTCTTTTACGACTTTTGCTTTTTTGAATAGATGAAACAAGCCCCACAGACCCTGGGCGGTGATCTCGGCGCGTGCGTTGTTCCGATCAGAGACACCGATTATGCGTGCGCCACTGCGCTCGGCCGATCCCGGCCAGGTGAAACGCCGCCACTCCTGCGGCTCATTGCGATAGCGGTACATCTGTCCGTTGGTCTCGATAAGAACTTCGCTCAATCCCGCAGTAGGCATAGGATAAAGGTAGAAAGTTACACTGGGAGTATCACCGCCGCGCTTGAACAGTCCGCGCGTGATCGCCTGACTGCGGTTGAGGGCGTTGATAAAGCCCTTTTCGAACTGGGGCCCCATGCCCAGCCACTGGCGTTCCTTCCAGCGGCTGCGGTGCTTGACCAGGTACGAAGAGAGGTGCTGATTGACGAAGGACCACAGAATTCCGTCATCCGGTCTAAAGAACTCGGCAACATCATCGATGGCGGCATCGGGACCACGACTGGCGAACGGGAAACGTCCGCGAATACGTTCATTGAACTCGGCCACGACCATGTTGTTCCACTTGAGCTGGACTTCTTCCATGGCAGTCGCCAGCACCACCTTCCAGGTATGTTTCACTGGCGCCATCAGCATCGGTTCGATGACACGACGGGTGCGCACATCGGTACCGTTGAGCAAGCTGGTGGTATTGACCCATCCCTTGTAGAGCTCGCTGTTGCCCCCCCGCCCGGCGAGTATGTTGGCAGCAAACATCTCCGCATCGCGTTCCAGTTCGCTGGAGCCGCGTAGCTGTTCCATCTCCGCCTGCATGGCGGCGAGTGCCATCAGGTACTGGTTGAGCAGATCGCTGACAGTCTTCTTTGGCGCCGGCACCGAGAAACGTCGAAGATCGGCAAAGGTTGCATCCAGTTCACGCACCGGCTTCTTCAGGCGCCGGCCTTTCTCGCCCGGCTTGCCGATGGTCTTCACGTCCCACACCACCTCGTAGAGCTGTACGTTGTCGCCCACCAGCTCCATCAGCTCACCCAGAGGCCCGTCCGAGCGGGACAGCAGTAACAGCTTGCGCGCCGCATCGGGAATGGAAGAAAACTCGGCAATGGAAATGGAACGCAGGAACTCGTGCCACGTGCGGTTGTACTCGGCGAAGTACAACAGGCGCATCTCGCGCTGGAGGTCCTCCATCAGGGCCGTATCGACTTCGGCATCTACGTCACGGGCGGCTTCGCCGCGGACACGCACTTGCTGGGTACCCATGACCCAGTCACCGCGGCTGGCGGAATCGACCATGATGGCGATCTCACGCGACGCAAAGGTCTCCCAGCCAGCGCGGGTAAACAGCACCGGCAACTGGTAGTCCGTCTCCAGGTAACTGGCACCCCGCGACTTGAGCACGCGCGGCAAGCTGAGATTCTTGAGCATAACCTTGCCCTTGTTACGCAACTGCGCGTAGAGGATCTCGGCATTGGGCGGCGTGCGCAGGTAATCTCGTGCGCGCTCTACATAAGCAGGTGTAACCTGCCAGCCAGAGGCCGCCATACGGTGTGAGGTGGGCAGCTTCATGTGAGCGAGATAGAAGGCCACCATGCCCTTGAGTCGCTCTTCCGGGATCTTCGCCAGCTGCGTGCGTGCCAGACCGTCACCGGCGGGAGCAATCACCGCGCGCCAGGTCTTGTATAGCAGCGGCATGGCCTCGCTGCGATTGAGGCGACGCGGATCACCCAGCATGAGGTAGGTCTTGAGCGTCTCGTAGTACTCGTTACGCATACGGGCACGCTCATCCTGGTTGGCCGCTTCCCACAGCGTCGCGAAGTGCTGTAGACGCTGTTCCAGCGCGCGACCCACCGGGGCCATGAACCGCTTTTCCATGTAGCTGACCAGCAGGGCTTCAAGTGGCTCCAGTTGTTCATTCGCGCGGTAGAGGCGAAAACGACGCTGCCAGGTGGGTTCCTGCTGGGCCTGCTTCAGATCCAGATAGTGCTGATAGACTTCCGCCAGGGCATCGTACTCTTCCACCGACGCAGCACGATCGTTGTGGGAAACGCTGGCAAGGTATTCCACCGCATCCGTGCCCTTTTTGAGGCTCAGCGCATTGGTGGTAAAGGCCGTACTGAACATCAGCACGCTACCGATGATGGCAGCGAGACTGAGCAGCACGGTGGCGCTCTTGAAACCGCGTGTGACCAGTTGCTTGCGCCGGCTCATGAGCGCATCGCGGGGTGCCTTGAAGATGACCTTGAGCAGCAACTCGTTGATGAAGTAACTTTTCTCCGAGCGCGGATGCTCGTCGGATTTCTGCTCCACCTGGCCAAATGCCTGGCGCAGGTTGCCCACCACGCGTTGCAGGGGCAGGCCTTCCTGGGTGCCGCTGGTGAAATACACGCCACGGAAGTTGGGCGTTTCCTGGTAGGGGTTGTCCTTGAACAGCAGGGTGATGAACTCCAGTAACTTCTCTGTTGCCGCCTGGAACTGGGCCGGAAAATCATAGATCTCTGCCTTGATGGCATGCTTGCGCTGCATGGAGAGCTTGCGCAGGCGCTGGTCGCACAGGCGTGCATAGAGCTGGTCCATGCAGTTGGCGATCTTTTCGGTAGGGTCCTCTTTCGACTTGAAACCCTCCATGAAGGCACCCCAGACCTGGGCACGTTCCCGCTCACCCAGCTCGCCAAAATAGGCCTGAAAGCCGTTGAGCAGATCGCACTTGGTGAACACGAGGTAGAGCGGAAACAGGAAGCCCAGATGCTGGGTCAGTTCTTCGATGCGCTCACGAATGACCTTGACGTGCCATTCGAGTGATTCCTCGTCGGCGGTGAGCAGATCGGCAATGGATACCGCGATGATGATGCCGTTGATGGGCATCTTGCGACGATGCCGCTTGAGCAGTTGCAGGAAGGAAACCCATTCCTCGTGGTCGTCTTCCTCGGTGGTATAACGCCCGGCGGTATCGAGGATCACCGCCTCGTCGGAGAACCACCAGTCACAGTTGCGCGTGCCGCCAAAGCCCTTGATGTCCACATCGTCGGAATGGGCATAAGGGAAATGCAGGCCGGAGTTGCGCAACAGGGTGCTCTTGCCCGCCGCCGAAGGACCGATGATCATGAACCACGGCAGGGCATACAGCGCGGCGGTTCCCCTGTAGCGGATGCCAAGCTCCGAGGACTTGAGAGAGCTGATGGCCTCGGTCATCTTGCCCTTGAGTGCCTCGAGTTCTGCCTGGCGACCGTCCTGCTGGCCCTGCAGATCCTTCTGGAAAGCCTTGCCGCGCCGACGTGCTACCAGCCAGGTGATCAGCCAGTAGAGGGCAGCGACACCAAGGATGACACCAATGATAATGAGGCGCGTATTAGTGGAACGGACACCGACAAAGGGCAGACCAAACCATACCAGCGCCAGCAATGCCACCAGTCCGATCAGCGTACTGCCGCCACGACTCATGACGAATTGCCGAATAATGCCAAAGAATCCACCGCCCATCAGCGCGCCTCCTCCTGCAGGCTGACCGGCCGGAAGGCACCCGGGTCAACCTGCTTGTGATAAGAGACAATGGATTCCACACTGCTCTCGGTGAAACTCTGAATGGCGATGGAATAGCCGAGGTAGGTAAAGAAAAATACCGCCGCGGTGACCGTACCGATGACCCAGTAGGGGATCTCCTTGCGCGCGCGGGCGAGCATGCCCTCCTTCGGCAGACCATTGGGGGACAGGCGAGCGGTGGTGGCACCACGGTGGCTCTCGATCTGGCTGCGCAGATCCACCTGCAGGGCCATCAGTTGCTCAATGCCCTTGAGGCGATAGACACCCTCGAAACCCATCTGCAGACAGACATAATAGAGTTCCACCAGGTCCAGACTGCGCGCGCCGTCCTGACGCAGTTCCGCGAGGCGGCTGAAAAACCCCTCCCCTGCCAGGTGTTCGCCAAAGAACTCCAGTTGCAGCGGCTTGGCCATCCAGTCCAGGCGACCGGGCCAGTCGGAGGTCAGTACCACCTCGTCGATATAAGCGGCCAGCGCGTAGCGGGCATCCTTGACCACCTGCATGGTGATCTCACGCTCGAAAGCCATGCGCTCCAGTTCATTGAAGCCGGCGATGATGTTTTCGCGGTATCCCTCCGGAATACCGGCACCACGATCGGCCGCCTTGAACGGCGTCATCAGCGCGAACAGTGACGTACAGCACTCCAGTAGCGGGTTGGTTGTCAGTTGTCTGGCCACGTCCCTATTCCTGTAAGGTCACGATTTCCATCTTCACGCGCATGAATTCATGGGGCAGGAAGATCCCCAGCGTACGTTCGCTGACGATGCGTTCCCAGAAATCCCCGCGCGGCTCGATACGGAAGTATTCGTACCCGCTCTTGATGGGCAGTTTACTCGGCGGGCGCGGCGTATGCGTCAGACGTGCACCGGGCAGGGCTGAAGCGACGATCATTTCGATATCGGCACGTGCACCGGCCTTTACCTTGCGCTCGAAGTGCGCCACCCACATGGGGTCGTCCATCTCCGAGTACACCGACAGGAAGAAGGTGTGGTCGGCCAGCATGGCACTGTCGATGTTGTCGATGCTGTAGAGCGAGTCCGCTTCGCGATTGAGCGTGAGCGCCTTGAGCCGTGTCGGCATTGCCGTGTCGATGAGTGCACGCAACTGTTTTTCCAGCCCGGAGAAGACCCGTGTCAGCTCATTGTGCCGATAGCGCTCCACGGAATGCACATCGATCTCGAAACTGAACGGACACAGGCTGCCGATAATTCGGGCCAGCAGCTCGTACAAACGCTCGGGGTGTAGCTCGGGATTACTGCGGATATGCTGCAACAGAGGGATGGCCCCACTTAAGGCCTGCAGGACCAGAAAATCCGATACGTCGCTATGCCCAAAGTCGGCGGCGGCGGCACTGACCTGCTTGCGACGCTCGTTGAGTACGCGCACCTTGGCACTGAACAGCTCCACCATGCGCAGCACCAGTGCCTGCAGGTATTCCGAGGCTCCAATGCGCACCAGTGGCGGAATATAATCTTCCACCAGGGTATAGGTGCCGTCACCTTCGGCGACAATCTCGGCAATGCGAATACTGGTGAAACTCTCGCGCGACTCACTGCCATCGAGCAGCAACAGGTTGGGCCGCGCCAGCATCACCTCGCGCTCACGGGCGGGATCGTTTTCGTCGGTGACGCGGCGATAGTCCGCCTCCCAAGCACACAGCTGGCCGTTGTTGCGATAACCGTTGATCCCCGAGGCGGAACGATTGGAAGGCAGGCACAGGTAGATTTCCAGCTTCTCGGCATACCCACCTTCAAGATTCATCACCAGGGGTGCATCATCGCTGGCGTCATAGCTGATCAGGCGCCCATCGGGAAACATGGCCTGACATTTCACGACACGGAACTGGGCATTACCCAGCGCCTCGCGGTCGATTTGAAAGTCCAGCAGGCCCCAGGAAAGCGGTGAAATGCTGCGCGCCTGGAGGTTCTGGTAGGTCTCGTAGTAGCGATCCCAGGCCTGGAAATGCTGCTGACCGAGAAACATGCCCTCGGCCCAGATAACTTTGCGGATGCCCTTGATCATGGCTGTCCCCTCAATCCGAAATCTTCAGCGTATTGCCGATAAGGCTAACGGAGAAACTCGAGGAGAAACGCTTGCCGACGAAACTGTCGGAAAGCTCGTAGACATCACGCCAGCGCTTGTCCACCGGGTTGCGGAATATGGCTACCACGCCGATGAACTTCGCCTGATCATGGCGATCGAACTCGATACGCTCCTGCGAACCGGGATTGATGATGACTTCCTTGCGCGTCAGCATGGCATTGCCGAGCACGGCCAGGTCACGCTTCCAGATGTCATTGAAGGTGATATTGTCGAAACTGGCGCGATCGGACAACTGGTAGATGCGCACCACTACCGGCAAGGGTTCGTTATTCTGATTCAGGTTCAGGTTGGCTGTGGAAGACAGTCCCACCTTGACCATGGGCCCGCCACATCCTGCCAGCACAGACAACATCATGACCATAACGGCCACGCGAAGATATCTGCCAAACTTCATAGCACAACTCCTCAAAGAATGACTTCACACCAAACGCTACCAACGGGGGTTTCTGGTGGCGAGGTAAAAAACAGCCTAATTTTTACTTCTTCAGCTTGCGCTTCTCACGCGCATGCAGATAGCCTTTGACAAATCCGGCTCCCACCACATCCTGAAACCTCAGGTTGTCGTTTTCGACCAGGTCACGGAGGCGTTCCTTGTAGAAACGCCACGCGCGCGCGTCATTCATCCGGCGGTCCGGATAGTCCTCCTTGAGTTGTTCCGGGCTGAGGTGATGCATGGCGGCGAGCGCAATATCGTCCAGCGCACCGACGAGGGCGAGCTGGTGGACAATCATGTCCTCAAAGATGGCTTGCAGCTCATCGACCCGTGCCGACCCCGAGCGAAAAAGCTCGGTCAGGGCATCTTCCGGACTACGACCTTCGAGCAGATCCACACTGCGAGGGAAAACCCGGCCCAGCGAGAGGCCGAACTCATCCGCCAGCTGGCGCTGACCCTCGATGAGGCGCGCCATGCCGTCGATGACGGCTCTGGCCAGTGTGACTGAACGTTGGGTATAGGCCGCCGGAGACTCCGGCACAGAACGAGGCCGCGGCGCGTCGGGGGCTGACGCACCGGGCAAACTGGAAACAGCTTTTGCTTCAAGTTCCATACACACCCATTTTCAGATCCATCCGACTCCAGACGCTGCATCCTTAATCCATATCCGTGCGTCGTGGAGTCCTGATTTTTATTATTCCGTTCAAGTCTGTCCTGTCATGGCCGATAATTTCGACCAGGCAAAACCGTTCGAGAACGTAAAGCAGGGTTACCTTGCTTGATTTCCTTCCCTTGAAATCGGAAGGGAACCCCGTGCATCCCTGCGCTGCTATCTTACTTCGACCACCTGCGTGTAGCGCAAGCTGGTAGTTGCCCGATTTAACTCAAGGTTTCCACTAGGTGGAATTAGGGTTTTCCCTGATACCTTCCACGGGATCTCCCGAACACATTTCCGCAAACCATTGATTTCCTGTGTCTGGATAACCTTACCCGCGGGTTGTGATGCAGTTAACAAAACCGGAAATTTCTGGTAACTCTGGTCACACTGACGCTGCCAACGCCACAAACATACCCATACATCAAGTTACGCATGGCCTTCCCGACGCTGCAAAAGCTGTGCTTTAATAATTGCCCGGACTGTATAAGGATGTACCTCGCCCGTTCCGCCATGTGGGATGTGCCAGGTAAGTTAAGGACAGTCTAATCGGTATATAGAAGGTATATTATGGACA
>DRKU01000075.1 GCA_011051615.1 Gammaproteobacteria bacterium
AATACGTGTTCCGAATTCCACTACAGTTTACAGACGTCGAACTCTCTCCGGGGCGACGTTTACGGACCGTCAGCCGCAGGGAAGCGGCTGTCGAGCGTACAGGGACGTATGTACCGCGTGTCCGTAAACGTCGCCCCGGAGAGAGACGGGCAGACAGGGCAATCCGGTTACTCTCAGGTGGTCGGGGATTCGGAACACGTATTTAGCTCAAGTATTCCAGAACAGCGATAACAGCGATCAGTTTTTGCATGCTGGCCTCTCGCACATCGTGTTACCCGTCAGCCCGTCTTGCCATGATACGCGGTAAATACGTCCCTGTACGCTCGACAGCCGGGGCCGCTCCGGGCATCCTGCCCTCACGCGGCATTCGTGCATCCGTGTACGTCATCCCTGCGGCCAACGGTCTTGCCAACACCCTCACTACGGAAACCTGCCTGTTTCATGCACCGCAGGTGATGGGGAATTCGGAACAGCCAGAGTGCCGGCACCACGTTTCATCCGTAGCCGGTGCCTCCTACGGCAGACTGAACGCCGCGCTGCCGTAATCACGCACCACGCCACCAAGATCCGTCGAGACCACGGTCACCACATAGTTGCCGGTGGTCAACGGCTGGTCAGGTGTGCCCCCCGTACCATAGACGACGCTCACCGGCCCACCGGTGGAGACCGTGCGCAGTTCCCACATGAGGCAACTGGCAACGCCACCACCCGCGGCGAGGCAGGCTTCGTCCAGCACGTCAAGCGTGTAATAGGCGATGTTGGGATCCAGATCGAAACGGAATACCGGCACCGTCGGCTGTGTCAGATCCACGTCGATGGGAAGGGTGCCGTCATTCACCGCATAGAGAGTGAAGTCACCGTTGCCGGCAAAGGTGTAACTGCAGGTAAAGGGTGCCTGGCCGAAGCTGAATTTCTGCGAGCCGCCATTGCGTGTCCAGGTTCCGGTGAACATGTTGCCGTTGAACATGGCGCCGCTGAAGTTGCCGGTATGGATGTTGCCATCCACGTCCCCCGACCAGCCACCGTTGATGGTGTCCCCTGTCGGCGCGTTGACGCGCAGGCCGTCGAGCAGACCAGTGTCCGTCGCACCGACGCAGCCCACGTAGGAAAAGAAGAACTCACCGGTGAAACTGGTCCCGGTATCGGGCAGGTAGAGATAGAGCACACCCGGCGTGGGGTCGTCCGGATCGGCCACATTGCTTTCCGTGTAGTAGCCTATATACAGTGTCGATGAGGTCGGTGTTGGCGTCACCGGCGGTGCTGGGTCAGGCGTGCCCCCACTCTCGCCACCCCCACAGGCCGCAAGCGACACTATCCCGGCCAACACACCTGCCATACGAATCATCTTGTTCATTATTTTCTCCCTGATGTTCCACGCAGGCGCCCGAACGGCGCCTCCCTGTCATTCAGACGACCAGCTCGGCGAGTGGGTTACAGAAAGCATCGATGGCCAAATGGCTGCCACACCAGTTTCCCGGACACGCGTCACATGTCGTCGTTACGTGGGTCGGAGCGGCACCTCTGGCGGGACACCGGCCCGGCCCGTCAATCAGATAACGCATCGCGCGTGCACAGGTTGACAGGGAGCCGAGCGGCGGGGAGATAGCGAGCCTGCGAACAGACGTACGGTTTAGCGTAGATGCATGCCGATGGCGATCAGGGTCGGGGTCAGGATGGCGATCCCCACGTTCAGGCCCAGGCAGGGTCTGAGCCTGTGCAGGTCGTCTGAATAACGCAGCACGCCGAGCAGGGTGGGCAGTGCGAGCACCAGCGTGGCCAGACCCAGCAGGGCACCGGCGGGCAGGTGCCGGCTCATGACCGCGGCGATGAGACTGCCATAGCCCAGCAACATGAACAGGGCGTAGACTCGGCGTGTGGTGGGCAGGCCATAGACGATGGGAAAGGTCCGGCGCCCGGCACGGCGATCGGGCTCGACGTCGGGAAGCTGGTTGAGCAGCAGCAGGTTGTTGACAAAGAAAAATATCGGCAGGGACAGCAGCAGCGCGCTGAGGTCATAGCTGCCGGTCAGCACCAGGTGGGTGCCGACGGTCATCAATGGACCGAAGGCCACACCCGGTGCGAGCAGGCAGATCAGCGGGTGGCGGGTGATCCAGGGGGTATAACTCAGCACGATGAGGACACCGATCAGGCCAATGGGCAGGATGCCCGGCCCCACGACACGCAGGAAGTAGACACCGATGGCCAGTGTCAGGCCCAGCGACACGACAGCGACGCCAAGGGTGAAGCCGGCCAGTGCGGGGCGGGCCGGCAGGGTACCGCTACCACCACTGAATGGTGTGCGCGTGGTGTGCAGATCGAGACCGCTGCGGTAGTCGAAATACTCGTTAAAGGTGTTCACGCTGATGTGCGCGGTCAGTGCACCGAGCAGGATCAGGACCAGATGCAGGACATCGGCTGCACCGGTTTGAAACAGGGCATTCTCCCAGGCCGGCAGAATGCAGGCGGGGGTGAGGATGAGAAAGGGCAGGCGTAGCGGCCCCAGGGCCTGAAGTGAAGCGGCCATGGTGATGTGCGTGGTCCCCGTTAGCGGCTCAGGGTGGGTGCCCTGGGTAAGGTCGGCCTCGACGGGAGCACGGCATTGGTGCAGATGATTTTGAACTGCGCACGCGGAGAAACCTTCGCCTGCGGGTCGAAGGTCTCGATGGCCTGCCAGCCCTGGAAAGATTTGCCCAGCTGCCAGGTGGTGGTGACGGTCTTCGAGCCCGGCTGGTTGAACGTGATCGACTGCACCGGTGCCGAAGCACCATCGCTGCGCTGGAACTTGTAGGACACCAGGCCACCGCCACCGGCGACCGAAATGCGGCCCCTGAAGCGGATGGTGACCGGGCACTTGCCCCGGTAGCTGGCGGGTCGGGCGCGCACGTTCAGTTCGAGAATACGAAAGCCCGTGGTGGGTGGCGGGGCTGGTTCGGCGGGAGGTGGTTGATCAGGGTGGGGGTGGACATCGGTCCCGTTTGCCGTCGGCGGTGTTGCGTTCGGGTTGCCTATGACACCGATCTGATTTAGCGCTATCAGCAGGCCGACGACGGCGGTGATAAGGCCTGCCAGTCCGGTAAGGATACCGGGCAGCGTGGCCCAGAACGATTTGTGTGAGCCCGATGCTTGCTCCGTCATTGGCATTCCTGTCCCGTTAGTCCGTGAGGGGATTAAGCCGTATTTCTGGCGCAGGGGCAAGTGCGCCGGTTTCTTCCTGCTCAGGTGGTGTAGGCGGAAGGCAGATCCAGCGGGCGGCCGCAGTAGGGACAGCGGCCCGAGCGGCTGCGACGGCCTCTGCAGGAGGGTTCCGTGGGGGTGGTGGCAATGGCCAGCCACGCCACACCCGCACCGAGCAGCGCAGTCAGGGCGAGCCAGACAGGCCCCCAGATGGCCATGACGACCGCGAGGCCAAGCATACCAATGGCAAAGGCGGTAAAGAGACCGGTGCGTGGTTTGCCGGGCGCGCGATGCTTGCAATAAGAACAGCTCATGACTCAAGAATACGTCGCCAGCACACCGTGCGCCATCACCCGGAAGCGTGGGTTGGTGGTGCACGGGTAATCAGTATGGTTCTTACGGTTACCAAAGTGGTTAGCTGAAACCTGTCTCCGGCTGATCACGTTGCAGTAAGCAATTCGTAGCAGTCACGGTACCGAGCGGGATCCAGTCCGACGGTCGTTGCGCTACACTGCCCGACATGGATGCCCTGCTCGCTGATCTGATCCTCATCATTCACCTGGCCTTCATCGCCTTCGTGGTGTTTGGTCAGATCCTCATCTCCATCGGCCTGTGGCGACACTGGGCGTGGGTGCGCCATTTTGGTTTCCGCATCGCACACCTGCTGGCCATCGCCTATGTCATGGCCGAGACCTGGCTGGGGATCAGTTGTCCGCTTACCGTCTGGGAGAACCAGTTGCGCCTGCGTGCCGGTGAGGCGGGTTATACCGATGGCTTCATCACCTACTGGGTGCACAAACTGATTTTCTACACTGCGCCTTCCTGGCTGTTTACACTGATATATACCCTGTTCTTTCTGCTCGTGCTGGCAAGCTGGATCTGGGGTCGGCCACACCGGCGGCGATCCGGCGGACAAACTGACCTATAATGAGACTGTCCGCCTGCCCGAAGAAACTCACCGTGACCATCATTTCCGATCCCGATCTCCTCAATGCCAACCCCTTCGTGGAGGGCACGCAGTTCATCGTCTACGACATCGTCGTCGGTTGCGACGAGGTTGGTGTGCACGTCTTCCTGCAGGACTGCCCGGGGCTGGACCTGGAGACGGTCCGTGAAGTCATGCAGTACTGCCAGGCGCGACGTTGTGACGAGGCGGGTGCCTGGTGCACCGGTTGCAGTCGACGCATGGAACAGGAAGGTGTTACCTCGGCGGCGGCCTTCATTCGCCAGTTCGAAGCGGTGCAGTTCATGGACAGTGACGATGTCATTCGTGGTGGCACCGAGGGTGGTGGCATCATCATGCTGCCGGGCACACCGGAGCAGATGGATCTGCACTGGCGTGGTGAAAACGGCTGGCAGGTGGCCGCGCGCCTGCTACGCGAGACCGATCTGGCCTGAGGCCGCCCGCCCTGCCCCCACGCATTCTTTTTTCTTCTTTCTTTTCGTCCAGGAAAACTTAACCCTTTCTTAAGCCGGCACCGAAGCTGTCGGCCACCCGCTTGCACTTGAGAAAAAAATACGCATAAATACGGCGCTTGCTGTTAAAGCAGGGAAATCTATAACAATTCCAGAAAAGGGAGAAAACAATGAGAAAGTTTTACCAGTCCGTAATGTTATCCGCCGCACTGTGTTTTGGAGCCGGCACCGCCATCGCCGGTTCCGATCACCACTGGGGTTATGAAGGGCATGAAGGTCCCATGCACTGGGGCGATATCAGCCATGACTACCACATGTGCAAGGATGGCAAGCAGCAGTCACCCATCGATATTCGCGGCGCCACGCCGAAGGCACTCGACGCCATCGGCTTTTCCTACACGGCCAGCCCGAAGAACATCGTCAACAACGGCCACACCATCCAGGTCAATATGAAGCCCGGCAGCACCATTACCGTTGGTGGCAAGACCTACAAGCTGTTGCAGTTCCACTTCCATTCGCCCTCCGAGCACAAGATCGACGGCAAGCCCGCCGACATGGTGGCCCACTTCGTCCACCAGGCCGACGATGGCCAGCTGGGCGTGGTCGCCGTGCTGTTCAAGAAGGGCAAGGCCAACCCCATCATCGGTAAGCTGTGGAAGAAGATGCCGAAGAACCATGGTGGCAATGCCGATCTGGCCGGCATGAGCCTCAGTGTCGCCGACCTGCTGCCCGGTAACCGCGCTTACTACAATTACTCGGGCTCGCTGACCACGCCGCCGTGCTCCGAAGGTGTCAACTGGATGGTGCTGAAGAGCCCCGTCAACGTGTCGGCCGCCCAGGTGAAGGCCTTTACCGATATCTTTCCGAAGAGTGTGCGTCCCACCCAGCCCCTGCACGGACGCGAGATCCACATGGTGAAATAGGCCGTTTACGCGGGTTTTCCGCGCAAAAGACCGTAGAAACCGCCGCTTTGCGGCGGTTTTCTTTTCTGCGGCCCTTAACAAGCCGCCCCCGATTGCGCTACCGTAGGGGTTCGCGTGGCCTCGGCAATAACACCAATACCAGAGCTGTCGGCAGGCCGCGCCGCTGAAAGGGGGAGAGTTACCATGCGCACCATCATGGTCCTGAATGCCAAGGGCGGTTGCGGCAAGAGCACCATTGCCACCAATCTGGCCAGCTATTTCGCCTGGGAGGAAGAAAAGGCCGTCGCCCTGATGGACTTCGATCCCCAGGCCTCCAGCCTGGAATGGCTTGAAGCACGGGGTGAGGAATGGCCCGAGATCACCGGCCTCGCCGGTCATGCGGGCGAGACCCGCGCACCGCGGGGTACCGAGGTGGTGATCATCGACGCGCCGGCGCGCGTGGCGGGCAGCGAGCTGACCAGCCTCGTGCGTCGCGCCGAGACCCTCATCGTGCCGGTGTTGCCCTCGCCCATGGATATGCGCGCTGCACAGCACTTCATGAAAGACCTCTTCGTGGTGGGCAAGGTCTCGCGCAAGCAGACCAGAGTGGGCGTGGTGGCCAACCGCGTGCGCGAGAACACCCGCATCTATCACGAGCTGGAGACGTATCTCGGCAAGCTGAAGATCCCCTTTCTGACCCATTTACGCGACACCCAGAACTACATCCGCGCCGCCCAGCGCGGCGTGGGGATCTTCGAACTGGCGCCCTCTGCGGTATGGCAGGACCTGGAACAATGGGAGCCACTCATCAAGTGGCTGCGCTCAAAACGCAGCCGGGCGAGCTAAACTGGATGGTGGAGGACAGCAGTGTCGATTCACCGTGATGGTATTCATACCTTAAACGCAGGAGGCCGGTGACCATGGCAAGACGAACAGCATACAGGTTTGCGTCCGCGCTGCCGGTGTTACTGGCAGTATTCCTGCTTGCCGGTTGCGCCACATCAACCGATGGGCCATCCAAATATGCCCCTCGGGGCAACGGTGCGGGCTACTATGCCCCCGTCTATCCCTATTACTACCCTTATTACACCCCGACGCCGATGATCGACAGCGTGACTGTCAACCCGGTGATAGTAAAGTAGATCTACCGGCGGGCGGTTGACCGAAGGAGCGGTTGTGAAAAAGCTGATCTTGCGTGTTTTTGGCATGGCTGGTGTCCTGCTGTTTGGCTCCTTCCTGTACTTCACCTACAGCCTGCCACAGGCCGTTGAAGATTTTGCCAGCGATTTTCTGCGCGAGAAGCTGGAAGAAAAAACCGAGGCGAAGATAGACAGCCTGCAACTGAATCGCCCCGGAGGCGTGCTGGGCCGGGCCGCGGGGCGCATGCTGGAGGACCAGCGGACGGCGATAGAACGCATCCGTGCCGAGCTCAAGGCTGGTATGCACGAGAAGATCGCTCAGGTGATAGCTGAAATGTCCGACCTCAGTTGCGAATGCCGCCGGAAGATCGCAGCGCGCATCAGGTCGGGGTACGAGTTTCAACTGACCGGCCTGGAGCAGGCAGGAAAAAAACTTCAGGAGTTCATGCAGGTCAGGTACATGGAAGTGTCCACGGAACTGAAACGGGACATCCGTATCTTTCTTAGCGTGAATCTTGGGGTGTTTGTATTCCTGCTGCTTGTTTCCTGGCTACGTCCGGCGGCAATCAGTCACCTGTTCCTGCCGGGGACCCTGCTGTTTGTTTCCACTGCCATCTGCTCGTGGTTCTACGTCTTCGAACAGAACTGGCTGCTGACGATCATCTATGGTGACTATACCGGTCTCGGTTTTCTGGTGTATGTGGGTATCGTTTTCCTGTTCTTGTGTGATATTGCTTTCAACCGTGGGCGCGTAACGCGGGAGGTTATCAATGCTATTCTCAATGCCATCGGCTCTGCAGCGCAGTTGGCTCCCTGCTAGTATCCTGATTATTGTCATGGTGTCGGCCGCTTGTGCCACCGGGCCTTACGGGTTGTCGCCTGAGGAATGGCGTGCGCTCTCACCCGAGGAGCAGGCGCGCTACGAAGATGAATACATCGAACTGCAAAAAGTGCGCGAAGGGCGCGCCGCCAGCGAAGATGTGGATTCCATGCTCAACCGCTCCCTGCGCAAGGGCACCGGCGCGGCCCCCTGGGACCGCGATCGCTACAGCTACTGAACATGACGGGCAGCGTGAGCAGGACACATCCCTACCAGGGCGGCTGCCTTTGCGGTGCCGTGCGCTTCGAGATCCGTGGGCCCATCGAGGACATCGTCATGTGCCACTGTTCCCAGTGTCGCAAGGTACAGGGAACCGCCTATGCCACCAATGGCAACGTCGCGGCGAACAACTTTGTGTTTCTCAGTGGTGAGGACAACCTGACCACTTACGCTGTTTCCGATGATCAGAACAAGTACTTCTGCCGCACCTGTGGTTCACCCATCATGAGCCGCAGGGCAAGCCACCCCAATCAGGTGCGCATCCGGCTTGGCACCATCGAGAGCGATATCGAAGAGCGGCCGGGGGCACATATCTTTGTGGGATCGAAGGCGAACTGGGACGAGGTTGCGGATGATGTGCCGCAGTTTGATGAATTTGAAGATGGGTAGGCTTATGGAGCAAAGTCCCTTACGATTAATTAAGCGTTGTGCGGAGTATCTACCTGTGGAGGAGATTCTACGATTTCCGCGTGGTATTCGTGGTATTTACGTTTTATACAAGTACCGCCCGAGAATTGACAGATACGACGTTGTGTACGTGGGGATGACCAATGCAGGTAGTGGCGGTGGCGTGCGAGGGAGGCTTAGAGGGCACAAAAAGAAAAAAGCTGGGCTTTGGACGCATTGTTCAGTGTTTGAAGTCTGGGATAATATTCGTGATGAAGAGATTATTGAGCTTGAAGGGTTGTTTCGGCACATATATCGATATGATTCCAGGGCAAACGCACTTAATGTCCAGCGTGGTTTCAAAAAGATTCGCAAGGTTAATAGTTCAAATATCGAGGAATGGTGTTCGTAGGTTGCATCAAACTAAAACGGGCCAGTGAAAACCTGGAGCCGGTTATATTTGCCACTGCCCGGTGCTTCACCAATTTTTTTCGTAGCGGCCTCGGAAAATACTAAAATGCAAAATGTAATGCATTTGTCCCAGGTGTCTTTTATAGGCCTTGTTTGCCATGAAGAAAAACCAGCTTACCAAAGGCGAGAATCGCCGAATAATGTATATCGAAAACAAGGATGGTGAAATTGATGGTGCCGGAGCCGGAGCCAGAGTCGGCTGGGTGACGTTCTCAAAGTCCGGGCTGACTGTTTACTATCGGGACAAAACACTCCTGCGAATCAAGGGTGGCGGGAAAAAGGGAAACTATCTTGATGAGAAAACAGGCGAAGAGTACTGGATCTCTGGTGTGAAGAAACGAGATTCAAATGCTCACCAGGCAAAGTCAGTTCAAGTTGTGATTGATGAAGATGCGGTCGAAGAATACGAAAGGTTGCTGAAATACTAATGACAGAGATGCCTGATAAGTGCGTAAAAGGGATTGGTGACAACTAAGAATCAGGATCTGCATGCACGGGACATTGTCAGACATAATGAACAGTGATCGTATTCACCTGACGAGTGGCACGCGTCACGGGTAGTCGTTACACTGTCTTTTATCCCTGCCGCACAAAGGACCTGTGTATGCCCACCTACAAGTACGCCGTCTACCCCTCCGCGAAGATCGTCGATCGCGTGGGCAAGGAGATCAATCACCTCCTGTGGGGAGACTGGGTGGAGATGCGCACCGACGAGCAGCCGCGGGGAAAGATGCTGCCGGTATTTGCGCGGGGTACCTCGGGCTGGATGCACGAGGACGACCTTCAGGATGAGCAGATCCTCGAGGTGGTGTTTGTCGATGTGGGCCAGGGAGACGGTTGCCTGCTGATCACCCCTGATAACAAACACCTCATCATCGATGCCGGTATTTCCGACAATATGTATCGCCATCTCAAGTGGCGCTACGGCGGTTTCCGCAACAAGTGGAAATTCGATGCTGCCATCGTCACCCACCCCGACAAGGACCACTATTACGGTTTCAAAAAACTCTTTGAGGAGGAAAATGTTTCCTTCCGGGCCGTCTACCACAACGGCCTCATCGAAACACGCAACCGGCGTGAACCCCTGGGCCGGATGGCAAAAGTGGGCAGGCAGAAGTATCTCGTCGAGTTGATGGAGGACCAGGAAACCCTGCGGCGTTTTCTCAATGGGCGCCGCTGGCGCCATCCTGACCAATCCCGGTTCAACAAACAGTACCCAGCCCTGTTGAAGAGCGCGCTGGACAGTGGCCGCGTGGACGATATCGCCATGCTTTCCAACGTGCACGGTAGCGACGGTTTCGTACCCGGTTTCGGTGGCCGGCGCGAACTGCGCCTGCGGGTACTGGGACCGGTGGTGGAGCACGACAGCCATGGCCGTGCGCGCCTGCGCACTTTTGGCAGCAAGCCGGGCAGTACGGCCTTCAGCATCAGCAAGACCAAGAATGGGCACTCGGTGATCCTCCAGTTGCAGTACCGTAACCTGCGCCTGCTGTTCGGTGGTGATCTCAACCGACCGTCGGAGGTTTACCTGCTACAGCACTACTCGGAGGTGGACGATCCCTGGCCATGGTCACCAGAGGTGGAGCAGGCCGTCATTGAGGGGGCGCGGCCAGAGTTGCGCTCGGACATTACCAAGCTCTGCCATCACGGCTCGTCGGATTTTACCGATACCTTCATGCGTACCGTGGCCGCCACCGCCACGGTGATCTCCAGTGGCGACAACGAGTCCTATGCCCATCCGCGCAGCGATACCCTGGGCGCCATCGGCCTGCACGGTCATGGCTGGCGGCCGCTTATCTTCTCCACCGAGCTGGCGCGTTCCACGCGCGAAGAGGAAAGCATTACGCGTGAAGAGATCGGGCGCATGCACGAGCGTATCCATGCCGAGACCGATGCTGGTCGCCGCGCCGACCTGGAACAGCAGCTGAACGCACTGGTCGATCGCCTGCTGGAGCGCAATGTCGTAGTCTATGGCTCCATTCATCTGCGCAGCGACGGTGAGCGTGTGGTCATGGGCTACAAGCTGGAAAAGGAGCGCCGCAGCGGCGGACGTCTGACACGCTGGGACATCTACGAACTGGTGCGCAGGGGCAATGCCCCCCTTGCCTTCGAGGCCCATGACTGAATCTACACGCTACCGCTGTCAGGTGGTCGCAGACCCCGCGGCTCTGGCCGAGGTGGCCGCCGAGCGGGTAGTTACGCTGGCCGCGGCCGCCTGCGCCGATCACGACCGCTTCTACATCGCCCTGGCCGGGGGATCGACGCCGCGGGCTCTGTATGCGCGGCTGGCCGAGGCGGACATCGCCGCGCGTATCGACTGGTCACGCTGGCAGGTCTTTTTTGGCGACGAGCGGTGCGTGCCCCCCGACGACGCGCAGAGCAACTACCACATGGCGCGTGAGGCCCTGCTGGCGCATGTGCCGATTGCCCCGGCGAAGGTTCATCGCATCGAGGCAGAGCTGGATGATCCCGCCGCCGCCGCGGCGCGCTATGCGCGCGAACTGGAACACCTGCCGCGTGATGTCGATGGCTGGCCGCGCTTCGACCTGGTATTGCTGGGCATGGGAGACGACGGGCACACGGCCTCCCTGTTTCCCGATACCGCCATCCTTGGCGAACATACCCTGCCGGTAGCCGCGGTGTACGTGGAAAAGCTCGCCGCCTGGCGAATCAGCCTGACCCTGCCGGTGCTCGATGCCGCCGCCAACGTCCTGCTGCTGGTCGCCGGTAGCGCAAAACGGGCGGTGTTGCACGAGGTCATGCAGGCCCCGGCGCCGCTGGCGCAATACCCGGTATCGTGGCTGATGCCGCGACCCGGCCTGGAATGGCTGGTGGATACGGCGGCGGCCGCCGATCTCGACCCGGGGCTGGGTTAGCTGCGTGGATTCGGGTTAAGCTGTCGGGGAGCAGACAGGCTAAGTCATGTCTCTCACGAGCGTGGCAGAATCTTCGGGACCCACGACCTATGAGCGCAACGTCGTACTACCTGGCCGGTGATACCGGTGGCACCAATACCCGCCTGTTACTGGCGCGTCAGGCCGGCACGGGCGCGCCGGAAACCATGCACCGGGAGATCTACGCCAGCGCGGAATACGATTCCCTCGATGCCATCCTCATGGAATTTCTCCTCGACGCGCCGGATCTCGATGGCGTCTGTTTCGCCGTGGCGGGGCCCGTGCATACCGAGGTCGACGGGCGTCAGCATGTGCGCCTGACCAACCTGCCCTGGCGGATCGACAGCCAGACCCTGGCCGAGCGATTCGGTTTTACCCACGTGCGGCTGCTCAACGATTTCGAAGCCATTGCGCATGGCCTCGTCGTGCTCGATGACGACGATTTCGTCACCCTGCAGGACGGTGTGCCCATCGAGGACGGTGTGCGGGCCGTAATGGGGGCAGGCACCGGGCTTGGGCAGGCTATTGCCATACCGCGTACGGTGCATGGTCACCAACGCATGCAGGTGATCCCCAGTGAGGCGGGTCACAGGGACATGGCGCCCGCGACCCTGCATGAAGCGCAACTGTGGCACTGGTTGCAGGGCCAGTTCGGACGCGCCACCTGGGAGCACTGTCTCTCGGGATCCGGGCTGTTGGAGATCTATCGCTTCAGCGCCAACGAACACTGTATGTCGGCCACGGCCCTGCACGAGCCGGCGGCGATCAGTGCCGCGGCCCTGAAGGGCGACGACCCGCAGGCGGTGGCAGCACTGGATATGTTCGTCGGCCTGTATGCTTCCTGTGCGGCCAACCTGGCTCTGAGTTGCCTGCCTCGCGGCGGGCTTTACCTGGCGGGGGGCATCGCGCCGCAGATCCTGCCGCGCCTGCAACAGGCGGACGTGGTCGAGCGCTTTACCCACAAGGCGCCCATGGGCGCGCTGTTGAAAACCATTCCCCTGTATGTGATCACCCACGACAGCCCCGGCCTGCTGGGTGCCCTGCACGTGGCGATGAGCTAAATACGTGTTCCGAATCCCCGATCACCTGAGAGTAACCAGATTGCCCTGTCTGCCTGTCTCTCTCCGGGGCGACGTTTACGGACACGCGATACATACGTCCCTGTACGCTCGACAGCCGCTTCCCTGCGGCTGACGGTCCGTAAACGTCGCCCCGGAGAGA
>DRKU01000076.1 GCA_011051615.1 Gammaproteobacteria bacterium
GATTGCCCTGTCTGCCTGTCTCTCTCCGGGGCGACGTTTACGGACACGCGATACATACGTCCCTGTACGCTCGACAGCCGCTTCCCTGCGGCTGACGGTCCGTAAACGTCGCCCCGGAGAGAGTTCGACGTCTGTAAACTGTAGTGGAATTCGGAACACGTATTTAGTTGCAACGGGTGTGGCGAGACGTACTCAGGTTTCATCCTCGTACAGCGCATTGCGCCATATCTGGTCGTCGCGATCGAACAGGCGGTTGTCCTCTGCCGGCCCCCAGCTGCCCGAGGGGTAGGTGTGGATGAAATCACGCTCGGTGGACCACAGCTTGAGCACCGGGTCCACCACCTCCCAGGCCCAGCGGATCTCGTCGTAGCGTAAAAACAGCGAGCAGTCATTTTCGATCACGTCGAGCAACAGGTCTTCGTAGGCCTCGAGCTGGTTGGTGGTGGTGCCGCAGTAGGCGGCATCGAGCTGGGTGGTGTGAGCGCGCAGTTCCAGTCCCGGTTCCTTGGCCTGGATCTCCAGGCGCATGCATTCCTGTGGCTGGATACCGAGCAACACCCAGTTGGGTTTGAGCTGTTCGAGCTGGGTCTTGCGGAACAGTTGTTGCGGTGGGTGCTTGAAGCGGATGGCGATCATGGAACTGTTGCGCGCCATGCGCTTACCGGTGCGCAGGTAGAAGGGTACGTTGCGCCAGCGCCAGTTATCGATGTAGAGCTTGAGCGAGGCATAGGTCTCGGTGGTGCTGTGTGGATCGACACCTTCCTCTTCCACGTAGGGCAGCACCGTTTCGCCATCGACGCGTCCGCCGCTGTACTGGGCGCGGAAGGCATGGGCATGCACAGCGGTGCGCGCGATGGGGCGAATGGATTTCAGCACCTTGACCTTCTCGTCACGCAGGGAATCGGCATCCAGCGAGGGTGGTGGCTCCATGGCGACGAGGGTGAGCATCTGCAACAGGTGGCTCTGGATCATGTCGCGCATGGCACCAACACCGTCGTAGTACTCGGCGCGCCCGGCGATGCCCTGCGACTCGGAATGGGTGATCTGCACGTGATCGATGAAGTTGCGATTCCACAGGGGCTCCATGATCAGGTTGGCGAAGCGAAACACCAGCACGTTCTGTACCATGCCCTTGCCAAGATAGTGATCGATACGAAAGATCTGTTTTTCGCTGAAGTGGCGGTGCAACTGTTCTTCGAGGATCTCGGCACTCTCCAGGTCGAAGCCGAAGGGTTTTTCGATCACCAGCCGCCGCCAGCCGTGTTCCTCGTCATTGAGCCCGGCAGCGGCAAGCGCATTGGCGATACGCGCGTAGATGGACGGCTGCACGGCGAGATAGAAGACGATGTTGTTGGGACAGGCGTTGTCGTCGAGGATGGTGTGGTGCAGGTGCGCGAAGGTGGCGTTGTCCTGGATGTCGCCGGAGAAGAAACGCAGCCGCTGGCGAAAACGTTGCAGTACCTCACTGTCGACACCGCCGCGCACACGCTCTTCGAGCAACTCGCTGACATAGTCACACCAGGCCGTGTCGTCCCACTCGCGCCGTCCGGTGCCGACGATGCACATGCCCTCGGGCAGACGACCGACCTTGTCCAGGTGGTAGAGCGCGGGCAGCAGCTTGAGGCGCGCCAGGTTACCCGTGGCGCCGAAGATGACGAAGGTGCAGGGTTCGATCATGGGGCTTGTCCTTGTGTGTGCCGATCAGCTACCGGCCGGGTCGTCCTTTTTCGCCACCAGGTGGCCGCCGAAGGCGTTGCGCATCATGGCCAGCAGGCGGTTGGCATAGCCGTACTGGTCCTGGCTGGCAAAACGCATGTGCAGGGCCAGCGCCAGCACGGGTGTCGCTGCACCCTGCGCGGTGGCCTCGTCCACGGTCCAGCGGCCTTCGCCAGAGTCGGCCACCAGCGGCGCGATATCCGCCAGTTCCTGATCCTGGCTGAGAAATTCGGCGCTGAGATCCAGCAACCAGCTACGTACCACCGAGCCGTGGCGCCACAGCTCGGTGATCTGCGCCAGGTCGAGCGCAAACTCTTCCTTGCCGCGCAGCAGTTGCAGGCCTTCGGCCATGGCCTGCATCATGCCGTACTCGATACCGTTGTGGATCATCTTGGTGAAATGGCCCGCGCCCACCGGCCCCACGTGCGCCCAGCCGCGGTCCGCGGCCGGTGCGAGGCTTTCCAGAACGGGTGTAATGCTTGCCACTGCCTGTTTATCGCCACCGACCATCATACAGTAGCCGTTGTCCAGTCCCCACACGCCCCCGGAGGTACCCGCATCGATGAAGTGGATACCCACCTCGGCCAACTCGCGGGCGCGACGCTGGCTGTCGTGGTAGTTGGCATTGCCGCCGTCCACCACGATGTCACCGGCATCGAGCAGATCGTGCAGGCGGATGAGGGTGTCCTCGGTAGGATCGCCACAGGGCAGCATCAGCCACACCACGCGTGGCGGGGCCAGCTTTGCCACGGCGTCTTCAATGCTGGTGGCGGGGATGAGTCCCTCCTGCTGGGTCAACTCGCCGGTGATGGTGGTGGAGCGGTTATAACCCACCACCTCGTGACCGGCGCGCAACAGGCGTCGCGCCATGTTGGCCCCCATCTTGCCAAGCCCAATCATTGCCATTTTCATCGTTGTGCGCGCCCCCTCGCGTATGCACGGTGCATGGATCTCGCATTACCCACACATAATAGACCCATTCGGACCGTTCGCTGTCAAGACATGGACTTTGCTGCGCGGCTGGGGCCGTTTTCGGTCCCATACACCGGACTCGTTTTAAAAACTTCACCAATGGTTGATCGGCGGCCCCGGTGAGCTATAACAATCAGTGTGCAACCGGGAAAACGGTGTCCACGAACAGGGACCGGCGTGGAACGAGGTGGAATACAGCGGTTGCCGATGACTCACTCATCCGGTTTATAAGGGATTAAAACAATGCAAGTCGAGGAAATCCGTGCCATTGCCCGTCAACGCGGGCTAAAGCCCGGCAAGCTGAAAAAGCTCGAGCTGATTCGCTACCTGCAAAAGGAAGAAGGTAACCCCCAGTGTTTCGCGACCGCCGTCAATGGGCAGTGTGACCAGTTAGACTGTCTGTGGCGCAAGGACTGTTTTGCCGCGGCGCGCAAGCTCCATAGCTGATTGCTCCGCCTGTCGGTCCGCCAGCGCGCGGGCATAGAGCGTTTCATACTCCATTGCACTGTGCCGCCAGGAATGGTCGGCGCGCATGGCGTTGCGTTGCCGTCGCCGCCAGGCGGTGGGCTTCGCCCACAGGGCCAGCGCGCGATCCAGCGCCGCCAGCAGGGCTTCGCCGTGGGGGGCATCGAAGACAAAGCCGTTGTCGGTGGCCTTGTCACCCTTTTCGATCACGGTATCCGCAAGGCCGCCGACGCGGTGCACCAGCGGCAGGGTGCCATAGCGCAGGCTGTAGAGCTGATTGAGGCCGCAGGGTTCGAAGCGTGAGGGCATGAGGAACAGGTCACTGCCTGCCTCGATACGATGGGCCAGTGCCTCGTTGTAGCCGATGCGCACCGCCACCTGCCCCGGGTACTGACGCGCCAGGTATTGCAGGCGTTCTTCGAAGCGTGCCTCACCACTGCCCAGCACCACCAGCTGAATGCCCCGCTCCATCATCGCCGGCAGGGTCTCGCACAGCAGGTCGATGCCCTTCTGTTCCACCATGCGGCCCACGTTGCCCGCCAGCAGTGCGTCGGCATCCACCTTCAGGCCCAGTGCGCGCTGCAGCGCGGTCTTGTTGGCAGTCTTGTCGCCGAGGCGGCGGGCGTTGTAGGGCGAGGCAATGTGGGGATCATGAGCCGGGTTCCAGGCCCGGGTGTCGATACCGTTGAGGATGCCGGACAGGCGTGCCTTGCGATGGCGCAGCAGGCCGTCGAGGCCGTAGCCGAAGTCCGGTGTCATGATCTCGCGGGCATAGCCGGGGCTGACGGTGTTGAGGCGATCGGCGAAGGCCAGTCCGCCCTTGATGAAGGCCATGTCGCCGTGGAACTCCAGGCCTTCGTGCGTCCACAGGTCCTCGGCCAGGCCCAGCGTGGCGAAGGTGCTGTAGCCAAAGCGGCCCTGGTAGGCGAGATTGTGGATGGTGAACACGCAGGCCGGGCGAGTCGTCTGCCCGTGCAACAGGGCCGGCACGAGGCCGGTCTGCCAGTCGTGCAGGTGCAGCATATCGGCCTGCCAGCGCCAGGGGGACGCGGTGCCGACGAGATGGGCGATGACCCGATCGAACAGTGCAAAGCGCTGCGCGTTGTCCGGCCACGGCAGGCCGTCCGGTCCCAGGTAGGGATTGCCGGGGCGCTCGAACAGCGCCGGGCAGCCCACCAGCCACACGGGTACGGGCGTGCCGGGCAGGCGGCCCCGTACCAGCTCGACGGCATAGCCGCCGAGGGTGAAGTGCCCGGCGGGGCGGGGTTTCTCCAGCGTTGCGCGGGCCTGCGGGTAGGCTGGCAGCAGCAGGCGGATATCGTGGTGGCGCGCCTTGAGGGCCACCGGCAGGGCACCGGCCACGTCGGCCAGGCCACCGGTCTTGATCAGCGGCCAGGCCTCGCTGGCAGCGAACAGGATGCGGTAGCGGGGTGCCGCGGCAGGGCTCATGCGTGGCGCTCCAGCTTGAGGATCACACCACCCAGCGGCGGCAGACTGAGTTCCAGTGAGCAGGGGCGGTTCATCCACGGGATGTCCTCGCTGTGCAGCTCGCCATAGTTGCCGCAGTTGCTGCCGGCGTAATAGGTGGAGTCGGAATTGAGGATCTCGCGCCAGGTGCCGGCGGCGGGCAGACCGATGCGGTAGTGGTGGCGCGGAATGGGCGTGAAGTTGAGCACTACCACGACCATTTCGTCATTGCCGCGGCGCAGGTAGCTCAACACCGACTGCGAGGCATCGTGGCAGTCGATCCATTCGAAGCCCCGGGCCTCGAAGGAGCAGGCATGCAGCGCAGGCTCGGCACGATAGACCCGGTTGAGATCGGCGAGCAGCGTGTGTACACCACGGTGGAGGGGAAATTCCAGCAGGTACCAGTCCAGCTCGCCGTCGTGGTTCCACTCGTCGCCCTGGGCCAGTTCATTGCCCATGAACAGCAGTTTGGCGCCGGGATAGGTGTACATGTAGGTGTAGAGCAGGCGCAGGTTGGCGAAACGCTGCCATTCGTCACCGGGCATGCGGTAGAGCAGCGAGCGTTTACCGTGTACCACCTCGTCGTGGGAAAAGGGCAGTACGAAGTTTTCCGTGAAGGCGTAGAGCAGCCCGAAGGTGAGCTGGTCGTGGTGGAAGTGGCGATGCACGGGATCCTTCTGCATGTAGTCGAGGGTGTCGTGCATCCAGCCCAGGTTCCACTTGAGGGTGAAGCCCAGTCCGCCCAGCCAGGTGGGGCGGCTGACCTGGGGCCAGGCGGTGGATTCCTCGGCGATCATCAGGGTACCCGGGTGTTCGCCGTGGGTGACGTCGTTGAGCTGGCGCAGAAAATCGATGGCCTCGAGGTTTTCATTACCGCCGTAGATGTTGGGTGACCAGTCATCGGGCTCCCGGGAGTAATCCAGGTAGAGCATGGAGGCCACGGCGTCCACGCGCAGGCCGTCGAGATGGTATTCCTCCAGCCAGAAGTTGGCGCTGGCAATGAGAAAATTGCGCACCTCGGGTCGACCGTAGTTGTAGATCAGTGTGCCCCAGTCACGGTGTTCGCCGCGGCGCGGGTCCTCGTGTTCATACAGCGCCGTGCCATCGAAACGCGCGAGGCCGAAGTCGTCACGGGGAAAGTGCGCCGGCACCCAGTCGAGCAGGACACCGATGCCGTGCTGGTGGCAGTAATCGACGAAGTAGCGGAAATCATCGGGTTCGCCGAAGCGCCGCGTGGGGGCGAAGTAGCCGGTGGTCTGGTAACCCCAGGAGGCGTCCAGCGGGTGTTCGGTAATGGGCATCAGCTCGATGTGCGTGAAGCCCAGCGCCGTGACGTGTTCCACCAGGCGGTGAGCCAGTTCGCGGTAGTCGAGGAAGCCGCCGTCACCACGCCGCCGCCAGGAACCCGGGTGGACCTCGTAGATGGAAACGGGCCGGTGCAGCCAGTCGGTGGCCGCACGCATCTTCTGCCATTCCGCATCGCCCCACTGGTAGCGACTGTCATCGTGGACCACGGCGGCGGTGAGGGGGCGCAGCTCGAAGGCCTGCCCGTAAGGGTCGGTCTTGAGCATGATCTGGCCGCTGTCGCGGTTGCGGATCTCGAACTTGTAGAGACTGCCGTCAGGCAGGCCGGGGATGAAGAGCTCCCACAGGCCGCTGGCGCCGCGCACGCGCATGGGGTGGCAACGCCCGTCCCAGCGGTTGAAGTCGCCCACCACGCTGACTCGCTCGGCGTTGGGCGCCCAGGTGGCGAAACGGACACCGTCGATACCATCCACGGTGCAGAGGTGGGCGCCGAGGATGCGGTAGATGTGCCAGTGGTGGCCTTCCCCGAACAGGTGCATGTCGAAGTCGCTCAGCAGTGGCGCGAAACTGTAGGGATCGACGTGGCTCTGCCAGTGGCCGTCCTTGCTCTGCCAGCGCAGGTGGTAGTGGGGCGGGAGGGTTCCGGCGCGCCCCTGCCAGAGAAACAGGTCGGTACCGTCGATGCGCGCCAGCGATTCGCCCAGCTCCTCGATCTCCACGCTCTCGGCCCACGGCAGATGGGCGCACAGGCTGACCTGACCACCGTGTTCATGGGGGCCGAGCACCTCGAAGGGATCGTGGTGGCGTGCCTCGATAATGCGGATCTGCGCTTCGTCGAGGGCCGGGCGGTGTGCCTTGGTGCGTGTCATCGCGGTGCGCTGTCCTGGGCCGGGTCCGGGCCATACGGGGGAATATCCCTATGGTCACCGGCAAGTTGTCATTGTAGTTTAAATGTTCGGGTATGTTTGTTGTCGTATATCAATACTGTCATCCCGCTGCACGATCAACAATGCTATAACTTACAGGCTGCACCACTTTTCCGAACACAGGGAACGGTTGCCATGAGACACCCACGCTCGCCTCGTTTTGTCAGCCGCCTTACCCGCGATACCCTGGCGCTGATCCTCGCCGGCGGCCGGGGCTCACGTCTCAAGCACCTTACCATGTGGCGCGCCAAGCCGGCGGTACCGTTTGGCGGCAAGTTCCGCATTATCGATTTTCCCCTCTCCAACTGCATCAATTCGGGGATTCGCCGCGTGGGCGTGCTGACCCAGTACAAGGCCCATTCCCTGATCCGCCATATCCAGATGGGCTGGGGTCATCTGCGCGGCGAGTTCGGTGAGTTCGTCGAGCTGCTGCCCGCCCAGCAACGTATCGAGACCTCCTGGTACGAAGGCACCGCGGACGCGCTCTACCAGAACATCGATATCATACGCAGCCATGCGCCGGACTTTGTACTCATTCTTGCCGGTGATCACATCTACAAGATGGACTACGGTACCATGCTCGCCAGCCACGTGGAGCGTGGCGCCGATGCCACGGTGGGCTGCATCGAAGTAGCGCTGGAGCGGGCACGCGATTTCGGCGTCATGGGTGTGGACCGCAACAATCGCATCGTCGAATTCGAGGAGAAACCGGACCACCCCCATCCCATCCCCGGACGCAGCGACGTGGCCCTCGCTTCCATGGGGATCTATATCTTCAATACCGATTTCCTGATCGAACAGTTGATCCACGATGCCGACACACCAACATCGTCGCGGGACTTCGGCAAGGATGTCATCCCCGCTGCCATCGAGAAGTACAACATCAGTGCCTATCATTTCAATGATCCCGTCACCGGCCGACAGGCCTACTGGCGTGACGTGGGCACGGTGGATGCCTTCTGGGAGGCCAACATGGAGCTGGTCGGTATTACTCCCGAGCTGAATCTCTACGACGACGAATGGCCCATCTGGACCTACCAGGAACAGGTGCCACCGGCCAAGTTCGTCTTCGACGACGAGGGTCGCCGCGGTATGGCGGTGGATTCCATGGTCTCGGGCGGCTGCATCGTCTCCGGCGCCTCGGTACGTCACTCGCTGCTGTTTTCCAATGTCTGTGTCGAGTCCTATGCGCAGGTGGAAGATTCCGTGATCCTGCCCGACGTGGTGATTTCCCAGGGCGCGCACATTCGCCGTGCCGTGATCGACAAGGGCTGTGACATTCCGAGCGGGATGGTCATCGGCGAGAACCCCGAGGATGATGCGGAGCATTTCTACGTCACGGAGAAAGGCATCGTACTGGTAACACCGGAGATGCTGGGCCAGGAGCTGCACCATGTCCGATGAGCACGGCCTGCAGGTGGTGTTGTGCTGGCACATGCACCAGCCCGAATACCGCGATCTGCGCAGTGGCGAATACCAGTTGCCGTGGACCTACCTGCACGCCATCAAGGATTACGTGGACATGGCGGCCCACATCGAGGCGGTGCCCGGCGCGCGCGCGGTGATCAACCTGGCGCCGGTGCTGCTGGAGCAGTTACGCGATTATGAAACGCAGCTCGCGGGCTGGCTGCAACGCGGTGAACCGCTGCGCGATGCCATGCTGGCGGCACTGGTGGAGACCACGCCCAGCACCGAGCCAGCCGAGCGTCTGCGCCTCATCGGTCATTGCCTGCGCGCCAACGAAGATCGCCTCATCAAGCGCTTCGCACCATATCGCCAGCTGGCCGAGATGGCGCGCTGGATCCTGCAACACCCCGAAACCCTGATCTACGTGGACGAGCAGTTCATGACCGACCTGGTGGTGTGGCACCACCTCGCCTGGCTGGGCGAGACAGTGCGTCGCTCACCCGCCCCCGA